>CAITRH010000298.1 GCA_903894755.1 uncultured delta proteobacterium
TAAACCACGCCCATCTCGAAACCCGCCATTCCCGCCATACTCCGTTTTGGCCTGCGGTGCCTGCTCACGTACTTTAAGTACGCTGCGCGGGCTCCTCGGCCAAAGCCTCGTCTGGCAGAAATGGCGGGTCTCGATCTGGACATGGTTTAAGTCGTTCAAAATAGTTTCTTGCGCTTGCTCGACGAGAGGATCCCAAGCATCTCGCGGTACTTGGCGACCGTTCGACGCGCGATCTGGATACCATCGCGCTTGGCGAGCACCTCGACAATCTGCTGGTCGCTCATCGGGCCTTGCTTGTCCTCGGCTTCGATGATCTTTTTGATCGCCTGTTTGACACTCTCCGACGCGATGTCGTCCTCACTGGTGCGTCTTATGGAGGAATTGAAAAAATACTTGAGTTCGAAGAGACCTTGGGGCGTGTGTACGTACTTGTTGGTGGTCACACGGCTGATGGTGGACTCGTGCATGCCAACCGTCTCGGCAACGTCACGCAGGATCATCGGCTTGAGGAACGCTACGCCCCGTTCAAAGAACTCGCGCTGTTTTTCGACGATGCACTCGGTAACGCGGATGATGGTCTTACGACGCTGTTCGATGGCGCGAATGAGCCACTGGGCGTTGCGGAGTTTCTCTCCGATGAACTCCTTGGCATGGGGATCCTTGAGGAGCTGCTTGGTAAGCGTGTCGTTAATATAGAGGCGCTGCACACCGCGGTCGTTGTCGGTGACGACGAAGCGGTCGCCGTCTTTGATGACGTAGACATCGGGGGTGATAGCGATGCTTTTGTCGTCGGTTTCGGTGAAGTTGCGGGCTGGACGGCTCTCGAGTTTTTGGATCTCCTTGACAGCGTCGTAGACCTCCTCGAGGGGGACTTTGAGGTCGCGGGAGATGGCCTGGTAGTTGTGTTTTTCGAGGTTGTGCAGATGCTTGGCGATCACGGTGAGGGCGAGGTCTTCGTATCCGTAGATCTCGGCCTGGACCCGTAAGCACTCACGTAGGTCGCGCGAGCAGCAGCCGACCGGATCCCACTCCTGCATGATGCGCAAGATCTCTGGGGCATCGTCGAGAGCGAGGTTGGCCTGACGGGCCAGGTCGTCGATGGTGTCGTCGGAGGTGCGGTCGCCGCCCTCTTTTTGGACCCCTTTGAGATTGAGAAACCCGTGCTCATCGAGGTTTCCGAGCACCAGGATCGCAAACCGTCGCGCGGCTTCGGCGTCGAAGCGGGCCTGGAAAGCCCTGGTCTCGTTGCGGGTGCAGGCGGGGTCCTGGTATCTGCGCTCGAGCATTTGCTCGGTGAAGTCGGTCATCTGCAGCTGCCAGAGGAGATGGTCGACCAGGCTTTGAACTTCGGTGAGGTTCTGGTCGATGGGAGGGAGCTCTTCGAACCCGCCTCGTCCCCCGGGCATCGGCTGCTGGAGCGTGCGGTTCTCTAAGAATTGCTCCCAGTCGACATCCTGCGCCTGCTTTTCCTCGTTGCGTTTGGTGAGGTCGGTCGCGTGGAGTCGTTCCGCCATGTCTTGCGGCTCCTGCGCACCGGGGTCGTTGTGCTTGATGTCCCCATGAAGCGCACGCGGGTCGATGTCCTCGTCGGCAAGCACCGGGTTGCCGTCGAGCTCCTTGCGGATTTCATCGATCAGCTCGAGGCGCGATAGCTGGAGCAGCCGGATGGCCTGCTGTAGCTGCGGCGTCATCACGAGCTGCTGGGTGAGTTTGAGCTGTTGCTTTATCTCCATGCTGGTCCAGGGGTCCGTGGTGGGGTCTGTGGTGGCATCGTGGGCCGGCACGAAACCCCACGAACGAAGGTAACACCGGCGAGACGACGTGGGGCGACTTTCATGCCAGCCGGTCGATTTCGCGAGGCACGTGAGGCTTTTTGGCAAGGCACGAGTGAGGACGCTTTCCCATTTCGGGCATGGCGCTTAGTCTCGAAGGGCCCCATGTCCCACGCATCCGAGCTTTCCGCCGATTCCAAGAGCGCAACGCGTTTGTGCGCCGAACTGGAGGTCTCCAGTGCCACTTCGCGACGGGCGCGGCTGCTTTTAGAGCTCGGCGACGTCGAAGAGCGCGCTGGAAACAACGCTGCTGCCGAGCTCGACTACTCCGCCGCGTTTCAGGCCGATCCGAGCGTCCGTGAGTCGCTCGAGGCTCTGTTTCGGCGGTTTAAAGGACGTCGCGAGCATGGCGAGCTGGTCGAAAACCTTGCCCGAGCCGCGTCAACCGCCGAGGAAAAAGTCCGCGCGTGGCTTGTCCAAGCCGCCTGGCTCGCCGACCAGGGCGATCTGGCAGGAGCCCGCAATGTCGCAGAAAAAGCCGCAAACGAGGGGACCGGCCCGGCAAGAACCGTCGCCTGGTTGACCCTCGAGCACCTCGCCGCCAAGCTCGGCGACACTGCCCTGCGCGCAGAAGCCCTTGGCGCCCGTGCTCTGAACGCCGAGCCTCCCTCTTGGAAAGCGTTGCTCCTGCTCGACGTGGCCCGGCTCGCCCTCGCACAAGGCCATACTGAGGAGGCCCTTGGTCCCCTGACCGACGCAGCATCGAACGGCAACCTCTCGGCGGCCCGCCTGCTCGAGGAGCTCCTTTCCGCAAACGGGGGACCGTCCTGGGCGGAGGCTCTCGAAGCGCTTGTTTCCCTAGGCGGACGAGACGACGCACCTCGGTGGTTCTCTCGCCCCGCAAACCTCGCGGACCTCGTCCTGCGCTGCGCTTACGCATGGACATCCGCCGAAGAGCCGGAGCGCGCTCGCGAGGTCCTCGATCGCTTTGACGCTCCCAGCCCCGTGCTCGACGGGCTCGTGGACTTGGCTCGCCTGCGCCTCGCCGAGCGCGCGAGCAGTCTCCCGCGAGCCGCATCCATCGCGGCCAAGCTTCTCGGAATGGGGGGGCCTGTCGCTTCCGCGCTCGCCTTTCGCGTCGCCGAACATGCGGCGTCCGAGGCACACCCAGAGAAGGCCTTGGAGGTCCTTGCGGGCGTCTCTGGCTCCATTCCCGTGTGGGCCCTCTCCTTCGACCTCCTGGCCACTGGCGACGACTTAGGAGCCTTTGCCCGTCACCTCAACGCCTTTGCCGAGCACCTCGAAGACGACGTGTCGCGGGCGCGGTTGTTTCTCGCGTCGGCCTCGCTCTGGGCCCGATCGGGCGACGGGGCCGCGGCGAAAATCGCGCTACGTCATGCTGCCCTCGAAGGACTTCCTCAGGCCACCATCGCGCGGGTAGGACGAGCCCTGGCTGCCACGAGCTCGGACCCCGCTTGGTACGAAGAAGCCACCCGTCGCTTGCTCGCTTCGGGCGTCGCCGACGACGAACGGGTCGGCCTTGGCGTCGAGCTCGTTCGGGCCCGTCTGCCCCGCGGACAAGCCGAGGGGATCTTGGCCCTCGACGAGCTGGCCGCGATCCCAGGAGGAGCATGGCTCGCCTACGCTCTCGATGCGTTTTGGCCCGAATGGCCCGAGCAACGGAGCCGGGTCGCACTGGAGGGGATGGCAGCGCAAGCCGACCCGGAAGTCCGCCGCGGCCTTTTGTTGCTCGCTGCCATGCGGGCCGAGCACGCCGGCGACCACCCAGGAGCGGGCCTCCTTCTAGAACGTCTGTTTGCAGCCGACCCGAGTGACCCCCTGGTCGCAAGCTACCTCGTGGCCTTCGAGCGCAAGGGCAACTCCCTCGAAAGCGCAGCGGAACATGCCCTTCGCGCTGGCAAAGCCGCCACCGATCCGTTGCTAGCAGCCGCATTTTCCCTCGAATCAGGTCTGCTCTATTGGGGCCTCGGCCATCGGGACCTGGCCCTTTCGGCCTTCGAAGGCGCCCTCTCGGGCGATAAAACTGCTGCCAGTGTCACCCTGGCCTGGGCCTGCCGCGGCGTGGAAAGCGAGCCGCTCGAAGGGCGACGGACCGCCGTCGAGCGTGCCCTGGCGGGTGGAGGCGACCCGAGTGTGCTCGCCCTCGAGCGCCTCGCCCTCGAAGTCGCTGCCGGACAGCCCGACGCCGCCCTCGACGCGCTCGTATCCGCCGAGTCTTCGTCCGAGGACACCGATCTTGCGGTCGCTTCCGCCCTCGCTCGGCTCGTCTGGTCGAAGGGGGCCGAGGACCAGGTCGCAACGCATGCCGCCCTGGCCCGACTGGCCGCGTTGGGACAACAGGCGAAGACCCTCGCCGCGGCCGAAGAGTTTCGACTCGGATGGGGAGATCCGGTGGAGCAGGCCAAGGTGTGGTCCGCTGCGGGTGGGGGACTCATCGCCTCGCTCGAATGGCTTGCTGCGGCCCTTCGGAGTCCAGCCGAGGAGCGCGACGCTCGAGAGGCCGTGGGCAATGTCCTCGAAGACCAGGCCCGCGAGGCCATGCGGGTCAGTGCGACCCGACTCGCAGTTGCCTCTCTCCCCACTTCAACGCAGCCTCCCCTCCTCGAAGGCACAAGCCTGGCCGTACGTCTCGCCAACCTCGCGACGTCGGCGCCTGGCTGCGAGGCAACCCGTCGTGCCTCCGCTCTCTTGGGACTCGGCGATGGCCTAGATGGTCTGGGTGCCGACGTACCCCACGAGGCCGCAGCGCTGGCAGCGTGGTCGCTGCTCGTCGCAGGCGATGTCTCGGCCGCCCATCGGACCTTCGCCCGCGCCGTGCAAGCCGATGCCGACGACTTGGCGTCGTGGGAGGGCCTGCGCACCGCCGGCGAAATGCTCGGTGACCGGGGCATGCAAGCAGGAGCCGCAGAACAGCTCGGCGCGCGGTGCGCCGATCCCGCCCGTGGTGCCGCGTTCTGGGAGGAGGCCGCGCTGCTCTGGTTCGATCTCGACGAAATAGGACGCGCGGAAACGGCACTCGACGCCAGCGTGGCCCGCGATGCCTCCCGAACCGTCGCCTTCGACCGACTCTTTCGCCTGGTCCGCGAGCGCAAACAACCCGACCGCTTGCTCGGTCTCATCGCCCACCGCCTCGAGGTCACCGACGACCCTCCAGAAATTGCCAGGCTGTTCTGGGAACAAGCCCGCGCGCTCCGTGAGAAGGGCGACCCCGATGGCGCGCTCAAAGCTCTCGAAAACGTCACCATGCTCGAGCCCGATCACGTCGGAGGACTCGCTCTCACCGGCGAAATCTGCATCAAACAGCGGCGCTACGACGAAGCCGCACACGCACTGGCGCGTCTGTCAACCCTCCAGTCCGCGCCCGCCCGCGCCCGTGTCACCGCCGGTGTTGCCGCCGTCGACATCTATGAGAACAAGCTCAAGGACTTCGACAAAGCCCTCGCCGTTCTGGTGGGGCTCCACCAAGCCAAGCTCACCACCCTCCCCGTGCGCGAACGTCTCGTCATCGCCGCTTCCCGGACCGGTGCCTGGAGACAAGCCACCGAAATGCTCGAAGTCCTCATGCACGAGCGCACCGAGGGCGAAGGACGGGTCGAAGCTGCCCGCCTCGCCATGGCCATCTATCGAGACCGCCTCAACGAACCCCAGTCCGCAACGCAAGCCGTAGTCCGCCTCCTCGAGGAGTCGTCTGCCGATGGCGAAGCGCTCGACATGCTGCTGCAAGCTGACCCCCAACCCCCCACACGTCCAAAGCTCCTCGCAAACGCCCGGGCCACCATTCTGCAAAGCCTCACCCACCGTCCCGTGGACGTTCCCGCGATCCGACGTCTCGTCAAGATCGCCCGGGCGACCGGCGACGACTCCCTGCTCCACGCCTCCCTTGGAGTGTTCGTAGCCGTTGGTGCAGACCCCAAAGCCGAAGAACAGCTCCTCCAACTCGCCTCGAAAAAACCTCGTCTCCCGAAGATCGCGCTCTCCGACGCCACCGTCAGACAGTTGCTCGCGTCAGGGGACGCCGGTCCCATCGCCGACCTCTTCATGACCCTGGCTCCGACCCTGGCCGAAGCCCTTGGCCCTTCGCTCCAGGCCTGCGGCGTGTCCCGTCGCGACCGTATCGACCCCCGCGCTGGCCTCGGCCTCCGCAACGAAATCGCCGCTTGGAGCGGCGCCTTCGGTATCCCCGAGTTCGACCTCTACGTCGGCGGCAAAGACCCCCTCGGTGTCCAAGGGGTCCCAGGCGATCCCCCCGCACTCGTGGTCGGTGCCCAGGTGAGCAATCCGTTGTCTCCCCTCACCCGAGCCAGGGTCGCCCGAGAGCTCTTCGCCCTCGTGCGCGGCACCACGATCGCGCGATGGCGTGACGACGTCTCCATTGCCGCCATCACCGTGGCCGCGTGCCGCATTGCCGAGGTCCTCGTGGAGCATCCGCCTTATGCGACGCTGGCCGAGATCGAACGGCTGATCTCCAAGGCCATCTCTCGCAAAACCAAGCGACTACTTCCCGATCTTTGCCGGCCCATCGTCGAAAGCAGCTCCGATCCGAGCGCCTGGGTTAGTCGCGCGCTGCTCTCGCAAAACCGCGTCTCCGTCCTGGCCTGCGGCGACGTGTCTCTCGTGTTGTGCGATGTCCTCAGTGAGCCCCTCGAGCGTCTCGGAAGTGCGGTGCGCGGCGATGCCCGTGCCGAAGAGTTGCTCCGCTTCGTGCTCTCTCCGCAGTACATCGAGCTTCGCAAGTCCTTGGGCCTCGAGGGGACACCATGACCGACTCAAACAACAGGCTGCCCGACTTCGACGACGTCGATTGGGACTCCGCTCTCGCCGAGTGGGACGACAACGGGTTCGCACCTGAAATCGCCACTCCAACGGCACACAAGGCTCAAGCAAGAAAGGCCAAGTCCGACTTCGAAGAGGACGTGCCCACCCGCAACTCACCTCGACTCCTGGTCACCCCAACGCCCATCCCCACCGCCGAACCCGCGGAATCGAACGCCACCGTCGTGGCCGCGATCCCACAAGAGCTCCTTCGTGGTGCGGCAAGAGGCGACCCACATCGTTCCGCCCGTGCTGGTCTAGGCCAGCTCTTCGCCCGTGACAGCGGTCGTCCCCCAGACCTCCATCGCGAACCCATCACCACCCGTCCGCCCCCGCATCTCGAGTCCGACTCGGTGGTCACGAGTGCAGTCCCTCTGCCAAGCTCGGAAAAACCTGGTCCCGCACTTCTCGTCCCAGAGGAGCGCCAATTCGACCCCAACGAAGTCACTTTTATCCTCCCTAAGAGCGAGCTCCTCGCGACCCAGCCAGCGGTCGGCCCCTCGATCATCCCCCCACGTGCCGCCGCGGTAGGACTCCCCCCATCGATGCGTGCTCGCCTTGCCGAGCGCGCGTCTTGGCTCGAGGCCGACGCCCGCGCCCGCGGACAACGCCATGGACGATCGCGCGGTCTGCTCGCAGCAAGTGAGCTCCTCGCCATCGCCGGCAACAACGCACACGCAGCCGAGCTCGCCATCGAGGCTCGCGACAACAACCCCTCGTCGCTACTTGCCCACGAGCAGGTGCGTGGCTTCGCGCGTCATCCTGACGAAGCCCTTCGCGCCATCGATAGCGAGCTCGCCGCGGTCGAAGAACCCTCGATTCAGCTCGAGCTCCAGCTCGCTGCGGCCGATTTCGCCACCCTTGCGTGCGACACCGACGCGTCGGCTCATCGTCTCGCTTCGGCCCTCGCGTTGTCGTCCACCGATGTCCGCGCCCCGGTGCTCCTGGTCGCTCATGCCCTCGCTCGCGGCACGTCCGCTCCATTCATCGGACTTGCCGGCCTCCAAGCCCGCGTCGCACAGGCGATGACCCACGCGTTCCGTCTTCGCGGAAGCGATCCCGTGCAGGACGGTGACGAACGACTTCCCAACGACGCCCTACGCGAGGCCCGCGTGGCTCTCGACGTTGGCGATGTCGCACGGGCCTCATCGTGTATCGCCACGCTTCGCTCCGAACCCGAGTTGTCACGTGGCGCTACCTGGCTCGCCATGGCGTTGGGGGCCGTGCACGAGGCGACCCGGAGCGCCGCCGCTGCATGGCTCGAGGAGCTGGCCGATCCCTCGAACTTCCCCGCTCGTCGCGCCCTCGTGGCCCGTGCCATCGAACTTGGTGACGGCGCTAGGGTCGCCCGCGTGTTGGAGACCGATGGCGGATTCACGGCCGCCGACCGTGCCGTCCTCGCAACGCTCCACGGAGTCGCCCCGGCCCCGTCCGATATCGACGCACTGGCCGAGGAGATGCCCGCCCTCGCTGCCGCGCTCACCTCGCTCGCCCCCGATGGACACACTGCGGGAACGGCTCGCGCCTCGGTGCTTCTGGGACGTCTCCTTGCCGCTCACCCTTCACCGTCCGCCCTCAGTGCCGCAGTAAGGGCCTTTGGCGAGACTGCGCCTCCTGCTGTCCGCCTGGTTTCGCTCGAAGCCGCGTCCCGGGCCGGACAGTTCGGCGAGCTCTATGACGCGCTCCTCGCCTGGCCTTCCAAAGGTTCCTCGGCAGCGCGAGACCGTGCCTTCGCTGCGGGTCTCCTTGCCGAGCGCGTGGGCGATCCTGTCCGCGCCCAAGCTGCCTACAAGCTCGCCCACCGGGCCGACCCCGCCGCCGAAGCTCCCCTCCGCGCCTTGGCTTCCCTCGACAGCAGCATCGACCTCGTCGTCGAGCTCACCTCGGTGGCCGACGAGATCGGCGACGGTGCGCGAGGCGCCACCCTTCGCCTCGAAGCCGTTGCACGCGCCGATTCCCTCGAGGTCCCCACCCGTCTCGAGCTCCTCGAACGCGCCCATCAAGCCGACCCCTCCCTCGGACTCGCCGCCTTCTCCGCCGAGCGCATCGCCCGCCGCGCGGGCTACACCGACGAGGTCTTGAAATGGATTCGCGAGCAGCCAAAAGATGACCCCCTCGAGGCTGCGGTCCACACGGTCCGTGAGGCACTCGCGGGGGAGCCCGAGTCCGTCGGCCCCCTCCTCGAGCCGCTTCACCGCGCCTATCCCGCTGATGCCGCCTTGCGTCTGCTGCTCGAACGGACCGACCCAACGACGCTCCAAGACCACGCCCAGTGGCGTGAAGCCCGGGCCAAAGAAGCTTCCGGCGCTGCCCGTACCGTATTGCTCCTCGACGCTGCCTCACTCTATGAGCAGGGGGGCCATCCCGACGACGCCTTGCGCCTGGCTCGCCGATGCCTCGAAGACGCCGACGCCGACTTCGCCCGTGTCCTGTGCAATCGCCTCGCTGCGCAAGACAAGGACGGCCTACTGCGTGACCTCGAAGCCGAGGTGCGCGGCTCCTCAGACCCGCGAGAACCCCTCGAACGTCTCGCCGAGCTCGATCCCAGCACCGCCCTCTCGCGTCACCAGCAGATCCTCCAGACAGCCCCCAAGTACCTTCCAAGTCTGCGCTTCGTCGAGCACGCCCTGCTCGGTCAAGCGGCCGACCACGAGCTCGCTCCTGTCGCACGCGCCATTGCCGAAGCGCTTGGCCTCGCTGGAGGCTCGGAAACCGCTGCGCACGCCGAGCTCGCACGACAACTTGGTGACAACGACAGTTCCCTCATCGCCCTTGCAACGTCCGTCCCAGAGCCCTCCCTCGCCGCACTTCGTGCTCTCTGGAACCAAGACCGTCCTGACCCCAAGGCGTTCCTCGAAAGCACCGAAAAGCTCACGTCGCGCCTCTCGAGTCCCATGGACCTTGCCTTCCTCCATGTGCGCGCCGCCCAAGCTGCCCTCGAAATCAACGACCCTCAGTCCGCCCAGGCCCTCCTCGAGCAGGCCACCCAAGAAGACGCTGGCGATATCGTCGCGTGGGAAATGCTCGCCAAGCTGCGCACCAACACCGCGGCTGCCGAAGCCTTCGAAGCGCTGGCTCGTGCCAGTGCCGTCAAGGAGCATCAGTGTGAGGCTTGGTACGAAGCCCAACGCCTGTGGAGCGAACACGACGACGAGGTCCATGCCATCGCAGCCCTCGAGGCGTTGGTGCAGCTCGACGTGGCCTACCGCGACGCGTTCCAGTGTCTCGCCGACCTTTACCGCAAACGTGGCGCCTTTGCAGACCTCGCAACACTCTTGGAACAACGTCGGCCCAACGTCACGGATCCAGCAGAACGCGTGCTCCTCGACCTCGAACGGGGCTCGTCCCTCCGCGAGGCAGGGTTGGACGTTGCTGCCCGTGACGCCTTCGAGCAGGTGCTGGCGGTCCAACCCGATCATCCCGAAGCCCTCGAAGCACTGGGCGACCTCTACGACAGCCAGGGCGATTACGCGCATGCCGAGCAGGCCTGGGTAAGCTTGGTTCGTCTGCTCTCGACTCCCGATGGACAGCGTATGGTGTACGCAAAGCTCGGAGAGCTCTATTCGCACAAAGCCGTGAACCTGGCCCGAGCCGAGGTGGCACTTCGCGAGGTCCTCAAGAGGACCCCCGAAGATGTCCCGACCCTGGAACGTCTTGCCGGTGTGCTTGCGCGTGCCAATGACATTGCAGGGGCGGTGCAGGTGCAACAAGACCTCCTCGCAAAAGCCTCCACTGTCGACGAACGGCGGCGTCGCGTGATCGAGCTTGCAACCCTCTACGAGACGGCCAACGAACCTCGCAAAGCCGAACAGGAATTCGAAAAAGCTCGCCGCGCGTCCCCCACCGACGTGCACCTGCTCCAAGCGTTGGCCGAGTTCTATGTCCGTCACAAGCAAACCCCGGCGTTCAACATTCTGCTCGACCGCGCCTCGTCCGATGCGCGTCGCTCGATTGGCGCCGGTAGAGTGGTCCCCGCCTACTTTCAGGTGCTGCAGACCGCCTACGCCCTTCGTGGGCGACAGGACGCTGCGCGGGTCGTCGAGGCTACCCACGCGGCCTTCGAGGGACGCTCCGTGCCACTGCGCGGGGCTGAGGCCGACGCACTGGACCCTTCCCTCGACAGCTTGCTCGCCCCAGAAGCTGTATCGCCCGCCCTTCGGACCCTCCTTGCCCGCACCGGCGATGCCCTCGATGCGGCTGCCGGCGCCTTGGACCTCCGAACGCTTCGAGCTGGGTCTGTCCCCGCAGAGGCCCAACCCCTGGGAACGCTGGTCTCGCGGCTTTCGCGTGACGTGACCTGGCACTTCTCGGAAGACGCCCCAGGACCTTGCATTCCAATCACCCCCGCAGGACTCCTTTTTGGCCCTTCGATGCTGAAGATGCCAGAACAAGCGCAGGTGTTTCTCGTGATCCGCTCGCTCAAACTGCTTCAGGCCCACGCCGCAGCCTTTCTACGAGGCACCCACGTGGGACAGCTTGTGTTGGGATGGCTTCATGCGTTCAATCCAACGTGGCAACCGGAGGGGGTCGACCTGGCAGCGCTCGGTGAGGTCGCCAGGCGCGTCGGCGCGTCGTTGCCAAAGAATCTCGAGCCTGACATCGCGCTTCTCGCTCTCGAGGTCGCAGGGTCCGTCGGCACCGGTGCTGCGCGCACAGGGCAAGCCGTGGTTGCATGGGCCAATCGGGTTGCCTTGTTGGCCGTGGGAGATCCGCAGGCTGCTCTCGAGGCACTCGGCGCCAATCTGTCGCACTCACCAGAAGAACGCGCCGCATGGATCGTCAAGACCCCTGAAGTTCGCGATCTGCTCGCGTTCTCTGTCACCGACGCCTACGGGGAGGCCCGCAGCAAACTCGGCCTCGACCACTGAGCGGACTATCGAGATGGTGTCGTGCGGCGTTCCTGTTCCTGCTCTCGGGATGCAAGGAACGCTCGACAGCTCCGGTCCCGTCCCCCCCTGAAGACGCCGCGCGTGTGGCTACCGATGCGTCGGACCTAGCGGAGCGACGTCGCGCGGTGCGAGCTCTCGCGCGCCTTGCGGGTCCGAGCAGTGTCGAGCGGCTCCGTCGCGGCCTTGCTGACGAAGACCCAGAAGCCGCAGCGTGGTCGGCGTACGGTCTTGGTGTCACCTGTGTTGCTCCCGACGAAGCGCGAACCCGGGCGATCGTTGCCCGGGCCGTGTCGTTGACTCCGGGGCTGCCTGCAGGACACGCAGCCGCGTGGTTCCGTGCTGTCGCCAAGTGCGCAGACGGGCCTTTGGGCGAACGATGGCTGGCATCCCGCGCAAAGGAGGGAGGTCCTGTGGGCGCCGAGGCTGCGTACGCCTTAGGAGAGCTGGCAGCCCGTCGGCGTCGTCTTTCGAGCGAAGCAAGAGCGGCCCTCGTGGCGGCGATGACCGAACACGCGATGGATGCAGCGCTCTATCCATTTGTGCGTCTTGACGAGCCCATTGAGGACGACCGCGTGCTGGCCGGAGCCGAGCGTGCACTGACCCGAGCGACGGAAGACCGGATCTTTGCTGTCCGCGCCCTGGCGCTTACGGGGGACCGGGCCGTGGAGGTGCTTGCCCAGATTGTGGAACAGGAGGGGTATACGGTTCCAGAGCGCGTGCAAGCTGCTCGGGCGCTTGGGGGGCTTGGACCTGGCGGCAAACGCAAGGTGGTCGAGATCCTCGCGAGGCTTTTTCCAGTGCGCGCCGACCCACAGACACGGACGTCGACAGTGGAGACGAACTTTGCTCTGGCCTCCACGCTGCTTGGGTCCTTGGGTTCGGACGCCCCCAAAGGGACCGCAGGATTGCTTACCATGATGGCGTCCCTACCTATTCCCAATGGGGCAACAGCTGCAGCAGTTCGTCGTTTCGGCGAGCTTCGGTGCACAGCGGCGACGGCGCTGGTTCGTGGGGCGTACGAAAGCGGGGTGATCCAGCACTGTGCGGAGGCAGGGACCGAGCCATGGGAACGGGCGCGTCTAAGCGCACTGCTTCGACGCAAGCTGACTGGGGAGCATCGTACTGCCTGGCTTGCACTGGTGCGCAGTGGTCATGTTCGGGTGGCGATGGCGGCACTCGATGGGATCGGGGGACATCCCGAGCTTGGTGGAACAGCGCGCCAAGTTCTTGCCGAGGCATTGGGGTCCAAGGTGCCGGGAGTGGTTGCAACGGCGTCGAGGGTGCTCCATGGGCATCCAGAGCGGGCGTTTGCAGGCGCGCACGGGGAGCGTGGTGAGTTGGATCCGGCAGTGGCGAAAGCACTGCGTACGGCGCTGGCAGAGGCGGTGCCTGAGGATCGCATAGACGTTCGATTGAGCGTGCTCGAGGCAGCCGTTGCACTGGAGCTTCCCGAGGCAAGGGAGGCTGCGCGTGTGGCCTGTCACGATTCCAACGTTACGGTGCGTACGCGGGCCCAGAGGCTTCTTGCGACGGCGGGCGAGCCTTCTGTGGTGTGTGAGGGGGCCGAGTCGGTGGAACCTGTCGAAGGGAGTCTTACTGCGTCGGTGCGTGTGAGGTTTCAGTTCGAGACGGGGGTACGGAGCATACGGTTGGATCCCTCGCCTGCGCCGGTTTCGGCGTTTCGGGTGGTGGCACTTGCGCGCGCCGGGTTTTACAGCGGGATGGTGGTGCATCGGGTGGTGCCTGGGTTTGTGGTGCAGTTTGGAGATGCGGGGGGCGACGGGTTTGGGGGGTCTGGCAAGCTACTTCGTTGCGAGACGGGGCCTGTGGCGTTTGGAGCGCTTGATGTGGGGATGGCGCTATCGGGTCGCGACACGGGGTCGAGCCAGCTTTTTGTGACGTTGGTACGCGCGCCACATCTTGATGGGGAGTTTTCGCGTGTGGGGCATGCTGACGGGACTGTGGAGTCGTGGTCGCGCATCGCCGAGGGGGACCGGATCGAGCAGGTTGTTGTGGAGGACTGAGGCCAACCCAGGCCGGGTGGGTGATCGAGGAGCACCGAGAGGGCGACGGTCCAGCACTACGTGACCCTACAAACCGCACCGCGAGGGCGATGGAGGAGCACCGAGAGGGCGATGGACCAGCACTACGTGACCCTACAAACCGCACCGCGAGGGCGATGGAGGAGCACCGAGAGGGCGATGGACCAGCACTATGTGACCATACAAAGAGCACCGAGAGGGCGATGGACCAGCACTATGTGACCATACAAAGAGCACCGAGAGGGCGATGGACCTGCACTATGTGACCATATAAAGAGCACCGAGAGGGCGATGGACCTGCACCGAGAGGGCGATGGACCTTCTACCTCCCCTCTCACGTCGACTTCCGAGACACCATGTCCGGGTGGTGGTGCACCATGTACCGCACCAGGTCCGCCGTGCTGCCGAGATGAAGCTTCTCGAAGATGCGCTCGCGGTAGGTGCCCACCGTCGACGACCGAATGCAAAGCCTCACCGCGATGTCCTTGTAAGTCTCCCCCCGCGCCACCCCGATGGCGATTTGAAGCTCGCGATCGGAAAGCGCGTCGAGTCCTTGGTGGCCAGGGTGGCCAGACTGCCTAGGACCACGACTTTCCAGTAGTGCAGCAACCTCGTCGCTAATGTAGCGTTTACCTCGAAGCAGTGCCTCGATGGCAACGATCATGTCGGACGTACTGCAGCCCTTGTTGAGGAATCCCGATGCCCCATCGTCCATCGCCGGTACGGCAAACTCGTCGGCCGAATGCATGGTCAAGACAAGCACCTTGGTGTGTGGAAAGCGCTCGTGCACCACCCGGACCGCATCGACGTTGGCGCCGGGCATCTTCAGGTCTAAGATTGCCACATCGCAGGGGGCCGCGGCAAGCTCGCGGAGCACCTCGTCGAAGGTGCCCGCCTCGGTGCAAGAGAACGTCGGGAAAGCCTGCCCCATGAGCCCTCGAATGCCTGCGCGGAGGATTCCGTGATCGTCGGCGATGAGAATTCTACGGGTGTCCATCCTTGCCCCTCCATTTCGCCGGAATGCGCACTTCGATGGACGTGCCCTGACCGACCCGGCTCTCGATCTTGCAAGTGCCGCCCAGTGCAGCGGCTCGCTGGCGCATCCCGGTCAGTCCGAGCGTGCCGCCGCGGACTTCATCGAACCCGCACCCGTTGTCGTCGACCCAAAGCACGAGATCGCCGTCCTCGTCGGCAAGCTCGATGGTGACATGCTGCGCTTTTGCGTGACGCTGGATGTTGGTAAGCGACTCCTGCACGATGCGGAAAATGCAGGTACTCGCCAACGGGTGGAGCGTCGCGACGTCGGCGGCGCAGTCGAGTTGCACCTGTTTGCTGCCACCAGAGTGCAGCACGAGCCACTCGAGCGCCGCATTGAGCCCCCGCTCGTCGAGAATCGCCGGTCGTAACTGGGCCAGCATGCGACGGACCGACTTCGAGATCGAGTCGAGCAGCCCCACGCTCACTTCGACATGTCGCTTCATCGAGTCGGCAGTGTCACCGTCTGTGCGCTGCAGGAGCTGTCCAATCTGCACGGATGCGGCAGACACCACCTGGCCGACCTCGTCGTGGATCTCATGCGCCATGAGACGGCGCTCGTCCTCGCGGACCGTGAGCAGCCGTTGGGCATAGTCGCGAAGCTCGTCGTTTGTCGTCACGAGGTTGCGGTGCAACCTGTTGCGCTGCATCAGAAGCCTTCCAAGCTGCAGGAGCAGCAAGGTCTCGGCCGCGAAAGCCGCGATACCGAGCAGTGCCTCGACGAGATAATCCTCGAAGACGGATCTCGGCTTGAACCGAACCTCGGCCTCCTTCGGAATCCTGCCGATGTGCCACTTCTGCAGGGCGCGCCAGTCGAGCAAGACCCGGCTTACCTCCACGTGCGGCTCCTCTGCGAGCTTGCCTTGCGCCCCAAGGGCCGACAGCGCAATGCGAACGGCCCTCGACGCAGTCTCTCTCGGACTGAGCATGTCGCCGCCCACCACCCCGGTGCCGAGGAACGTCTCGGCGAACGCGTATATAGGCGCGGCAGACACGGCGGCAAGGCGCCTCGACACGTTCTCTGGAACGAAGGACTCCCCGGTAGCGTCACGGAATATGGGCATCATGAAGACCAGCGAGTTCGGCTTCAAGGCCGCGAGGTCCCTCTCGAGCTCCGCCATCGGAAACTCGGTTTTGATCAAGACCTCCACGCCCGGAGCTTGCGCCTCCAAGGCCTCGAGAATGTGCGGCGACTGGAGCCGTGTGACGTCCGACTGATCGCCGAGGACCACGACCCGCGTGGTCTTCGGGTGAAGGCGCAGAGCCAACCGCACAGTGTCTGTCAGGCTGGTCGCCGACAACAGCCCGATGACAGCTTCCTTGTCGCCGCCTTCATCGGGAAAATACGGAACCACCACACACGGAACGGGCCCGAAAATGCTCACCCGATGCTGCATCATGAGCTGCGCCGCCGGTGGGGACTCGGCAATCAACGCGTCTACCTTGCGTTCTGCATACTTCTTGCGCAACAGAGACCGCCGCTCCTCCCCTATGGAGTGGCGGGGAAACCTCCAGTGGTCCAAGAACTCGAAGTACACGTCGACCCCCTCGTACGAGGTCCTAGCCTCGCGAACACCTGCCATGAAGGCGCTCGACCACTCGGTGAAAGGGTCGCCCGACACCAGCACGACCAGCGTCTTGTTCCCGGGCGCCCCGGGGCCATCGGCCCGCGCAGGGGACACCGCTACCAACACGCCAGCGATGGGCACGAGTCGAAGGATAATCCGTCGCAACGCTGCAATGGCCCCCCCCTCAAACATCCCTTGCACACATACCCAGACTTTCCAGCACCTCTTCGATCTTCTCTATGCTAAGCGGATTCACCAGGTGCTTGTCGAACCCTGCTTTCCTCGCCTCAGCAATGTCCTCTGGAAGCGCGTACCCGGTGAGCGCCACAAGGAACACCGAGCTTGACAGTCCAGGGTCCGCACGCATCTGACGGGCAACACTGTACCCGTCCATTTCTGGCAGTCCGATGTCGCAGAACACAACGTCGGGCTTGAACTCGCGCGCCTTCTTCAACCCATCAGGGCCGTCGTAGGCGATCTGCACCTCGTGATCGCTGAGCTCGAGCAGATCTCGTAGACTGTCAGCAGCGTCAACGTTGTCCTCGACGATCAGGATCCGCCGGGCAGTGTGGGCGGTGTGGGCGGTGTGGGCGGTGTAAACCAGCGGCCTCTTGACTTCGGGCCTGGCCACAATGGATGCCTCCACCAGCGGAAGCCGGATTGCGAACTCGGTCCCCCTGCCTGTCCCCGCACTGTACACATTCACCTCGCCTCCGTGCTGCTCGACCAATCCCTTCACCACCGCTAGGCCGAGACCGAGCCCCTCTTCGCTGCGATCAAGGGTCGCTTCCACCTGCTCGAATGGCTCGAACAACCGCTCGAGCAGGTGAGCGGAGATCCCAACGCCATCGTCGCGCACCCGAATGACCGCCATGACCCCGTCCTTCTCCAGAGAGACCCGAAGGTGGCCATCACAGTTACTGAACTTTGTTGCATTTGTAAGCAGGTTGCCAATAGCCTGCACAAGGCGAGCAGCGTCGCTGTTCACCCACAACGGGCGCTCCCCCGTGCAGACCTCGAGGTTGATCCCGGCTTTTGCGATATTGGCCCGGTGGTCCTCGATGGTGCGGCGCAGGAGCTCGCCAAGCTCAATCCAACTGCGTCGGACCTGCAGCTTGCCGCGCGAGATGCGCGCAGTGTCCAAAAGATCGTCGACCAGCCGCGTCAACTGCTCGGTCTGCCGCTTTATGATTTCGTTGGCCCGCTTGGCCTGCTCTCCTCCAGGGACCGCACGATCAAGAACAACCAGGCTGGTTCGGATCGAGGCAAGCGGATTGCGCAGCTCGTGAGAGAGCATCGCCAGGAACTGGCTTTTGTTCTGGTCCGCCTCCCGCAACGCTTCGATCAGCCTCGCGTGCTCGACTTCGGCGGCCTTGCGCTCGGTGATGTCCCGGTTGGACTCTAGAACACGGTCGATGCTGTCCTCGCCATGCATCACCACCAGCTTGCTCGAGACCGTGAGAGAGCGCCCGTCCTTGGTCCGCTGTTGGCTCTCTCCCTCCCAGAAACCAGTTTCGCGCAACGTGGTGATGACCTCAGGCCACGGCTGCGAACACACGGTCGTCAGCAGCGTTTGCGGCGACTTGCCGCAGGCCTCCTCGAAGGTGAACCCATAAAGCGCCTGGGCCCGGTTCCAGGTCTCGATACCGTCGTCGAGATGCCATACGAAGACCGCGTCAGGCGAGAGCTCCAGCAGCTTGCTGTAGCGACGCTCCGCCTCCTGGGCCTTTTTGAGGTTAGTGACATTCACAACGGTAACTCCAACCCCCGTGACCGCAGTGTTTTGGGACAGAACCGGCACAATGCGCAAAAGGAACCAATCCACACGGTCAGCACAATGGACAATGCGCTCCATGCCCGTTTCCGTCCGCAGCACGCTCCTCATGTCCGCCAAGAGGTCCGCATCGACGAACCTGCTAGCCCCCGGGGTGCATCTCAGAATGCGCAGATCGCGGTCGGCAATGATCGTCGCGATCTGCGTACCGACCAAGTGATACTGCAGCTCGCTGGTGGAGGCATTGAGCGCGAGGGCCTTGCTGTGGAGCTCGTCGTTCTTGGCAAGAAGCTCCTCATTGGAGGCCTTCAGATCGAGGTTCGGGTGGGCTCGGCTTCTGTCTGGCGCCTGTTGCACTGGCAGCTGGGTACGCTTGTCGAGAAGGTCCGCGAGCACGCCCGCGTGGTAGCGCTCAATGTGCTGGAGGACCTGAGAGACCCAGATCGAGTTCTGCCCCCCGCGTGGTGCTCGTGCACTTGTGTGATCCATGGCTTCTTTCATCGTCGTTCCTCCGCTTTGTTTAGAAGACCGCGTCAGGCGAGAGCTTTAGCAGCTTGCTGTAGGGCCTTCCTGAGGTTACTGACGTTCACAAAGGTAACTCCAACCCCCGTGACCGCCTCGTCCTGGGACCAGTACGGCACAATGCGCAAAAGGAACCAATCCACACGGTCAGCACAATGGACAATGCGCTCCATGCCCATTTCAGTCCACAGTACGCGCATCATGTCCCCCAAGAGGTCCGCCTCGACGAACCTGGGGGCGACGTCACGAAACGGCCGTCCTATGTCGCTCTCGAGCATGTTGAACAGCTTGCTAGCCCCCGGGGTGCACCTCAGAATGCGCAGATCGCGGTCGACAACGATCGTCGCGATCTGCGTACTGTCTAAGTGATGCTGAAACTCGCTGTTGGAGACATCGAGCGCGAGGATTTTGTTGTGGAGCTCGTCGTTCTTGGAAAGAAGCTCCTCATTGGAGGACTTCAGCTCCTCGTTGGCGATTTCCATGTGCTGCATGGCCGACTGCAATTCCGCACGGATTGACCTGAGCTCGTTCTCGAGCTGCTTGATGACAGGCAGATCGGGGTTCGCGTGGGCTCGGCTTCTGTCTGGCGCCTGTTGCACCTGCAGCTGGGTAGACTTGTCGAGAAGGTTAGCGAGCACACTGGCGTGGTAGCGCTCAAAGTGCTGGAGGACCAGAGACACCCAGATCGAGTTGTGCCCCTTGCGTTGTGCTCGGGAACTTGTGTTATCCATGGCTTCTTTCATCGTCGTTCCTCCGCTTTGTTTAGGGGCTTCACGGACAGCAGCCTCGCAGCGCGTTTGGAAGCCAAACTGTGACCGCAGTCCCCTGTCCCAGTGAGCTTTCGATCCGTACCTTCCCCCCCAATTGCTCCATAATGGCCTTGACCATGTAAAGACCCATGCCGGTCCCCTGGATTTCCTGCTCGATGGCGTTGCTAGCCCGGAAGAACCGCTCAA
>CAITRH010000299.1 GCA_903894755.1 uncultured delta proteobacterium
AACTGGACATCGTCGTAGAGCACCTCCCCCTCGTAGTAGTTTTCGTGAGGGTCGCCGAAGAAGAAGTAGTCCGGCCATGCGCCATCCGCGGGCCAGTGGGGGAAGCTGGGGCCGAGCGCCGGGTAGTAGCGGGTGTCTACGCATCGCTCGGCGCGCTCGCCGGGGCGGTTGTAATGGAACACGCAGCGCTCGGCTGCGTCGATGGTGGCCGAGTAGCTGCGCTGTCCGCCGTGCTGAAAGTCGCCCTCCAACGTGATCGTGAAGATTGCGTCGCGTCGCTCGATCGTCACTCGGTAGAAGCGATCGGTCCGGTACGCGTCGAGGGCGCGGATCTGGCCGGACGGCTGCCAGACTCCCGCAGCGTAGGAGAGGAACGGCTTGCCATTGGTCTCCTGGCCTTGTCCGCGCCCGTCGACAGCAAACACCATGATGGGATGCTCGCCGCTCGGGACAAAGCGGGAGCCGTCGTAGATCTCCATCCAGGGGGGGAAGTGATTGTCGGAGTCCACGACGATCTTGCGATGGTGGTGGATCCAAGTGTTGTTGTGGGGGCGCGGCTCGGTGTCCAGGATGGACAGCCAGTAAAACCCGTTCTGCGAGGTCGCGCTCTTGCTGCTCCAGGGCTCCGCGGTCTCGCCGCCGTTGTAGCCGTTGAGTCCTGGCTTGCCGTCGCCGAACCTCGGGAAGCCAACGCGGACCGAAACACGATAGCGCAGTGGGAGCGCCTTGGTTGACCGAAGGATTGTAGCGTCGGTGTGGGCGGGCGAAGCGATCCGCAGCACATGGTTCGCAGCATTTCCTGGATCGGGAACCACTGTGGCGAACGCAGCAGGCGAAGTGGTGGGGGTTCGGGTCGAGGACTCCACAGTGAGCCATCCAGCTTGTCCGACGACCGACTGGGATCGAAAGATCGGAGGCACGACGCTGCCGCGAAAGTAGCTGCCGTGGTCGCCGAACGGATCGGGATCGGCTGTGTCCGTCTGCCAGGTGGCAAGAGAAAGCGCACCGTTCTCGAACGTCTCTGCGGCTGCAAGGATCCACCGTCCGCAAGGGACAGTCCCATGTGCTACATCGACGGGGCTGACGGGACCGGGCTGTGTCCGAGGACTCTGGTGCATGCAACTCCCGACAGTCGCCAAGACCATCAGGAGGGCAGTGTTGTTTCGGAGCAAGGGGGCGGCGATCACCTAGGCTCTCGCGCGCCGCTGCTTTCGGGAGCGAATTGCGAGGGCTATCACTGCGATGATGCCCCCGAGCGCCAGAGTCAGGACGGCGGCACCGAGGAGAGGACGGACGGCGATCCAGGCGACTCCAATGGTGAGTGTCGAGAGGGCAAAGGCGATGACCGAAGCAAACAACGTTGCACTCAAGCCGACGAGCGAGCCAATCATGGGGATAAAGTCGGCAACTACGACGAGAGGGCGCAGAAGCAGCGACAGTCCTAGGGTCATCAAGAGAAACCCAACCCCCCGCAAGACCCAGGTCAGCGTCACGTTGGCGCTGGACGCAGTCTGGAACATGGTTTTAGCGTCAAGGTTGGCAGCCTCGATGAGAAGGACATCGTCGCCGGCTTTAGCACGAAAGGCTTGGAAGGTGTTGCCAACCTGCTGGGCCACGACGCTGAGCGTTTGGGGACGAAGCACGCGGTAGGAGATCCGCAGGTCACCTACTTGAGGGTTGCCGAGGTCGGTTCCAACGAAGTAGGCGTTAGCGTCGATCCCGGCGCTGTTTGGAGCGCGGGCCAACATGGCGGTGTCGAGCGGAAGGGGGTCGAGCTTCGAGAGCTTTTTGAGCAGTGTTTCGGGGACGTGGAAGGCTCCAAGGTGGGCGTTTCGGGCGGCGGTGTCGAGCTCGTTGTAGCGCCATGTGGTGGGATTCGAGTGGCCTGTTGGGTCCTTGAATTTGGAGGAATCGACGAGTTTGTTCGACCACTTTTTGGCGTAGCTGTAGGTAGTCACGGTTTTTTCGGAGCCACCGAGCTCTTTTTGTTTTTCCGAGCGCTGCTCTTCGGTCCATTGGAGCATGTCGACGGAGCGGACCAGCCTGAGAGTCTGAGCGGTGACGCCAAAGAGGTTGTCGGAGAGGGTTTCGTCGGTGGTGGCAGGTCCTGCGACGTGCACCAATTTGCCTTCGTTGGCGGGCTCGACGCGGTCAGAGGGGACGGAAAGGACGGAAGCTGCTCCTTCGTCGAGGCTTCTAGCGGTTTGCACGGCGCGTCCTTCGTTCCACCAGAGCAAGGGGAACGAGGCGAGGAAGAGCACGAGGCCGACAAGGACCCCTTTGATGGATTCGATCAGGCGGTGTCCCCATGACTGGGACGCGACCTCGGTGAACAGGTCTGTCATGGGCGCATTGTGCACAGGGGCGAGGAGAGGTGTCGAGAGGTTGGGGCTCGGTAGTTTCGAGAAGTTGGGGGCTCGGGAGTTTCGAGAAGGTGGGCAGCCTCGAAGTGATGAAAAATGGCAGGCAAGGCGGGCCGAGATGCCGACGAGGGCTGTCCAGAACAGGGCATTGTTTGTCCCGGGCAGTCTCGATGTGGGAAAAGCCGAATGTTTTCGAGGGCGAGGGCATGGCGTTTGATTTGCATTCTGTTCGTCTGATTCGCGCGATCTCTCCTGCTAGCGGTTTGGTTTCGCGATGTTGATTCTCGGGCTGCCCATCGGGAAAGGACGGGTGAGGGCAGGCCCGTCGGGCCGGTTTTTTGACGGTTCGGCGGGTTTGGGTTCGCGGCGGGAGCGAACGGAGGCGTGGCGTGAAGTAAGGACGCCGTCTCCGGGAGTGCAGTTTTGAGGACCGGTTCTGAAGAAGGGAGCCGCG
>CAITRH010000300.1 GCA_903894755.1 uncultured delta proteobacterium
CACTTGTACCGCGGTTCCGAGCCCCCTCTCTCGAAGACGATTTTACTTGCCCGCATGGGCAAGGAGGATGTCGAGGGAGAGGGGGTTGGGGGTGAGGTCTGCGCGAAATTGGGGCGCGGAAGCGGTGGATCGGACCTGCGGTTCTCAAGATGGGTTTGGTTTAGCTGGCCGTCGAAAAATAGTTTGCACTTTTGTTGTCCTCAACGCTCCCCTGCGCGATCATACCCACATGCCGAAAACCGTTGCTACGCATCGATTGAAGCCAGCACTTCACCCCTCACCCAAGGACGCAATATTTGTCACACAGTTGCAACACGTGCACGACTCGATGAGGTCAAGCACATGGTTTCCGAATCCTCCGATCCCCTACGAGGTGTTCCAGGCGCAAATAACCGAGTACTCAGTCGCCCAAGCGGCTTGCAGCACCCACGCAAAGGGGGCGACCATCACGCGTGATGCGAAGCGCACCACGGTGACTGCAACAGCGAGCCAATACGAGGCCTATGTCCAGTCCGTTGCCGATGGGCACCTGGACCAGGCCGAGACCATCATCGTTGCCAGTGGACTTAGCGTGGCTCAAACAGGCGCGCGCGCGCCGCAGGGGTTCACTGCCAAGAACCTGGGCAACGGCGAAGTGTACCTCACCGCCCCGGCCGGCGCCTACTCCGTCAATTGGAGATACAGCGTCGATGGTGGCAAGACCTGGCTCGACGCTGGCCAGACTGGCGTTGCACACACCACGATCCCCGATCTTACGCCGGGCATCCTCACGCTGTTTTCCAATCAGCGCGTCCTTGCTTCGACGGTGGAGGGCTGGAGCGATCCGATTTCGCTGATGGTCACGTAAATCCCGCGGGTTCGGCTCGTTCGGCCCTTCATGGGTCGCCTTCGATCGCACACTTAAGACATCGTTGATTGCGCTCAAGCGATCGATAAGGGCCATCGAAGCATCGATCGGGACTGTCGAACCATCGACCGCGGCAGTCGGACCACGGTTCGGAACGATGGGATGATCGATGAGGGCGATCAGACCATCGACCGCGAAGATCAGACCATCGAGGAGTCCTCGATCGAACGATCGAGAAGGGCGATGACCTGATCGCCATCGACGATGGTTCCACGGTGCCAGATCGTGGAACCAGGACGCTCGGAGAGGAAAGCGTCGCCCCGAACCGTCGACCCACGGTTCAAAATCGTGGAGCCAGGAAGCTCGGAGATGAAAGTGTCGCCCCAAACCGTCGACCCACGATTTTAGATCGTGGAACCAGGGCGGTCGGGGACGGAAGCATCGCAGTCGACAGTCGGTCCACGCTCCTCGACAATGGAACCAGGACGGTCGGGGACGTAAACATCGCCCTCGACAGTCGGTCCACGCTCCTTCGACAATGAGGCATTTTCCCGCACAGTCCTCATCGCCACCCCCGCCCCCATAGGTCTGCGCGCTCGCGAGACGTCATCGCCACGGTTTGTGTGGGTCCCAGCAGGTCGCCGGTACGGTTTGTGTTGACAGTGGACCGCTCCCAGCAGGTCGCCGGTACGGTTTGTGTGGTCAGTGGAGGTAGTGGAGGTAGTGGAGGCGCCGGGAGTCGAACCCGGGTCCGAAAACGAAGCGCGTCACGCGTCTACATACGTAGCCGGCATTTCGTGTCGCTCGGGATTGTGCCTGCCGGCGCGCTCGCACCCAAGCTAGTCGCCTGTTTGATCTCGCCTCGCGCCCGGTGACCCGGCGTCTGGCCAGCCAGTTTGGTCACGCCCTCCGGTGGGCACTGGCAGGCCCATCCTTCGGACGGCTATCAACTGCTAGTTAGGCAGCGAGAGCGATTGCGTTATCGTTCGCAATTATGGGTTCCGCGGGTTTTTACGTGGGCCTGCGGGCCACGGTACGCAGCAATAACGTCCTCGCCTCCGTCGAAACCAATCGCCCCCCTCTCGTCTCGCGTCACCCTAGCTGCCGCCTTCGACCCGTCAAGTGTACACTGCGCCCATGCAAAAAGTCCGCGTAGCTATGTACATCCACGCGCCCATCGCGCGCGTCTTCGACGCTGTCAGCGACCACGAGCTCTTCTTGACCGTGCCTGGAAAGGTCGCCACGCGCATCGTGACTCCTGGAATTCCGCATCGTAACGGCCTCGGCTGCAAACGCGAGGTGCGCGTCGATCGCTTCCTCCGTTACCTCGAGGAAATCACTGTCTGGGAACCGCCCGACGCGTTCGAATACGTGATCCGTCAATGCAGCGTTCCTATCCGCCACGACGCCGGTCGGCTTGCCTTCCGCTCCCAGGGCGCAGGCACCGAAATCGAATGGACCACACGCTTCGAGTTTCCCATCCCAGGCTTCCCATGGCTCTTCGGAAGCGCCACCGAACGTCGCGTTGCCTCCGCCTTCACCGAGCTCCTCGTCGCTGCGAGGACCCGACTCGAAAAGAGCTCAGCGTGACTCGTAGACCCGAAGCGCCGGCAGCTCGAGACCCGTAAGAAACCCCCCTTTTCCCGCCCCCGTGTCAAGACCGATCGTGCACGGCCCCCCCCAGATGTCCGTCGGATCGTCGGGCGTGTAGGTCGAAAGCTCCGGGGGCAAATACTCCGTCGCCGTATGGCCGAACACCACGAGCTTGCCTCGGTAATGGCGAAAAAACTGCTCGTCCCGACACCAAAGTAGCTTCCCAGGTTCCTCCACCTCCGAGGGATGAAAGAACCCCCCCTTGGGGTTTCGGGGAAGCCCCGCGTGGACATAGATCGCGTGCTTGTCCTCGTAAAAAATAGGTAGGGCCTCCATCCATTCGATGACGTCCGCGGGGAAAAACTCCCCTTTGATCAGCGCCTGGCGCTCTTCGGGACGAGGAATTTCTCCGTCCTCGGGGAGCGCGAGGCCCCGAAACGAGCGGAGCGCCGCAAGACACCCGTTGCCTGGCGGCATCACGAACTCGGGCCAGCCCTGCTTGACCACCCGCAGCCACGCGTCCTCATGGTTGCCTCGGAGCGTGATCACCCGCGCCGCCGTCTCGCGAGGAAGACGATGTCGCAGGTAGTCGACTACCCCCGCCGACTTGGGACCACGGTCGATGTAGTCCCCTACGAAGATCATCGTGTCCGTCGCCTCGATAGGCGGAAAACACGAAAGAAGTTTGAAAAGCGCGTCGAGGTCTCCGTGGATATCCCCAATAGCAAACGTTCGGCCCGGCATCGGCGCAAGCATCGGCGTTTCTCGGCTCGTGCGCAAGCGTCGGTCAGGTAAGCTCCCCGCTTCATGAAGAAGCTCCTTCTGGCCATCGACCAGGGCACGACCGGCACCACCGCCCTGGTCGTCACCTGCGACGGAACCACCCTCGGACGCGCCACGGCGGAATTCCCACAGCATTTCCCCAAGCCTGGATGGGTCGAACACGACGCCCGCGACATCTGGGGTTCGGTCCAAAAAGCCGTCACCGCCGCTCTTGCCAGCGCTCACGTCGACGCCGACACGCTCGGTGCCATCGGCATCACCAACCAGCGCGAGACCACGCTCCTCTGGGACCGCGCCTCGGGCGAACCGATCCATCGCGCCATCGTCTGGCAGTGCCGTCGCACCGCAGAGACCTGCGACGCGCTCCGACGAGATCAACGCCTCGCCGAGTCGGTGCGCGCCAAGACAGGCCTGGTCATCGACGCGTACTTTTCAGCCACCAAGATCGCCTGGATCCTCGACGCGGTCCCAGGAGCAAGAGCACGCGCCGACCAACTCGCCTTCGGCACCATCGATAGTTTCCTCGTGCACCGGCTAACGTCGGGCCAGGTCCATGCGACCGACATCACCAACGCCTCGCGCACGCTCCTCATGGACCTCGCCAAAGGCCAGTGGGACCCAGACCTTTGCGAGATCTTTCGTATCCCCCCGTCGGTCCTTCCCCGCATCGTCGCAAGCGCCGAGGTTGTTGGGACCACCCATGGAGTTGGGTTTCTTCCCGATGGGATCCCGATCGCCGGGATAGCGGGAGATCAGCAGGCGGCGCTTTTTGGCCAGGCGTGCTTTGCCGAAGGGGACGCCAAGTGCACCTACGGCACCGGGGCGTTTGCGCTGACGAACATCGGGCCGCGTCCGCTTCTGAGTAGCCATGGGCTGGTGACCACGGTGGCGTGGCGCGTCGGACAAACCACGACCTACGCCCTCGAGGGGAGCGCGTTCATTGCGGGGGCGGCGGTGCAGTGGCTTCGCGACGGGCTTGGGTTGATCAAGAGCGCGGGGGAGATCGAGGCACTCGCACGCAAGGTCGAGTCGAGCGACGGGGTGGCGTTCGTGCCGGCGCTTGCGGGACTTGGAGCGCCGCATTGGGATCCAGGAGCGCGTGGGACCATCGTTGGGATCACGCGAGGGACGACGGCGGCGCATCTGGCGCGAGCGACACTCGAGGGGATCGCGTTTCAGGTGGACGATCTGCTTTCCGCGATGCGGGCGGACGCGGGCTGTGGGCTCGAGCGACTTCGGGTGGACGGGGGGGCGTCGGCCAACGACCTCTTGCTGCAGTTTCAGTCGGACTTGTCGAGTGTTCCGGTAGAACGCCCGGTGGAGATCGAGTCAACGGCGCGTGGGGCGGCGATGTTGGCGGGGCTTGGGGCGGGGCTGCTGGGTGATCTCAAGGATGTTGGGCGCATGGCCAAGGTGGGACGTCGATTTACGCCGGGGTTCTCCGAGGAGACACGTCGGGCTCATCGAGCGCGCTGGCAGGATGCGGTAGGGCGAGCGCGCTCGCGTGGTTGATTCGCTCTCATTCGGAGTAGGAGCCCTGTACCCTTCGGGACCTTACGCTTGGAAGCTTGAAGAAAAGAGGGAGCCTGATGGACGAACACAAGGCGGGAGACAAGCCGGTGGGGCCGGTTCGCGATGTCCCGGTGGATTGGGAGGCGCTCGAAGACGCCTTCGAGAACAACGCTCCGGAGGTGCACAGTTATCTGCACCTGACGACCGGCGAGGTGCTTCGGGTGGTGGACGGCGTGGCCGATCCTCAGATGCACGTTCGCATCGCCTCGGACACCAACTACCAGCGCATCGATCCGGTGAGCTCACGCGAGCAGTACCGATGGATGGAGAGGTTTATCCCGCTGGTAGAGAACGCGGAGCTCGGTCCGAAGCTTGGGCAGGCGATCGACGGCAAGGGGGCATTTCGGCGGTTCAAGGACGTGCTCATGTCGTTCAGCACGGAGCGGGAACGCTGGTTTACTTTTCGAAGCGAGCGGCTCCGGACCTTCATGGAAAGCTGGCTTGCCGCCCATGCGATCCGACCCACACCTCGTCCTGTGTGGATCGAGCCCGTCGAGGTCCTTGTCGAAAGTGAGCCGACGCCAGATGTGGTGGCTGCTCCGAGCAGCGATATCGAAGCACCCAAGTCGAGTCCTGGACGGCGGTCGCGCAACGCGGAGACCCTTCGACAGCACCTGCAGGAGCTCAGTGAATCCCTGGGGCCGAGGGACCTCGAGACCGTGGTGGCGTTCGCGGAGTTCCTGAAGGCGCGGCGCGTTGCGCGTGGCTTTGCCCATCATCACGAGCACCAGCAAGATCGTCTGGAGCTGCCCCTTGCCGAGCCTCCTACGGCCTCACCCTAAATTGACAGTGTCGTTGCCGTTTCTCCCGTCACCGCATACGCTCCACAAACGGTGTCTCTCCACCCTTTGAGCCATCACGCTGTGCGGCACGGTTCGGAGGGCCCGTCGTGAGCCAGCGCTTTATTCGCTGTCCGCATTGTGGTCTTCCGCACGACGGCAACCAGGTCTTGTGTCCTGCAACGGGACGGGCCATCGACGCGAAGAAGAACGTCTCCTCCCGCGCTCCGCTTGTCACGCGAGTTCCCGCGCTCATTCCGGCTGCGCGTGTGGCGATGCCTCCTCCTCCGCGACCACCGGCGAACCGCAACGCGTTTGCGATTGTCCCCAACCGCCAAAGCCGTGACCTCATTGGCAAGCAGATCGGTGCCAAGTACGTCGTGCGCGCCGTTCTTGGCGAAGGGGGCATGGGCACGGTCTACGAGGCCGAGCACATGGCCATAGGACGCGCCGTTGCCATAAAAGTGCTCCATCCTTCGCAGGCAAAGAAGAAGGATGCAGTCAAGAGATTCCACCAAGAGGCTCGGGCCGCCGGCGCCATCGGACACCCCAACATTTGCGAGGTCTACGATCTGGGCACCATGGACGACGGCAGTCCGTACCTGGTGATGGAAAAACTGGTGGGCGAGACCCTTGCCGACCGCATCGCCTCCGAGGGGGGGCTGCCTTTCGACGATGTCATCGACGTGATCACGCAGGTGCTCTCGGGCCTCGTGGTCGCCCACGAGAAAGGCATCGTGCACCGGGACATCAAACCGGAAAACGTGTTTCTCACCAAGCGGGTCGGCTGTCCTGCGCTGGTCAAGCTCCTCGACTTTGGCGTCTCGAAAATGATCGCGCCGCTTCTAGGAGGGGAGAACCAAGAAGACCTCGACCTGACACGCACCGGGATGGTGATGGGCACGCCCTATTACATGTCTCCCGAGCAGGCCCGTGGGGATCGCAACCTCGACGCCCGTGTCGACCTCTTTGCCTGCGGCGTGATCATGTACGAGGCCCTCACGGGACGCCGTCCTTACACAGCAGCGAACTACAACGCCCTGCTCTTGCAGATCCTGACCACCAAACCTCGTCCAGCGCGCGATTTCCGTCCAGCGCTCCCCCTTGGGTTCGACGAGGTGCTTGAGAAGGCCATGGCGCGGGCGCGTGACGATCGGTTTGCCGACGCGGCGGCGTTTCAGCGCGATCTGCAGGGGTTACGGGATCGTCATGCGCAAGGGGCGGGCTTGCCGGCAATGGGCATGGGACGGCTTCCAACGAAAAAATCGCAGGCCACCACCGAGCCTCCTGCGCCCAAGGATGCGGGGCGTCTTGTGCCCGCGGCTGCGGCTGCGCCCAACGCGTTTCGAGCACCTCGGGTCCCCTCCTTTGTCAATGGGGGGGCTACCGAGCGTCCTTCGGCTCCTGACTGCGGGCTTAGCGACGATCCGGACGATCCGAGCTCCGTGGAGATCCCGATCACGTTCGCCTCGGAGACCCCGATGTCGGGCGAAGCGATCCCGGTGGAACCCACCGAGGTGGCGTTTCATCCGTTGGAGCGATTTGCTCGAAACCAGCCCGACAGCGAACCCGCAGATCATCCCGACCCTCCCACGCTTCGTCCCCCGAGCGCTGAAAGCGAAGACGAGCTTGCGACGCAACTGGGTCAAATTCCGCTGGGGCTTTTGGCAAAGGGGCCGGACTCCTCCCCTTCCCGCCGTGCCCTCTTTTCCGAGACCCTCGCGGGCGTCGGCGAGGTGGTGCGCGCGCTTTCCCTGCCCGCTGCGGTCGTCGTCGTGCCCACTGCGGCCGATGCGGACGATGGCGGCGAGACACTTGTGAAAGCGCGTCCCCCGTTCCCCAAGCTTCGCCCTCGCCCGCCCCAGCATGCGAGCGCCGAAGACACCATCAACGACAACCTATCGGCGCAAATCGAGGAAGCCCACAAGCGGGTGCAGGACGCTGCGCCTCGTCCCGCAGAGGCTCGGAAAGTCCCCAAAGTGCCTCGTCCCTGAGACCGCGTCTCAGAGAAGACCAGCCCGCAGTCGCTCCTCGACCCAGTGCTCCGTGGGCTGCCTCGCGGTCGACGACTCCACGAGACCTCCCCGCAAGAACACCTCCGGCGCGAGCTCCCGTCCGTTGTACCGGCTCGCCATCGTGTAGCCGTAGGCTCCGGCGTCGAGCAGCGCCACGGCCCGAGGTGGCACCGATGGAAGCGAATGCATTCCGAAGTCGTCCGAGCTCTCGCAAACCGGCCCTGCGACGCGCCATGTTTCTTGCGGTCCTTCGACCGGCTCGAGGGAAACCACCCGATGATGGGCCTGGTACAACGCGGGACGAAGCAGGTCGTTCATGCCCGCGTCGACCAGCAGCCATCGCCTTGCCCCCGACACCTTGGGTTGCAGCACCCTCGCAAGGAGCACGCCGTGGGCCGCCACCAGCGCTCGTCCAGGCTCGACGAACAGTGCGAGGTCGTCTAGTTGCGCGTCACGTTGCGCCTGTCGGGCGGCGCGAACGAAGTCGCATGGACGGACGGGGCAACCCTGGCCGTAGTCGATCCCGAAGCCACCGCCGGTGTCGACGAAGCGTAGCGACGCCCCTTTGTTGCGGGCCTCGCGAGCGACCTCGAACGCGACACGAGCGGCCTCGACGTAGGCTGCGGTGCTGGTGAACTGCGAGCCGACGTGAACGGCGATGCCGACGAGCTCGAGGCAGGACGATCTCAGGACTCGATCGAGCGCGTCGCTCATGTCGGCACGGGCGACTCCGAACTTGGCCTCGTCGTGTCCGGTCGCAATGAACGCGTGGGTGTCGAGGGTGTCGAAGTCTACGGAGGGATTCATCCGAATCGAGACCTGTCCACGTAGCCCCAGGCTGCGGGCGATCGCGTCGATCCGAGCGATCTCCTCGAGGCTTTCGAGTTGGACGGCCAAGATGCCTTGTCCGTCGACGCGGAGGGCGAGTCGAAGCTCGTCGTCGCGCTTTGCGACACCGCTGTACACGATGCGATGGGGGGGGACGCCGGCACCGAGAGCGACTTGAAGCTCGGCGCCGCTGACGACATCCGCGCCACAGCCTTGGGAAGCGAGGGAACGGACGATGGCTCCAGCGGAGTTGGCCTTGACGGCATAAGCGACGAGGTGTGGAGCGTCGTCGAACGCGGTCCGAAGGTCGCGGGCTTCGGCGGTGATGCCGTCGAGGTCGTAGGCGTAGGTGGGGGTGCTGTGGTCGGCAAGGAGGTCGATGAGGCGGACCCCACCGAGGGTAAGGAAGCCGTTTTCATCGCGGAGCGTAGGCATGGACTTGCCTTATACCGACTTTGAACCGCAGCCCCGTGTCACTCGCTCGGGAGAGGCAGCATGACGTTGCGCTCACCACCAGGGATGAAACTCCGTTTCACGCGGGGCCTTTTCGGCTCTTTCCGTTGTTCTGGGCGTAGGGCGCCGGGCGGGAGTGCCGCCTGTCCAGAACAGGGCATTTTGTTTCCCAGACAGTCTCGATGTGGAAAAACTCGAATGTTTTCGAGGGGGAGGGCATGGCATTCGATGTGCTGTTGGTTGGCCTGATTCGCGCGATCTCTCCTGCTAGCGGTCTGATCGGGCGATGTTGATTCTCGGGCTGCCCATCGGGAGAGGACGGGTGAGGGCAGGCCCGTCGGGCCGGGTATTTGACGGTTCGGCGGGTTTGGGTTCGCGGCGGGAGCGAACGGAGGCGTGGCGTGAAGTAAGGACGC
>CAITRH010000301.1 GCA_903894755.1 uncultured delta proteobacterium
AATGTCGAGGGAGAGGGGGGCTGGGGGGGTGAGGTCCGCGGCTCGGAACCTGCGGTTTTCAAGATGGGTTTGGTTTAGTGGCAGCGTGGGCGATGCAGGATCGTCGAGGGCCGAAGGCGCAGGGAGTCGTGCGGCGTGCGTTGGACTTGGCGGCGACGGCCCCTGAAGACGTGCGCGACGGATTGACCCGTGCCATTTTGGGGGTGTTGAACGAAGCGATGCTCGCTATCGTTCGGAGGTGGACGATGGATTTTTCGAAGCTTCCCGAGGGGCCGGTGGTGAAGGCGTTCAAGGACGAGGGACGTCGCGAAGGGCTCCGCAAAGGGCTCCGTAAAGGGCGACGCAGGGGCATGCAGACGACGCTCCTTCGGTTGCTTGAAAAACGTGGCTTCTCCGTAAGCCCAGAACAAAAGGCGAAGATCGAAAGCGAGATGCACGAGGCGGTCCTCTCGGGTTGGGTGGACCGGGTGCTTGATGCGTCATCCGTCGACCAGGTTCTCGGAGCAAACCCCTGACCGTTACTGTGGCGCGACGGCATTTGAAGGGCTGCTCCGCGCGAATCGACCCACCGGATTGCGGCGGGTCACATCCCCAAGCCCTTGGACCGCCTCGTCTGAACCGCTTCCCTCGCCAGCTGGTCTGCCCTCTCGTTCATCGGCACCCCCGAATGCCCAGGTACGTACGTAAGCTGCACCTTCCGCTGCCCCAACACCGCCTTTGTCTGCGCAACAAGCTCTTGGTTCGCCTTCGCCTTCCACCCCTTTGAAAGCACCCCAATCGAGTACTTGCTGTCTGTATGCACCACCGCCCACGGCGCATCCGCGGGAATTGCCTGCAGTGCCCGCAGAATCGCTGTCAGCTCGGCTATATTGTTGGTCCCAACCCCAAGGTACTCGTACGCCTCATGGATCTTCCCATCGGGCTCAATCACCACGAAACCCGCCCCCGCAGGCCCAGGATTCCCCGTACAGGCCCCGTCCGTGTACGCCACCCACCTTGGCCCCTTCGCCGCAGTAGGGGATGCCCCCGCTGCTGTAGGCTCCTGCTCTTTCTTGCGCTCCGCCGGCTCTGCAACCCCACAGGTTTCATCTGGAAGAACCCGCCCCTCGGGCGCGCGCTCAAGATTGCCCGCCGTCGCTCGATACGCCTTGCCGTCGTTCGCCCTGTAGCGAACCTCCACCCGTCCCCCCTCCACCACAAACGACCCGTCGTCCAACCCCCTTGCAAACACTCGCTGGCCACGAAGTAACGCTTCTACCCACGCCATGTCACCCCTCCCGCAGCCAAAACCAACGTAGACAGAAGTGGCTCGGGATCTTCCTGTCGCATCAGGGACTCCCCCAGCAACGCTGCATCACTCCGTCCAGTTGCTACCCGTGCTACGTCCACTGCGCTCCTCAACCCCGACAGATGCACCGCTACCCGATCGCGTGCAATCGCCTCCACCACCCGCGCCGCTCGGCCTTCATCCATTCCTAGCGTATCGAGATCCCGCGCGTTCACTCCAATCAGTAGCGCCCCCGCCCCAAGTGCCGCATCGAGCTCGCGTTCATCCGCAACCTCCACCAATGGCTCCATGCCAAGATCTCGCGACACGTCCACAAGCTCCGCAAGCAACGTTGGCTCCACAATCCTCGCGATCAACAACACCGAGTCGGCCCCCGCCGCATGGGCACGCAGCACCTGCGCACGATGAAGCACAAACTCCTTGGCCAAGACCGGAATCGACGCCCCCGTCCTGTCTAGATGCCAACGGACTGATGCAAGATGGTCCCAGCCGCCGTCGAAGAACTCCCCGTCGCAAAGCACACTCACCATCGCCGCACCAGCCCGCTGGTACGCCAACGCTCGCCCCGCAGCGTCCAGTGCGCGTGAAAGGGCTCCCGCACTCGGACTGCGAAACTTCACCTCCGCTATCAAACGTAGTGGGTCGAGCCTCCCACGACGAAGCACTGGCAACACCGCAAGTGGCGTACGTGTCCCCCTGGGAAAGGACACCAAGCTGTCTATTTCCTTGCGCTTGGTTGCAAGAATGCTCTCGAGGAGACTCACGTGGCCCGTTCCCGTTGGGCGATCGCTTTCCACATGTCGAGCGTCTTGGAGGCCCGAGGCAACGCTTGACGACAACGCTCCACCGCTTCCCTCGGAGCTTCCCCAGTGGCCACGACCCGTGCCGCCGCGGCGTTCAAGAGGATGGCGTCGCGTGCAGGATGCTCCGCCCCCTCGAGGATGGCTCGCAAGATGCGCGCGTTTCCGACTGCGTTGGTCCCGGCGATGGCCTCGGGAGCGACCGGCTCGAGCCCGAAGTCCTCGGGGCCGATGCGACGTTCGACCACCGTGCCGTCGACCACGTCGCTCACGCGGGTGGGACCACATGGACTCACTTCGTCGAGTCCGTCTTCGCCATGCACCACCCACGCATGCACGACGCCGAGAGCGCCAAGGGCCCGAGCCATGGGGACACGAAGCGCGTCGTCATACACCCCGACGATCTGATGGGTCGCGCGGGCGGGATTTACCAGCGGGCCGAGAGCGTTGAACACGGTGCGCACTCCGAGCTCGCGACGGGCCTGCGAGGCAAACCGCAGCGCGGGATGATGCGCAGGGGCAAACAGAAACGCGATCCCCGCGTCACGCAACACCGCGCCCTGACGCTCCGGAGGGACATCGAGTGGGATCCCGAGCGCTTCGAAGACGTCGGCGCTTCCGCAGTGGCTCGAGACGGAGCGATTGCCATGCTTGGCCACGACAAGCCCCGAGGCCGCCACCACGATGGCCGCCGCCGAGGACAAGTTGAGCGTGAAAGCGCCGTCGCCTCCCGTACCGCACGTGTCGACGACCACGGCAAACTTGTGGTCGACGGGCACCATGGAGTCGCGAAGAGCCAACGCGGCAGCCACGAGGGTGGACTCCGTCTCGCCGACCATGCGAAGGGCCGTGGCAAACGACGCCACCTGGACTGGAGTCCATTCGCCGCGCAGCACGGCACCAAAGGCGCTGCGGACATCGTCGGGGAGCAACGCCTTGACGGCGAAGAGCTTGGTGAGGACCTCGGCAAACGTGTTCATGATGTCCCCCCTAAGGTTCGCACCCAGTTGCCGAGGAGACGTTTGCCGAGCAGGGTGAGCACGCTCTCGGGATGGAACTGAACTCCCTCGACTGGGAGGGTGCGGTGGCGGAGTCCCATGATTTCGCCTTCTGCGGTCCAGGCGCTGACGACGAGGCAGTCGGGGAGCGAGTCTCGTTCGACGAGGAGCGAGTGGTAGCGGGTGGCGATGAACGGGGAGGGGAGTCCCTCGTAGAGGGTGAGCCCGTCGTTTTCGATGGGGGAGGTTTTTCCGTGCATAAGGCGAGCGGCACGGACTACACGGCCGCCGAAAGCCTGTCCAATGGCCTGGTGTCCGAGGCAGACGCCCAAAATGGGGACGAGGCCTGCGAGGCAAGCGATGGCCTCGAGGGAGACGCCCGCTTCGTTGGGGGTGCAGGGGCCCGGTGAGATCAGGAGGCCATCGGGAGGGCGCTCGACGATGGCCTTGGCAGTGACTGCGTCGTTGCGGACCACACGGGTGCGGGCACCAAGCTCACCGAGGTACTGGACAAGGTTGAAGGTGAAGGAGTCGTAGTTGTCGATGACGAGGACAAATGGGGCCCCGCAGACCTCACCCCCCCGCCCCCCTCTCCCTCGACATTCTGCCTGCCCATTCGGGCAAGCAGGATCGTCTTCGAGCGAGGGGGGAGCAGAGCCACTTGTACCGGGGTTCCGAGCCCCCCTCTCTCGAAGAGTCTCATCATTCCCCGAATGATGGGACTCAAGGGAGAGGGGGGTTGGGGGGTGAGGTTTGCGGGTGGAAGGAAGTCTCAAGGCAGGTGAAGGGAGAGAGACGGGAGGGGACTAATTCCTCAGCTCGGCGACGAGCTCGGGAACCGCCTTGAACAGGTCTTCGACCAGACCGTAGTCGGCGACCTGGAAAATAGGCGCCTCGGGGTCCTTGTTGATGGCCACGATGGTCTTCGAGCTCTTCATCCCGGCAAGGTGCTGGATGGCGCCGGAGATCCCAATGGCCACGTAGAGCAGGGGCGCCACGACGCGTCCTGTCTGTCCCACCTGGAGCTCCGAGGGGGCGTAACCCGCGTCACACGCCGCACGGCTTGCCCCGACGGCTGCCCCTAGAAGGTTGGCCAGCGGGTCGAGCACCGCAGAGAACTGCTCTTTGAGGGCTCGCCCGCCGCTCACGATCATCTTGGCTTCGCCAAGGTCCGGTCGTTCGCTCTTCCCGAGTTCCAACGCCAGGAACTCCACCCTCGACGCTGCCCCGTCCGCCGCAGCCAACGCCACGGCTTCCACCGGGCTGTCCCCACCGGACGGCTCCGCGGGGGCAAACTCGGTCTGACGCACACTCACCACATGGATCGCCGTCGCGATCTCGCAGTGGCTCAGCGCGTTGCCGGCAAACACGGGACGACGGTACACCCTCTTGGCCCCGTCGACCTTTACCTGGTTGATATCCGACGCGTACCCAGCGCCCAGCTTGGCGGCCACGCGGGGAGCGAGGTCTTTGCCAAAACTGCTTGCCGTGACCACCACCGTGTCGAACCCACCGGCCTTGGCCGTGGCCGCTACGGTGGGGGCAAACCGCTCGCATACGTAGTTGGCTAGGGAGCCATCCTCGCAGGCAAGCACCTTGGATGCTCCATACGCGGTGACTTCGGTAGCTGCCGCCTTGGCCGATGCGCCTAGCACCAGGATGGCAAAAGAGCCGCCCCCTTGGGTGACTTGGCGGGCAAAGGTGATGGCGCTGTGAGTGGACTTGCGGACTTTCCCCTCGTGGAGCTCTGCGATGACAAGAACGTTGCTCATGATAGCTTTCTCTCCCTCAGAGGACTTTGGCTTCGGTCTTGAGCTTGGCGACAAGCTCCTGGACAGTCTTGACCTTGATGCCCGCTTTACGCGATGGCGGAAGTTCGGCGGCGCCGGTCTTCACCTTGAGGGTCGGATCGGACACGAGATCGGCCAGCTTGACTTCAGTGAGCGGCTTCTTCTTCGCCGCCATGATGGCCATGAGCGCCGCAAACCGCACCCCCTCGGGATAGTTGTGGCCAGCCTTCGTGAACACCGACTGGACCCCCTTCGGGTTCACGATGCGCAAGTCGACCGAGACCACCGCAGGAAGGGTCACGCGCACCTTGAGCGATCCTCCATCCACCTCGCGGCTCACCACGAGCGACTTGTCGGCCTCACTGACGATGCTTCCCGCAAAGGTCGCCTGGGGCCAGCCGAGGTACTCCGCTAGGAGCTGCCCCACCTGGTTCGAGTCGCCTTCGACCTGCTGTTTGCCTAGAAGTACGAGGTCCGGTTTCTCTTTTTCCACCAGGGCCTTGAGCGCCCGGGCGAGAAGATCGCCGTCGATCGCGTCGTCGGTCGTGTCGATGCGGATAGCCTTGTCGGCGCCGGTCGCCAGCGCGCTACGGAGCGTCGTGTCGACCTCTTTGGGGCCAAAAGAAACGACCACCACCTCGCCCTTACGAGCTTTGGGGGTGGCGGCGTCTTCGGTGAGACGAAGGGCGGTCTCGACGGCGTACTCGTCGAAGGGGTTGGGTTTCCATTCGAGGCCGGTGGTTTCGATTTTACCGGCCGTTACCTTGATCTTGTTTGCATTGTCGGGGTCAGCGACCCGCTTGAGGGGGACGAGAATCTTCACGGCGCCTCCTACGCTTTCGGGCGCGGGGACACCGCGCCGGTACTCAGGCCCACAGACGTGGGCCAAGCTCTCGGATCGGGGTCCGATCCAGCGGGCGCTCTGTAAGTAACGAAGTGCCCGGTGTCAACGGGCCACGTGCGCATCACA
>CAITRH010000302.1 GCA_903894755.1 uncultured delta proteobacterium
AGTACATCGTGATCATGCAAAATACCTGGGAGAGAGCGCGGGACGAGGGACGCAACGAGGAAGCCGCCCGGTCCGGGCTGACCGCGCTCCGCGTTCGCGGCCTCGAGGTCCCCGATGCTGCGCGCAAGCGTATCCTCGCGGAAAAGGATCGGGAACGCCTCGAAATGTGGCACGAACGTGCGATCCTCGCCTCGTCCATCGTCGACGTGCTCGACGCGCCGAGCTGAGCACCAAGCCGATCGGCGACCTCCTTCGCCCAAGCAGATTCGGTGTCCGCATCGGAGTCTTCGTCGAGGCTTTCCGCGAGGCGCAGCCCAAGGGGCGACCCGTTCGACGCGGTAGATCACGGTGCACGCGTCGAAGAACACCCTCATGGGTCTTCCCCCCAGCTCCCTCGCTGCGCTTCGATATCGACGTCGACCTCTTCTGCCGTGCGGTTCGTCAACGGCATCTTGTCGAGCTGCTCGAGGCAGGCATGAACGCGCCCCCAGCTCCCACGTGGCGACTGCGTCAGCCGCCGCTCGCACCGTACGATCAGCTCCGCCTCCAGGCCGCGGAAATTGGCGGGAAGGTCGATCTCGACGTGCCCGGACTCGGGAACCGTCACCCTCGTCTTGTGTGCGTGCATGATTGGACCTCCCGGAGCGTGCTCAAGCAACTATGCCACGTCTTCGGCGATCCTGGTCCCAGCCCTCATTGGACGGCCAGCGGGTCTCATCGACGGTGCAGAAACAGCGGATTTTCTCTACCAGACTTGACGCACCCCGAACGTTTGGAGCGCCTTGTCGCAACCGATCACAGGCAAGCTCTCGATCACGCTCTGCGCCGCGATCATCCGGTCGAACGGCTCGCGGTGCGGCTGCGGCCAACTTCCAGCTCGCTGGGCGTGCGCAACGGAGACGCTGAGCTCGACGAAGCCAGGTCGTCGGAACCAGCCTCCTAGGTCTTGCGCAAGCACCTGCGCCTCGGGCAGTTTCCCAAGCCGGTGCTTGGTTGCGATTTCCCATGCGGATGCGCTCGACGCGAAGATCGTGTTGGACGGGTCGGCGACCAGCTTGCGCGCGGCGGTGGAGAGTCTCGGCGAATCAAAGAGCCACCAGAGCAACGTGTGCGTGTCGAGAATGTACTTCACTTCTCCCACGCCTCGAGCTCGTCGTCGGGAAGCGGGTCGAAGAACGCCGAACCGAGCGCCCCCTTGAGCAGCCCGGGGGTCCGCGGGACCGGAGGTGCGAGGGGGCATAATCGTGCGTACGGCTCCCCGCCCTTGAAGATCACGACTTCCTCGCCTGAGTGTGCGCGATCGAGGAGCTGCGAGAGCTGCTCCTCAGCCTCCTGGAAGTTGATCACCATCACGCGACGACGGTAGCCACGCAGATGATCGGGGTCAATCAGCGACCTGCTGACGCCACATCTCCTCGGCCGCGTCTTGAACACGGCACATGGCATCTGCAAGCGCTTGTGCGGCGTCGCCAGGGTTCGCCTCACCACGCGCTACGGCACCAATCCGCTCCGCGACCTCCTTGGCCCACTCGGACCTGTCCAGAACACCCGCCCGAGTGTCCGGGACACGGACGCCCAGCAAAACAGTGAGGAAACTCAACCCCCCATCCACGGCACGACGCGTGCGCTTCACCGTCCCGTGCGCAACCATTTCGACCAACTCGGCAAGCAGATCGGCAAGGAAGCCCTCGGCTCCTGTGGGAGCACCGTCGCCCAGTACGAAATATCGCCGGAGACCCAATACGCCGACCTCTGCTACGAGCCCGACCCCGCGCACCAAGCCGAACGAATGCGAATGGGCCTGCTTGGGCAAATAGCGAACGTCCCCTGTCTCATCGAGATCTACGCAAGGGCGCCCACCGCCCACGACTTTCGAGCCTGTCTGAGCAAGCATCTAGCGTACTGGCGTCAGCGCGCTCGGAAGCACGAGAAACAAGCAGAGGAGGCCAAGCGGTTGGAGAAGCCTGTCGAGACATTCGTCGAGCCGCACCTCTTGATGGTGACTGCGAGCTCTCCGACGGGGCTTCGGAGCAAACTACGGCTGGTGCGGGCGTCCGGATGCCCAAAGGGGGTTTACTTCTTTGGAGATGAGGTCCTTCGTGTCGTACTGATCGTTGCCAGCGAGCTGCCCCGCCGTCGTTCCACACTTCTCGTCCGCCTGATGGCGGCAGGTCCGCTTCTTCGACAGGCCATCGAGGACCTGGCCGCCTTGCCTCCCGAGGCGCACGAGCATGCGGTGGCCGATCAAGTTTTGCTACACTGCCATCATGCCGTCGGC
>CAITRH010000303.1 GCA_903894755.1 uncultured delta proteobacterium
CGGCGGGAGCGAACGGAGGCGTGGCGTGAAGTAAGGACGCCGTCTTCGGGAGCGCAGTTTTGAGGACCGGTTCTGAAGAAGGGAGCCGCGTTACCAAATGCCGCAAAAAGTCGGTCCACCGGGGATGTGGAAGCCAGCGTCGACGAGAAAGAAAGGACGACGATGGCCCAAGACACCCTGGAACTCCGGAACCCTTCGCAACATCGACCGACCCCAGTCGGGCGACGCGAATGGGCGCTCCGAGAGTGGTCTGGCAAACCTGGGCAACGGCCACGAAGCCGTTACCAGATAAACGAAAAGGTTCCACGGGGGGCCGTTACCATCGGGGGCCATCGGTGGATCGCCGCGATCCGTCCTCGACCCGTTCGGAGTTCGGACGGGGCTACGCGCCAAACCAAGGCGTTCCAAGGAGGCGACGCGCCGTCAAATCCGAAGCGATTGCCATCTTCCGACACGCTCCTCACCCCGAACCCACCTCTCTTTCGACATCCTTCTTGCTCATTCGGTCGCAAGGATGCTCTCGAGGGAAAGGGAGGTTAAGGGATGACATCGCTCATGGCGACATCGACATCGCTCATGGCGACATCGACATCGCTCATGGCGACATCGACATCGCTTAGGGCTACATAGATGCAATATTGAGTGTCCTTGCCGTAGCTACATGGTACGTCAACGTCGCTCATCATTTTATAGTCGCCGCTCAGGATTGCGGTGACGACGCTTCAAATTGCAGTAACGACGCTCGAAATTGCAGTAACGACGCTCGAAATTGCGGTGACGACGCTTCGGATTGCAGTAGCGACGCTCGACATTGCAGTAACGACGCTCGAAATTGTAGTGACGACGCTTCGGATTGCGGTAACGACGTTCCAGATTGCGGTGACGACGCTCCAGATTGCGGTGACGTCGCTCAGGATTGCAGTGACGACGCTCCAGATTGCGGTGACGTCGCTCCGGATTGCAGTGACGTCGCTCCAGATTGCGGTGACGTCGCTCCGGATTGCAGTGACGTCGCTTTGAACTTTCTAGTTGTCGCTTGGTTTTTTCTTGACGTAGCCCGGAGCGACGTCGCAGTTGCCTGGCGGGAAGGCACGTCAGGATGTCGAGTCGAGGGAGGCGGGAAGGGAGGTCTGCGCGAGTGGGAAAGTTGCGGTTCTCGAGGTCGACGAGGGCGAGCGGTTCGAGGTCAGCCCCGTCCCAACGCCTGCGACACCGCGACGGCCACCGCCACGGTCGCTCCCACCATGGGATTGTTGCCCATCCCAAGGAACCCCATCATCTCCACATGCGCGGGCACCGACGAGCTCCCTGCGAATTGCGCGTCTGAATGCATCCGCCCCATCGTATCGGTCATGCCATACGACGCGGGCCCGGCTGCCATGTTGTCTGGATGTAGGGTGCGTCCCGTCCCTCCACCCGAGGCTACGGAGAAGAAGCGACGGCCTTGTGCGACGCACTCTTTCTTGTAGGTTCCTGCAACGGGATGCTGAAACCGAGTCGGATTGGTGGAGTTTCCTGTGATGGAGACGTCGACCCGCTCGTGATGCAGGATCGCTACCCCTTCACGGACATCGTCGGCGCCAAACACACGGACCTTGGCTTTATCGCCATGGCCATAGGCAAGCTCCCGTACGATGGCGAGGGTTCCCGGGCCATAGTCGAACTGGGTCTGGACATAGGTAAAGCCATTGACCCGCGCGATAATCTGTGCAGCGTCCTTGCCAAGCCCGTTGAGGACCACGCGCAACGGGACCTTGCGGGCCGTATTGGCGTAGCGCGCGATGCCGATGGCCCCCTCGGCGGCGGCAAAGGACTCGTGCCCCGCAAGGAAACAGAAACACTCGGTCTCGTCACGAAGCAACATGGCTCCTAGGGCGCCGTGACCGATGCCAACCTTGCGGTCTTCGGCGACGGAGCCCGGGATGCAGAACGCTTGGAGTCCCACGCCGATCGCTTCGGCGGCTTCGGCGGCGACCTTGCATTTTTTCTGCACTGCGATGGCGGCCCCTACGACGTAGGCCCAGGCGGCGTTTTCGAAACAGATGGACTGGATGCTCTTGGGGATCCCGTAGGCGTCGATGCCTTTGTTGTCGCAGATGGCGCGGGCTTCTTGGACCGACGCGATCTGGTAGGTCTTGAGGACTTCGTTGATTTTGCCAATGCGGCGCTCGTACCCTTCGAAAAGTGCCATGGGAAATTACTCCTTGCGGGGGTCGATGGTTCGCGTCGCTTCGTCGAAACGGCCATAGGAGCCAGATGCTTTTTTGAGGGCGTCGGCGGGTTCGGTCCCTTTGCGGATCATTTCCATCATTCGACCGAGGTGCACGAAGCGGTAGCCGATGATCTCGTCGTGGTCGTCGAGGGCAAGCTGGGTGATATAGCCTTCGGCCATTTCGAGGTAGCGGGGGCCTTTGGCGACGGTTCCGAACATGGTGCCGATCTGGCTACGGAGACCTTTTCCGAGGTCCTCGAGGCTAGCGCCGATGGGGAGTCCCCCTTCGGAGAAGGCGGTCTGGGTCCGTCCATAGGCCATCTGGAGGAACAGCTCGCGCATGGCGGTGTTGATGGCGTCGCAGACAAGGTCGGTGTTGAGGGCCTCGAGGAGGGTTTTTCCCGGGAGGATTTCGGCGGCCATGGCGGCCGAGTGGGTCATGCCGGAGCATCCCACGGTTTCGATGAGGGCCTCTTCGATGACCCCGTTTTTGACGTTGAGCGTGAGTTTGCACGCGCCTTGTTGGGGGGCGCACCAGCCGATACCGTGGGTAAGCCCCGCGATATCTTTGATTCCTTTGGCCTGCACCCAGCGTCCTTCCTGGGGGATGGGCGCGGGACCGTGGTTGGGTCCTTTTGCCACGCAGGTCATGTGCTCGACTTCTTCGGAGAGCTCCATGTTTGCTCCTTACGACCGCGCATCAACGCGCAGCGTGACGGGGATGCGAACGCGTAAGGCGTCTTCTGTCAAGCCCCCTGGCATTGACGAACTTGGCGACACGCGTAAGCTCTCGCGGTCCCCATGCGAACCTGGCCAGTCGGCACCAAGATCTACATCGTCAGCAACACCAACGACCACAACTACACCGTCGGCAAAGCCTACGTGATCGCGGAGGTGGATACGGACGGCACATTGAAAGCTCGCGACCCCGAGACGAAGGTCGTGGGCAACTGGCTTCGGTGGGTGGATGTCGACACGGTCGCCCCGATCGGCTGGAACTACTGCAAACGTGTGTTGTCCTCCGAGACCGTGGCGTTCTTGAGCGCTTTTTTGGGGATCGAAAACATCGTGTTGCGAAACGACGTGAAGAACCGTCTTTTGCAGAACTTGCCCAATCTGTACGACTCGATCCTAGCGACCGTGCAGGAGTCGGAAGCGCGGGCGAAAGTGACGGTTCTCAGGGCGGTCCCGACGACGAGAGAAGCCGTGGATGACGACGATGACGACGACGTCATCGAGAGCGACGAACGCGATCCCGAGTAAGGGAATTCCAAGACCTCACCCCCCCGCGACTTCGCGCTCCTACAAATTCCCCCTCCCCATCGATGGGGAGGGGGACGATGTGAACGCTTCGAATCGTGTGGGGGTGAGGTCCGCGGGAGTACTCCTCTCGCAGCGGTTATTTCCCCCCCCGCAGGGGACGGAGGGGAGGAATATCGACGCCTTGTTTTTGCGCCGCCTCGTGCAAGGCGCGGGTCGCCTTGGCCAGCTTTCCCCATGCACGTCGGCAGCTTCGATAGCAGTCCATCGCGGGACGCGCGTTCTCGGCGATGCCGCAGCCATTGGAGATCTCGCCGAAGTCCTTGACAGCTCCCGCAAGGTCGCCCGCGAGACGCGACGCCGTGGGGGACGTGTAATTTCCTGACGCTAGCTGGATCTTCGCCACAACTGCACGAACCTCACCGCACGCACGTGAGGCATCGACCACCTTTTCGACCACTTCGGCCGACTGCGTGTCCTCGTCTCGGCCCGGGTTCAGCCTGGCGTCAAACGGCGCTAGCTCCCTCAGAGTCGGAGAGACAGCCGTCGCTATGGCTTGAAAGTCCTTCTTTTCCCCACCGCACGCCGCAAGGCCAACGAATACAAAAACCCATGAACGCATGACAGACCTCGTATCAGACTCAATACCCCGCCCGCCGGATCGCGTGGTAGGCACTTCCCACCGTGCGCAGATTGTACACGCACCCCTCCGCACAACCCTTGCACTCGTACGCATACACCGAACCCCACGGGTCCTCCGAAGCGTAAAGGAAAATGTGCCCGGCGCCGTTGGCGTTGTACACGAAAGCGTCGGCAGGTTGAACACTCCCCCGTGCCACCGTGGACCAGTCTTTCGTGTCAACTACATACGATGCGGTCCCAGGACCGTGATTGTCCACCGTCAGGTCCGTGTTGCCCGCCGGAATCTGCCAGACCTTGCTCGCCAAACCCGAGCAATCGGCCCCGTACGAGCCCGTGTGCGTGCAGCTCGGGCAATTGCCCGCGCAGGTTCCTCGGTTTGCTGACGTAGCCCCTTGTGGAAGCCACCTCGCATGGCCCCACCAATAGGAAAACCCAACCGCCGAGCGAGCCCTCTCGAGCGCCTCGGTGCGCGGCGACGAAATCACCCCGCCCTCCGACACGCCCGAATCACCGAGTGCGATCGCGTCCATGCCCGCGTCGTCGCCTTGAGGAGCCGCCCCTCCGTCCATGGCTTGCGATCCCTGGATCTGGAAATATTTTCCAAAGGCCCACCCCACCGTTCCGTTGTGGTCGACACGGTAATACCCGTCCACAGGAACCGATTCGACCACACGAACAAGGCTTGCGATCGGGATCACCCGCAAGATGCGCTCGCCAGTCGAAGGCCCGATGCGCAGGTTCGCGTTCGCCGTCGCACGCAGCATCGTTCCGACGGCAAGAGGCGCGGTGACCGCTCCGGTGGGGTCTTCGACGGCTCCAACGATGTCTTCCGTGTTGGCTGATGTGCCGCTGCATCCTTGCGCCGCCAAGAGAAGCGTTACGAGGGCCGCTACGGTCACGGAAACGACGCGCGGTATCAAACGAAACCCTGCGATGGCCATTGCAAACCTCGGACTGGAACGGTTTCGACGCATGTCAAACTTACGCGTTGGTGCAAACAGGATCCATCCTCGCGAGCAAAAGAGCTCGTTAGTCAAGAGCCACCCGCCGTCCCGCCACGACCGTGCCCGCGATCACGGCCACGTCAAGAGACTTGCGGCCGGCGTCGGGCGAGCCGCGTGAGGCGAACGCGAGGTCGAACACAAGCCCCCAGTTCATGACGTCGTCGGCCCCCACGAAGAGCGCGGGACCGTTGCAGAGTGCAGCCGTGGCGCGGAGTCCTTCCGAACCGAGGGTCATGTCAGGTCCGCCAAAGCCGCGAGGAAACTTTTTGGCAACCGTACCTCCTACGGTCCATACGGAAATGCTCGCGTCCTTGCCGATGAGAGCCACCGCGCTGCAGTTGGGGACCGCAACGGACAAGAGCGTCACGAGAAGCTCGGTGGGGGTTCGATTGCGGTCGTCCGTGGTGACTTTAGAGGAAGTTGCGTGGGCGCGGCGAAGGGCTCGAAGGGCGGTGACCACGAACGATGGTTTGGCGTTGCGAGCCGCGTCGACAGGGAACGGCTCTGCGCTTGCGTAAGGCTCGAGGACACCGGTGAGCCGGTCGCCCTCGGAAGGGCCGATAAAGCTGCCGTCGATGCGGAATCCGGTGTCATCAATGAAGAGACGCGAGCGTTTTGGGAGCGCGGCGGGCGCGATGGGGGCGACGGCGACCGAGGCCGCGGGGGACGATGCGGCGGCACTGGCGTCGGCGGAGGTCTGAAGCGGTGGGCGCTCACAGGCTGCGGCGAGTAGAAAACAGAAAACGAAGGTACGCATGGGTGGGGACGGCAAGATACCCCGGAGTCATGGCTTCACGTCGACCGGAGTCTTCGCCTAGTAAACCAAACCCATTTTGAAAACCTGCGGTTTTCAAAATGGGTTTGGTTTAGCTCGCGGCGGAAGTCCTGACCTACCTGGCAAACAGAGGACGCAAGAACGACATACAAGCATCGTTGACCTCGACGGGACGCTCCAGCGCGGAAAGATGACCCGCACCGTCAATAACGACCAGCCGCGCTTCGGGTAACGCCCGCGCGATCTTCTCTGATTCTGACGGAGGCTGGGCACGGTCTTCACGGCCACACAGCACCAACGTCGGCACCCGAACTTCCCCGAGACGCTCAAGAACGCTCGTGCGCTTGACCACCACCGCCTTGGCTGCGCGAGCAACCCCGTCACGGGGAAATCCATGGGCACTACGCACGAAATCCTCGATCAGGTCGGGACGCTCTGCGCGCGTGCTCGGCGCAAACATGAGTGGAACCACCTGCGCATCAAGCAACCACGGCGCAAGCCCAAGACGACGTCCAACAGATGCGAAAAGACGGTATTTGAGGGCATTTGCTCGGGGCTCGCGATCTGCGCTCGTGTCCATCAGCACCATCGCCTGAACTCGCGACGGGTGCTTGATTGCAAGACGCATGGCCACCATGCCGCCCCACGACAGCCCGATGGCGATGACGGTATGAATCCCGAGGTCGGCAAACGCATCGGTGAGTGCGTCCGCGTGATCCTCGAGGGTGAACGGCGGCGGCACCTCACTTCGTCCATGCCCAGGGCCATCGATCAGCACCACCCGACCGAGCGCGGCAAACGTCCCCACCTGATTGCGCCACATGCCTCCGTCGCAAAGAAGGCTGTGAAGCAATACGAGCGTGGGGTCTTCGAGACGAACCGAAGTCCCTCGCTCTTCTACGAACCAACGTCCCAAACGAGTTCTGACATAGGCCATGGTGATCGAGGAGCCTACCTGACCGCTCTTAGGACGTCATCTCCGAGTCCACCGTGCCTGGGCTGTTCTAATTCGCACCGTCTGCTAGCGAAATGCGGTTCAAAATGGGTTTGGTTTACCGCGAGGTCGTGTAACTCGTGTTCTCGAGCAGGATCACATTGGTCTTCGACCTCGTCTCCCCAACACTGGTCACGTACACCGCCGGCTGATCCTGCACAGGACACACCTTCTCACACGCCCCGCAGCCAATGCATAGACTCGGGTCTACATGGGGACGCTGCAACTTGACCAGCTTCATCGCCGGCTCGGTCCCGTCCGCCCCAAACTTCGCTTCCCGCATCGGCGCCATCACCTCCTCGACCCAAATGGCCTTCGGAGACGTGGGACAAAATTCCTCGCACACGATGCAAGGTGTCCCCATCGACCATGGCAAACACCTCCCATGGTCGTAAAACGCAGTCCCGATCTTCACCGGCGCCATCCCTATCCCGGTCTTTTCCTTCTCCGTGATCTTCTGGATCGCTCCCGTAGGACACACCTGACCGCAAAGTACACACGAGTGCTCGCAATACCCTACCCGCGCAATCAGGATCGGACTCCATATCCCTTCGATGCCTGCCTCCAACAAGGACGGATGAAGCGCATTGTTGGGACACACCTTCATGCATTCGGCGCAGCGAATGCACCGCTCGAGAAACGCACGCTCCTCTACAGCACCCGGCGGACGGATTACCTTGGAATGATAGTTTACGTCCAGCGCGTCGGCCACCCTCACAGCAGGAAGAAACGCTGCCCCCGCCCCCACTGCAGCAAGCGTCGTGCGACGGTCCACATCCGGGGTCACAAGGGCGCTCTTGCGGTTTGGAAGCAGCCTGAACTTGATCACATCCTCCGGACACGCCCCCTCGCAGTTCATGCACATGTGGCACTCGTCCTGACGCCACTTGACCCCTCCTTGCGGACTGTCGGCCCCTTGGCAATTCACCAAGCACAAGTTGCAGTCCGTGCACTTCGCATGCGCCTTCTCCATCCCAAAGAGCGCAAAGCGCGCAAGCACCCCAAGGAACGCTCCCAGCGGGCAGAGCACACGGCACCAGAAGCGCGGAATGATGCGGTTGGCAAACAGTACCGCGATCAGAAGGAACACAATGAGCCAGGTCTGATGAAAATAGAACTGACGGCTTTGCCAGATCGTGCGCGCCAGGAAGTCCTGCGTGTGATCGGCTCCCCTCTGCACCGCCCCGACAGGAACATTCTGCGCAAACCCAAGCCCCCGTCCCGTCACATACTGCGCAGCGGGGATCACCCCTAGCCCAATGGACCGCACCGCGACGCAGATGGGATCGAACATGCCGCCTATGGCGCTCCCCCCAACGGCTGCCAACAAGAAGGCGTACATGAGATAGTACTTCGCCCGCTGGTAGCCGTGCGTCTTGTTGGCCTCGACCCGTACGCCCCCCCGACCTCGCTTCGAGGGGAGAAGCCAAGCAAAGAAGTGATGGAGAGTCCCGAAAGGACAAAGCCACCCGCAGAATACCCTTCCAAACACCAGCGTCAGCGCCAATATCCCTAGGCTCCATAGAAGCCCTCGGTACACCGTGTGCGTCGAAAGCACAGTCATCGCTGCCACGAACGGGTCGGCCAAGAGAAACGCTTCGACAGGAAGTGGCAAGCGTACTGCGGTGTCTGCCTTGGCTGCGAAGCTCCCTCGAAAGGCGGTCTGGAACAAGAAGTACATGAACAGGCCAAAGAAGAAGACCTGCGAGAACCTGCGAAGCCATACGAGCGACCGGATGATGGGACGTGCTGGGGTCCCCAGTCGCTTCTGTCCTCGCTTCTTTTCCCCTACCGGCTCCTTGGATTGCATGACTCAGACCTCCTTTACGCGAAGAGTTTCCCAGTACATGGTCCCCAAGCCGCGCTCGTGACCCATCTTGAGGTACGGCAAGTTGTCGCGATGTTGCCCAATCAGTGTGCACCCGTAAGCGTCGGCGGCCACTTGGTCGACAGTGGCCAGGATCGTGTGCTTGTCCTTGGCGTCATCCATGTTCCCCCCCTGCGGGCCGTTGCGCATCAGGACCCGGATTGCGTCGACGATGACCAGCGATGGACGCATGAAGGTGGCAAGATCGGCAATGGAGGTGTCGATGTTCTGATGGAGCCGATTGCGTCGTCCCCCGAGCACTCCGTACCAGTTTTTCATCGCCGCCGTGTACTTGGCGAGGTTGTGGTGCTTGGCAATGGGGACATTGATCACCTTGTCGGCTTCGACGAGAGTCGTGAAGATAGGCCACTCGTCGAGCACATCCCCCTTGAGACGCATGTTGCGGAAACGATGCTCTTGCGGCAATACGACCTCGGCGCCAAGGTTGTAGGCAGCACGCCAGATGCCCGAGCGCTGGAAACAACGGTTTGGGTCGTTGCAGGACCCATCGGCCACCACCACTCGTTTTGCCCCTGCGTCGAACACGAGTTTGATCACCGCTGCAACCACGTCGGGATTGGTGTTGGCTGCATGGACTGGCATGCGGTCCCATCCGATGTTGGGCTTGATCACGACGACATCGCCGCGACTGACAAAGCGTTGCATTCCGCCCATGGCGTCGACGGCCCGCCGAACCAGCGTGTCGGGGGTGGGAGGCTCCTGGTCGTCGGGACGAGGACGGGCAATAGCGAGCTCGGCGAGCTCTTGGGATGCAGTGGCAATCCGGTAGTCGCGCACCTGGCGTGTTGCGCCCGACTGAGCGACACCAAAGCCGCCGCGATCCCGCAGCGCACGGCCGAGGACTGCAGATGCTGCGAGCACACCGGCGGCGCCTCCTACGCGGACCAGCAGCTCGCGGCGCGAAGGGCGATCGGACAGTTGTGATGGGGTTCGGGTGTCGGAGGAGCTCACGGAATGGCTTTACCCCATGGCCTGCGCGAGGCGCAACCGAAGAGCGATGGGCATCGAACGCGTGACGGCGGGGGGAGAAATATGGCAAAGACGGCACATCCTCCATGTCGAAACCGGCCTCACGGCGCATTGTTGACGGGTTTTTGCCTTACGAAATCGCGCGCTTTGGGACTCCCCTTGCGGTGGGGATGGCGCTCCAGACGACCTTCAACCTGGTGGATGCGTACCTCGTCGCGCAGCTTCCTGCGTCCGAGGTCGGCGCGGCCATCGGGGCGCTTGGCCTGTGCGATCAGATCGCGGCCCTCGGGACCATCGTGAGCTACGGGGTTTCGACGGCGACCGCGGCGCTTCTGTCGCAGCAGCGGGGGGCGGGCGACGAGGCTGCGGTGCAGCGCACGGCCTGGCAGTCGCTGCTCGTGGTGGGGGCGCTCAGTCTGGTGTTTGCGTTCATTGGGGTGGCGCTCGCAGGGGTGATTGTCGAGGACCTGGTGGGAGCCAAGGGGGAGGTCGCGGCGGTTGCAACGCGCTACTTGCGGGTGATCGTAGGGGGGAGCTTCTCGATCTTTTTCCTTTTGCAGCTGACCAGCATCATGCGAGCGCTGGGGTCGGCGAAGACGCCGGTGGCGCTGCTCGTGACGGGCAATGTGCTCAACGTGGTGTTTGCCATCGTGGCGATCTACGGTCCGGGACCGTCCCCTGCGCTGTTTCGTTGGGCGGCGCCGGTGGCCGAGGCGCTGCACGTGCCGCGCATGGGGATGGTAGGGGCGGCCTGGGCGACCATCTTGGCGCGGACACTGGTGTTGATTCCGATTGTGGTGGTGCTGGTGAGGCGGTTTCGGATTGTGCGTCCGCCGCTGGGAGCACGTGGGCCGGACCGGCGCGAGCTGGGGCGACTCTTGGGGATTGCATGGCCGTCCAGTGCGCAGTTCGTGATCCGGATTCTAGGGATGCTTCTGGTGAACTCGCTGGTGGCGCGGTATTTCACGACGCAGGAGGATCAGACGGCAACGACTGCGATGGGCCTGGTATTTCGTCTCGACACGATGGCGCTCTTCGTTGCGATGGGGTGGGGGAGCGCGGCGCAGACGTTCGTGGGGCAGAACCTTGGGGCTGGCCGGCCTTATCGGGCGGTGCGCAGTGGGTGGATCACCGCGGTCTACGATGGGCTGACCAACGTGCTCTTGCTGGTGGCGGTGGTGGTAGCGGGGGAGAGCATCTTGCGGATCTTCGACAACGAGGCGGGTCCAGTAGGGATTGCACTTGCGTACCTTCGGACCGTGGCGCCGAGTTACGTAGCGTTGGGGATTGGGGTGGTCTTGGGCAATGCGATGGCGGGGGCTGGGGCGACTCGGACGACTCTGTTGACCGACGTTGGAGTGATCTTGGGCTTTCAGTTTCCTGTGTCGGTGGTGGCAGTGGCGGTGTGCGGGGCGCAGATGTCGACGTTGTTTCATCTGGTGGCGGCGACGAACCTAGTGGGTGCTGTGGCGTATGCGGTGGTGTACGGGCGAGGCTCATGGTTACCGTCGCACCGGATTGCGAGTGTAGAGACGGCGGAGGGGGACGCTGTTCAGACGGCTGGCTAAGCGCGGATTCATGTGCACTCCTCGCAGTCGATCCTGGATGTAGTCCACAATACAGACGCCATGTTTCCTAGCCGTGGGAACAATCGATTGGAACGTGTCCCAGGCTGCCAAGCCTTCGATTGAATGCGCCGACAAGCTGAAGTCGCGCTTGCGCACACGGTCGCGCGCAGCCAGCTCCGCCTCGTTGTTGTGCAGCGGCAGCTCTGGATGCGTGAGCACCAGCTGGCTCATCGGTGCTCCTGCGGTAACCCTCCACAAGGCATGCATCTGAGATCAATTTCCATGGGCTGCTCTTCAGCCCGCATCGAAAAGCTCGGTTTTCTCCTGGTGGAACTGCTCCAGGTTCCGCCTGAGGAGATTGGAGATCTCGCCAGAAGAGATTTGGATCCCCGTGCTTTCAAGGAACGCTTGGAGTTTTGGCTGCGTCACCCCGCACGCATGGTGAAGAACGAGCACCATACTGCGGACCCCAGGCCCAACCTCTGATGCTGTAAACTCCGCGGGAAGGGGCGCGAGAAAGCTTCTGCCCTCCATAGCCGAGTAGTACTTCTCTCGCTCGAACGCGATGTTGTTTCGGCGCAGCACAAGGTCCTAGATGATAGTCTGCTCGCCCCCTTTGAACTCTGCATCGGGCGGCAGGAGCGATCGGTTCATGCAGAGGCGTTGCGTCGTATCGATTTCGAGCGGCTTTCGCCGGTGTTCTCGTGGCTTGCTCTCTTGGCGCTCGTTCTCGAACGAGCGGTTTTTAGGTGGGTTACTGGGCTCGGGTGGCTTTCCCTCTCCCTTGGAGGTGGAGGAGCGACGGCGCCGAAGAGTCGAGAGGCATCTGAAGGAGTCGGAGCTGCCAAGAGAGAAGACGCTTGCAACGCTGACGCGAACAAGGCTCCCAACGAAAGTGTGGCAAGCATCCTTGAAGACCCAGAGAAGACGATTTTCGTGGCAGACTGCAAGCTGTGCGACAAGACCAGTCTAGGTGCTCGCTGCGGAAGTCCTTGGACACTCCGGGGCAGCCGAGCCCGCGACACCCACGACCCAGGGTTACCCATCCTGGGCTGTCAGCCCAGGGTGGGTAACCCTGGATCGCGGGTGGCGCGGTTCGGACCCGGTTCGGACCTGCGGTTTTCAAGATGGGTTTGGTTTAGGTGCTCTTCGCGGCCAAAATCTGCAAGTGGTCACCTTTATGCCAAAGACATTTGCGCTCCATGCGCAACTGCTCGAGCAGGCGCGCACACACGGCCGTCCGATTCCAGGCGGTTGCGGCCACGTTAGTGAGAGAGGGGGCTGGTGAAATCTGCGCGTGCGACTGATCGAAGTAGGGTAGACGTTAGGCGACCCGCCGTCGCCACATCTTGTTCGTTGCCGTCGTTCGCGGTTCAAGGTCTTGAGCCCCAAGCCGCTCGACCATGAACAACACATTTCCATCCGCTACCTGCCCAACTGTCTTGACAAGGCCAAGCACTTTACCAACCTGACCTTCCACAGTGCGATGCGCAGCATCCACAATGCGACGGTAGATCCCATCGAAACCGCTTGGGTCAATGCGGTGCTCGTAGTCTCCAGCCCGATGCGCGGCGTCGAGCTCCTCGAAGCGTCGCACCAGATGCGCTAGGTTCGCACTGAGCAGCGCAAAAGCCGATTCAATGCGGGCCGCTTCCGCCGACGCAACAATCGTGGGGCCTACTGGCTCCAACTCTCCCGCGGCAAGACGCTCGAGGCGATCCGCAACATGCCCGGTTTCCGCCGGACCAAGCGCCCCCGCATGCCTTGTCAGATGATCGAGCGCCTTGTTGAGCAATACGACCGTATCGTGATCTTCGCCCTCGAGCCCCGATGGATCGAGTCGCGCCGCACTTCGTCCCTCAAGAATGGCCTCCGCCAGATGACGCGCCTCGCGCCGTAACGTACTTTTTTTTGACTTCGATGAGCTGGTCTCTGGAACTGAAAAATGCTCGCACACAGTTTCCTCGTCTCGGAATGCGGTGGCACGGGCGCCGGGCGTCCGCTTCTTTCCAACTTTCGAGCCAACACAGCACAATGGGCATTATTCCCGGATAGACCCGGTCGGTTGAGGGGAGCTTGACGCGAGCCTGGCCCCTCGCCGCACGCGGGCTTTTCGCTCAGGCGCAACCTCATCTGCTCCCCAGCCGCCCCTGGCACTGCGTCCGTCGAAGGCTCGCCCTATCGAAGGAACGGGTTGCCGCCCCTCTCCTCTCCTATGGTGGTCGAGTCACCGTGCCCGGGAACCACCAGCGTCTCATCGTCCAGGCACATCAGCTTGTTCTCGATGGACCGAAACAGTGTCCGCCCGTCTCCTCCCCACAAGTCCGACCGTCCAATGCCGCGTCGAAACAGCGTATCGCCGCTAAACACGATGGTCCTTCCCGAGAACGACCCAACAAAGCAGACACTTCCAGGGGAATGCCCAGGCGTGTGCAAAACAGCCAGCTCCACATCACCCGCAGACAATGCGAAGCCGTCCACCAGCGACCCCTCCACCTCGGCTTTCCCGGGGACTGCGAAGCCGAACATGGCCGCCTGGATAGGCACCAGATCGAAGAGGAACCGGTCCGCCTCGTGGATATGCGCCGCAGCGCGTGTGCTCTGCTGCAGCTCCGCGGTGCTTCCCAGGTGATCGAAGTGCGTGTGGGTGTGTACGATGGCGGTCACGGTCAGGTTGCGTTTGGTTAGGCGCTTTTGAATGACCTCGTAGTCGCCGCCCGGGTCGATCACGATGGCGCTCTTCTTCTCAAGGTCCGCCACGATCGAGCAGTTGCATCCAAGCGGACCCACGGCAAATGTTTCAACATGCATAGGCCAGAGGTCCTATCACGGCTTTTGTAGACTGCCATGGGGCGCGTCGGTCCGATCGAGCCGAAGCCCTCCGACGACCGTGAGACGAATGGCTGCAAGGCGAGACGTCAGCGCCGCTTGGTCGTCCGGTCCGGCGACGCGAGTCGCGAAGTGCAGCACAAAACATTTCCGCAGGTGCGCACCGAACGCGAACACGTGCCCCACCAACGAGCCCTTCGAGTCAAGCTCGATCGGGACCCAAACCCGCATGTCGAACGGCTCGAGCTCCACTGTGTCTTCCACCGTGCGCAAGGCGACCTGGTTGTGCGGCGGACGTCGGCTCTCGCAGATGTGACGGTTCACTGGGGTTTGCTCGCGCCACAACACGAAGGTCAGCACCGACTCGGTGGGAGCATGCGTCGCCACCAGCTCGGCGCTCGAGTGGTCGTCGATGCGCCAAGTGCGCCCGTCTGGAAAGGGGATCGTGGCGTGAAAGCGCTTAGAAAAAAAATGCGACGGGGCCGCGTCTGCAAACGGCGGCGCAAACGACCGCGCCGGCGGACGAAGAGGAACGTCCGGCGGGGACGGCGTCGTCGCCGCACAACCGATCAGAAGCAGCGAAAGGAACCTCGCGCGATGCAAGGTTGGAGCGCCTACACCCACCGAAACCAAACCGCAAGCCCCTTCCCAGGCAAACGGCACGCGTCAGGAGGCGCATGTCGGTTCCTGTCGAAAGGCTCGTATGCCGTCGCCATTGAGGCTAGCCTCACGGTCCTTCGGAGGTTGCCATGGCTGGGGTCATTCCTGTTCTCATCGTTATCGGCATTGTGGTGCTCGTGATTTTCGGCACCTTGGTTATCGTCGCCCGCTTCTATCGACAGGTCGATCAGGGCGACGCGCTCATTGTCAACACCATGCGTGCCGAGCCGGTCGTCACGTTTACCGGCGCTGTGGTGTATCCCATCATCAACCGCGCCGAAGTGATGGATATGTCGGTCAAAATGATCGAGATCGACCGACGCGGCAAAGAAGGGCTCATCTGCAAGGACAACATCCGCGCCGATATCAATGTCAACTTCTTTGTCAGGGTCAATAAGACCCAAGAGGACGTGCTCAAAGTAGCCCAGTCCATCGGATGCGTCCGTGCGTCGGACCTCAAAGCACTCCGCGAGCTCTTCACCGCCAAGTTTTCCGAGGCCCTCAAGACCGTAGGCAAACACTTCAACTTCGAAGACCTCTACAAGATGCGCGAGGAGTTCAAAGACCAAATTATCAAGGTCATTGGACGCGACCTGAACGGGTTTATCCTCGACGACGCCGCTATTGACTTCCTCGAGCAGACTCCTCTCGCAGCTCTCGACCGCGACAACATCATGGATGCCGACGGTATCCGCAAGATCACCGACCTCACAGTGATCCAAAATGTCCAGACCAACGAGCTCCGCCAGAAGGAGCGCATGGAAGTGGGAAGCCAAAACCTCACGGCCGACGAAGCCGTGTTCAAGTTCGAGCAGCGCCGCTCCGAAGCGGAGGCCAAGAAGAACCGGGAGGTCGCTGTAGCCCAGTCCCGCGAACAGAACGAGGCCATGCGCATCGGAAGCGACGAGCACAAGAAGACCCGTATTGTCGAGCAGAAAAACGAAGAAGAGTCGCTGATCGCTGGCGAGGCCAAGGCCCGCGGGGTCGCCGTCGCTCAGAAAAACCGCGAACGCGAGATCGCCGTCGAAACCGAACGCGTCGAAAAAGCTCGACAGCTCGAAGTGATCCAGCGGGAGCGAGAGGTCGCGCTCGTCTCCATTGCCAAGGAAAAGGAAGTCGAGACCCAGAAGAAAGAGATCGCTGACGTCATCCGCGCTCGCATCGTTGTCGAGAAGACCGTTGCAACCGAAGAAGAGCTGATCAAGGACGTGCGCGCCCTCGCGCAAGCCAACCGCGAGAAGGAAGTCCTCCGCATTGGCGCCGAAGCTTCGGGACAGGAAGCGCTGGTCAAACAGGTCAAGGCAGCACAATCGGCCGAAGAGGTCGCCAAGCACAAAGCGCGGGAACGTCTTATCCTCGCCGACGCCGACCTCGAAGCCTCGGACAAACAGGCGCGGGCCAAGATCCGTCTGTCCGAGGGGCTCCAGGCCGAAGCTGCTGCAGACGGCCTTGCCAAAGCGCGAGTCCGCGAGGCCGATGCAGTGGCCACCGAGAAGCAAGGGCTTGCGGAAGCACGGGTTACCCTTGAAAAGGGGCAAGCTGCCACCACAGGTGAAGAGAAACAAGGGCTGGCGCGGGTCCGTGTGAAAGAAGCGGATGCTGCCGCTGTCGAGAAACAGGGGAAAGCCGTTGCCAGTGCACTGCGCGAGAAGATGATCGCCGAAGCTGCCGGCCAAGAGCAGCAAGGGATGGCCGGTGTGCATGTCAAGGAAGCCGAAGCCTCCGCCATCGAGAAGCGCGGGCTTGCGGAAGCCAATGCCATGCGCGAAAAGCTGCTCGCGGAAGCTACGGGGATTGCCCAAAAAGCCGAGTCCATGAAAGCGCTCGACGAGGCTTCCCGTGGCCACGAAGAGTTCCGCCTGCGGCTCGACAAAGAAAAGACCGTGGAACTGGAACAGATCCGGATTCGACGCGATGTCGCCACCGCCCAAGCCCAGGTGCTTGCCCAAGCTTTCGGCAACGCCAAGATCAACATCGTAGGAGGCGACGGGGCCTTCTTCGACCGCTTTGTACGCGCCATCAGCCTTGGACAGTCGGTAGAAGGCGTGTTGGGACAGAGCGACACTGTCAAGAGCCTGGTCGAAGGGCTCCTAGCGCCTGGCCCTACTGGCCCTGCAGGTGAAGGCGCTTCTTCTGTCACGTTGGCGTCGGTTCTCGAGAAGCTGATGTCTGGGGCCGATGACACGTCCCGGACAAAACTGCAGGCTCTTGCCAAGCGGTCCAAAGAGCTAGGCCTTGACCAGCTCCTTCCTCGCTAAGCCATGAGCACTGCAGAGTCCCCGGAAACGCTCGACGGTGGGAGCTACGAGGTCATTCGCCGGCGGCTCCTCGAGCAGGCCGCCGAGCTTGCAACCAAGGCCGAGACGCTCAATGCGCGCCGCAAAGAGGTGTTCGGCGGCACCGAGCTCGCCCTCCTTGCCAACGAGCGCGTGCGCACGTCCAACAACTGCATTCCTCGCGACGTTGTCAGCGTCGACGGCCACCTGCTCCTGGGTTTCGAGGTCTTCCTGGGCCTTCGACAAGAAACCGGCGTTGGCGATGTCTTGAGCCTCCACAAGTTCCAGAAGACTGCCGAGGGGTACGACCTCGAGGCGGTTCCTCTGACTGCAGGAGGAGCAGGGGCATTCCTGGCAGACCCCGCCTTTGTCAAAGATTTCCGCGACGCGTTCCGGTACATGAAGGACGCTCGCCTCGCGCAGCTTCTCAGGACCGACACGCGTCTTCTTGCAGTGGTGCAGGTTGGGGCGTCGGCCCGGGATATCAAGGCCTTTCGTTGGGCGCTCGATGCCAAGGGGCGCCTTACCTATATGGACCCACGCGGGGACGAAGACTATGTGTTGCCTCGTCAGCACGACTTCGTCTGGACCCAGACCACGCGAGAGAACCAGGTTCCTGGGCTTTACCCACATGTGAGCATTCTCGACCAGGTGTTTGTCGAGACCATTGGGGGCGACCTCACCATCAAGGTGGAGAACAACACCCGCGAGGGGCGCGGCATTTACAGCGAGCCTGTGGTCGACCCGAACCAGACGCTCGATGACGCGGACATTGCGTACGCTAAGGTAGGCTCGCTGATTTTGCTGCGCGTTCATCCATTTCGGGAAGAGAGCAGCCGGTACTTGGTGTTCGACGTGCGCACCAAGCGGGTGCAACGCATCGATGCGATTGGGCAGGCGTGCCTGGAGCTCCCCGAGGATCACGGCATTGTCTTCCCAGGTGGGTTTTGCCTGCAGTCGGGCGAGATCAAGCTGTTCGAGGGGGACACGCTGGGCATGCAATTCGAACGCGTGCTGCCGTCCCCCAATGGCGAAGATGTCCTGTACGTGTTCTACCGAGCTACGGACGGGCAGTACATTCTTTGTCCCTACAATGCAATCCGCAAGGAGATCGCGTCACCGCTTCGCTGCCATGGCTACAGCCTATTTTCCGATGGCACCATGGCACTTCTGCGGGCCTCGGCAGAACCTACCAGGGTGCATCCCATTCAGATTTGGCGCACTCCGTTTGTGAGCGCGGAGCATGCAGCGACGGCTCCTACGGGAGGTTCCTATCTCGCAAAGGTAGGCAATGCAGAACTGGTCCGAGGGATCAGCGAGGCCCTTGGACTCCGTAGGCTGGCAGTCACCGAGAGTCCGACGCGTGCGACCTATGAAGAGGTCGCCGCGGGTGCAGCTCGGATGGTCGATGCGTTCTATTGGCTTGGGCATGCGGAGGCCGAGAACCTTGTCAGCACTGTCCAGGCGCTTCGCAAGACCAGCGAGCTCATTCTAGACGAGTTCGACAAGGCGCTGGCTGTACGGAAACGCGCCGACGAGGCGATTGCAGCAGCAGGCAAGGCGCAAAAGGACCTTCTTGCAAGCACCCAGCCAGACAGCCTTACCAATATCGAGGCGTTTCTTGCGGCGCTCACGTCCCTTCGCAAGCAGCGGGGACAGCTGATCGCGCTAAAGGAGCTTCCTGGTGTCGACCTGTTGCGCATCGAAGCGTTCGAGCGCGAGGTCACCGAGGCCCAGGATGCTGTGGGACGGGCATGTGTGACGTTCCTGCTGCGTCAGGAGGCGTTTCAGTCGCTCGGGACCCGTCTCACCGAGCTGGCGGCCCAATGCGAAGGGGCCACGAAGGCGACGGAGCTCCAACCGTTTGGCAAGACCCTCGAAGAGCTCGAAGCTGGCCTCTCGCTGCTCACGGAGATCGTTGGCAACCTGGCGATCGACGACACGACAGTCCGCACGCAGGTGCTCGAGGGGGTGAGCGCCACCTATGCCCAGCTCAATGCTGCGAGGGCAACGTACCAAGCAAAGAAGCGGGATCTAGGAGCGCGCGAGGGACGTACCGAGTTTGCTGTGCAGTTCAAGCTCCTTGGACAAAGTGTAACAGCACAACTGGCGTCGTGCGACACTCCGGAGCGCTGCGACGAGGCGCTGACCAAGCTTCTTTTGCAGCTTGAGGAGCTCGAGGGACGGTTTGGGGAGTTCGACACGTTTGTAAGCGACCTGCTTACCAAGCGTCAGGAGGTCAGCGACGCCATTGGAGCTCGGCGCCAGCAGCTTGTAGACGAGCGTCAGCGAAGGGCACAGAGTCTTGCAACGGCTGCAGACCGGATCCTGCAGTCCATCACCCGCAAGGCGCGGACACTGGCCACCAGTGAGGAGCTTCACGCCTACTTTGCTGCCGACGCGATGGTGCACAAGCTGGGAGAGCTGGAACGCTCCCTGACCGAGCTGGGCGACTCGGTACGTGCTGAAGAAGTGGCTTCGAGGCTCAAGGCGACCCGGCAGAACGCGCTTCGAGCGCTTCGCGATCGCACCGAGCTGTTTGAAGGCGACGAAGGGATCCTGAAACTAGGTTCCCATCGTTTTCGGGTGCAGACGCAGCCACTCGAGTTGGTGCTTCTGGCTCGCGACGGGGCTCTTGCAGTGCATCTGACGGGGACCGACTTTTACGAGCGTCTTGGCGACGCCGAGCTCGATGCGGTGCGAGAGCTCTGGGAGCAAAGCCTTGTTTCCGAGAGTCCCGAGGTCTACCGAGGCGAGTTCTTGGCAGCGTCGATGTTTTTCGATGCAGAGACCGCGCGCGCAGGACTCGACTTTCCCACCTTGGAGACAGCGGTTCGTGACGGCAACCTGACAGCACGGGTGCGAGCGTATGCCGAGGAGCGGCTGGACGAAGGCTACGAGCGTGGCGTGCACGACGTAGATGCAGCAGCGATCCTAGGGCATCTGTTGGCTCTGCGTTCTGGGGCAGGGCTCCTGCGGTTTGCATCGGCGACGCGGGCGCTAGGGGTGCTTTATTGGAGCGAGCGTCCCAGCGAAGAGCGCGAGCTGGTACACCGTCGGGCCCGCAGTGTGGGAAGGGTGCGGACCGACCTTGGGGATTCGGGTCCGCAGCGCGCATTGGCCCAGGAGCTCGAAGCAGGCCTGCGGGCTTTTGCGTTGGAGAAGCAGCTAGAGGCGCTGGGTGCGAAGGAGGCCAGTGCGTACCTGGTCGAGGAGCTTGCAGCGGAGCGTCCACGGTTTACCACGAGTGTGGACGCAGTAGCATTGAAAGATGCGCTTCTGACGGAGCTTGACGGTCGGGGATTACGTCGGAGCCTCGAGGAAGACTTGCGGAGTCTCGAGGATCACCGGACCGAGCGGCTAGGTCTTGCAAGGGCGTACACGGAAGCCTTTGGGCGCAGTCGGGCACCACGGTTTGCTCTGGAGGCTGCGAGCTTGCTTGTGACCCGTCTCGATCGGGACTCGAGTGCAGCAGCCACGGAGGTTACAGCAACGGGGCTACTGGGGGCCCATGGACGGATCGAGGGGCGGAGTCTGCGCATCGTGCTCGACGAGTTTCTGTCGCGGCTCGATCGCTTCGTCACCGAGCGGGCGCCGCGCTTCAGGGCCTATCAGAAACTGCGGGCGTCAGTACTGGCTCGTGAAAAGGAGCGGCTTCGATTGCAGGAGTTTGCCCCTCGGGTGCTCACGTCGTTTGTGCGAAACCGTGTGATCCAAGAGGTCTACCTTCCCCTCATTGGTGCGAACCTGGCCAAACAGCTCGGCGCAGTTGGGGAGAAGAAGCGCACGGACCTCATGGGACTGCTCCTTCTCGTGTCTCCTCCTGGCTACGGCAAGACCACGCTGATGGAGTACGTGGCAAGTCAACTTGGGTTGGTGTTCGTGAAGGTGAACGGGCCTGCTCTAGGACGCGACGTGACCACGCTGGATCCCGCCGAGGCCAAGAGCCTGACTGCGCGTCAAGAGGTCGACAAGATCAACCTTGCTCTCGAGATGGGCAACAATGTGATGCTGTACCTCGATGATGTCCAGCACACGTCGAGTGAGTTCCTGCAAAAGTTCATCTCGCTGTCGGACGCGCAACGGCGCATCGAAGGGGTGTGGCGGGGGCGTTCCAGGACCTACGACTTGCGAGGAAAGCGCTTCTGCGTGGCTATGGCTGCCAATCCCTACACGGAGTCTGGGTCAAGGTTTCAGATCCCGGACATGTTGGCTAACCGTGCCGATACGTACAACCTGGGGGAGGTCCTCGACGGCAAAGACGAGCTCTTTGCTCTGAGTTACCTGGAAAACGCCCTGACCTCGAACAGCGCCCTTGCCCCGTTGGCAGGACGAGATCCAGCGGATATTACTAAGTTACTTCAACGCGCCCGTGGTGAGGAAGTTCCGGTATCTGACCTCTCCTATGGCTACTCGGGCGCCGAGGTTGACGAGATCTCCACGGTATTCCGGCATCTTCTGAAACTGCAGCAGACTGTGCTCAAGGCCAACAGGCAGTATATCCTTTCGGCTTCCATGACGTACCGGGACGAGCCTCCGTTTGTGCTGCAGGGAAGCTATCGGAACATGAACAAGCTGGCCGAGAAGGTTGTCGCTGCGATGAACGACGACGAGCTAGAGCGTCTACTGGACGACCACTACACGTCGGAGGCGCAGACGTTGGCAACGGGGGCAGAGCACAACTTGCTCAAACTGGCGGAGCTGCGGGGGCGTATGACTGCAGTGCAAGAGGAGCGCTGGAAGACTGTCAAGGAGAGCTACAAGCGTGTCTCTCGTATGGGAGGAGAAGGGGATGACCCGGTGACGCGGCTTACGGGGACCCTCAGTGGGCTGGATGTGCAGCTTGGAGGGATTCGCGAGGTGCTCGATCGTGGGTCTCAGGGAGCGGCGCTGGGGGAGAAGCTTGATAGCCTAGGAAAGGCGTTGTTGAGACTGGCGCGTCCACAGCTCGATGTGCGGGTGGAGGCTCCGAGCAGGCAGGAGGCCTTTGACGTATTGGCCAAGCAGATGGAGCTGCTTGAGAGGTCGTTGGTGCCGGTGGTGGAAGCAGCCACGAAGGCGCTTGCAGGGACTGCGGAGGGGGGACAGATGCGCGAGCAGCTTGCGGAGCTGCAGGGGACCTTTGACCGTCTCGAGACTCGGCTTCGTCGGCCCAGCATGGTTCCGCAGCAGATGCACGTCACGTTGGACATGGACAGCGCAAGCCACTTCTATCGTGGTCTTGGGGAGGGCGATGTGCTGTCTGACGGGGGGCTCTTTGTGTCGACCTATGGGAAGGTCCCGGGGGAGGGGAGTGTGGTGACGCTTCGGGTAGGGTTTCCGGGTGGACGTGGCTGCGAGGTGGTGGGCCAGGTGATGTTTGTACAGGAGGCGGGCGAAGACGTGGCGCCAGGGGTAGGGGTGCGGATCACGGAGATTACGGACGAGGGCAAGGCGCTGGTAGCGCGCTATGTGGCGCATCGGGCGCCGATGCTGCGAGCCTGACCGGAGGTCTCAACTTCAATCATGAGACCTGGGCAGTCTCAGATGCTGGGGTAACCCTGGGTCGCGGGTGGCGCGGTTCGGACAAGGTCACCTCGCGGGAACGCCGATCGCGCCTCCGTCCGGTAGAACCCCACTCGCAAAACGTTGCGGGGGGTCCTCTCGCCGGCCGGAGCGTCACCGGTAAGGTTGCAGGGGGGTCTCTGGACACCCGAACACCTCCCAGCAAAATCGACGGAGCCTTCTAGACGCCAAAGCACCCCGCGGCAACACTTTGTCTGGACAGTTGCCGGGGCTGAAGCCCGTCGAGCAGCGTTCCTTTCCGGGACCCTTTCCGGGGGCGTAACGACCCCCGACAAAATGGACTCAGGTCCTCCAGCCGTCCGAAGAGCCCCCGGAAACTTCTCAGGATCCTCTAGCCGCGCGCAGCTCGCCTGACGCAATTCTGCTCCCCAGGCCTTCGGAGCTTCGAAAGGCTCGTTGAACAGTTTTCCACCCGGCCTCTCTCCATCGGAATGGTCGTCTGCAAGTTTTGTCAGGAGCTGTCTGGCCTCCGCGCGCATCGACGGCCAAATTTGCGATGGGGAGGTCCATTTCCACTTCGGCTTGTCGGAAACTTTGGACTGGGCCTTCTGGAGATCGTCCATCGGCTTGGAGAAAATTGGCCCCCTGCTCTTCATGCGCCGTCTCGTGGTCGGCAACACTCTCCAACCTGAAACTCCCCGTTGTCAGCCACCACCCGCGGCGTCGTGAACAGGCTTTTCCTCCACCGGCCATGGAAGCGGCCAGCGGCGGTCCGTAGCGCGATCCAGGAGCTCCAATCGAATGCCGCGCGCAGTCGCCGGAAACACCACCCCGATGCGTGTCGAAAGCCCACGCTCTAACCCACTGTCGGACACCCCCGCACCTAACAACGGAAAGTCGAAACGAACCCGCTCTACCAACGCGGGCCCCTCGAAGAGCTCCAACGCAAACCGCCCCATCATCCTCGGCGTCGCCACCGCTACCCCTCGGTCAAAACGGCGAATCCCGAGCAACGACAGCTCGCCCCTCACGTACCGAAGCTCGAACACCCACTGCTGCCGCTCCACCAACGCAGGCGGATCGGGCGCAATGCGAGATACCCCCCCCGAGTCCTCACCATGGCGCAGCGGCCTCGTGTTGACCCGCACTAATGGTCGTTCGGCGGAGGCCATCCATGGAAGCCCCGCCACCACCAACACCACAAGCGACGTTACAACCGGTCGAGAGAACACTGAAGCGCCCTATCCCACGCCGAAGGCTCCCCGCCAAGAGCCATCCAGAGCGACGTCAACACCTCGGGAATCGGTGCCTTGACCTCGAGTCGGCTCCCATCGGCCAGAGGGACCCCCACGCAGGCACAATGAAGCGCCACGCGGTCCGGAGCGAGCACCCGTCCCGACGGCAACACCACACGCGTCCTTGCCCCGTAATCGCGGTCGCCCACCATGGGACAGCCCGCATGGGCCGCATGCACCCGAAGCTGGTGGGTCCGTCCCGTCACCGGCTCGAGCGCCAACAGCGCAAAGGACAACGCCGAATCCACCACGCGAAAATGCGTCGTCGCCGTCGTCGCCTGTTCGCCGTTGGGGGCGCGAAGCTTCGGGTCCCGGGCGCGTCCAATAGGGACATTCCAGGTGCCAAACGACGACGCCGGGGGACGCTCGACAAGGGCCACGTAGCGTCTCACGTACGTGCCTTGGGTGCGAGCAAGGGCGAGACGATCGCGGGCGTCTTTGGTCAAGGCAAACGTCACCGCGCCGCTCACATCGCGGTCCAGACGCGACGTTGCATGAAGACGCGCCTCGTCGAGCCCCAGAAGACGCGCCGTCAGCGCCTGCGCCGCGTGGTGACGTCCCTGGTGATCGGCAATGGTGGCGATTCCAGCGGGCTTGTTGATCACGACGAGGTCGGACGCACGCGCCAACAGAGTGACTGGCGGCGACTCCACATGGCTCGCAACCCGCAGCGTCTCGCCCGCATGAATAGCGTCAGCCTCGCTGCGAGCGCGTTTGCGTCCTACGAAAACCCGTCCTTCGTGCACCGCAGCGAGGTCGACTCCGGCACGTTGCAGAAGCGCTCCGACCGTGGCGCCGTCGTCAGGACCGGCGATCCACACGAGCGACATCAACGGACCAGAGGACCGTGCAGCAGCTGGCAGCCGAGCTGGATGACACTCTCGCGTTCGACCTCTTCTTCGAGCCCCTCGGCAAGGACTTGAGCCCCTATGGCGGTCGCCAGCTGGACTAAGCCCCGCACGACCGCCTGCACGCCAAGGTCACGAGCGACACCGCGAAGACGTGCGAAGTCGATGCGCAAAATTTCGGGGCGAATGATCGCGAAGGCAACGAGAGAAGAAGGGGTCGCCATGAGCCCGTCCGCGGCAAACCGGAATCCGAGCTTGCGAATGGACGCGACCCGTCCGTGAAGGCTGGCGAGGGCATCATGGGGCACACCGCCGGCCACCTCGAGGACAAGCCTGGATGCGTGCTTGGCAAAGAGATTGTCCGCCACCGCCAGGGAGCCATCCTGCAGGTCGTGGGCATGAATGGGAACCATCGTGGCGACAGTGGCTGGAAGGGTCCGGAGGAAGAACGCGATACGGTTTCGCACCGTGCGTCCGAGAGTTCGGAGACGGTCCACTTGTTGGGCGGTCCCGATCAGCGTGTCGCGGTACGACTGCTTGGGGTCGTTTGCGTGGGGGGCGGCCACATAGCCGAAAAGCTCCCCGGAGCTAGCCACGCGCACAGGCTCGTAGGCCACTTCTATCGAGCTGAGGGTTTTCCAAAAGGCCGACTCGAGCTCCTCGCGATCGGCGGCTTGGCCCGCGCCTCCGACCTGCTCGAGCGCCTCTCGCTTCTTGGACTCCAAACGACGTAACCGGACCGCGTCGGCTACCACGTCGACAAGCTGCTGAGGACCAAACGGCTTCATCAAGTAGTGAAGCGCCCCGAACTCGACGGCGTCGATGGCCGTCTTGAGCTGCGGCGCTCCGGTGATCAACACCACCGGCACGTTGCTGTCTTGAGCGCGTACACGTCGCAGGAGCTCTAGACCGTCGATTCCAGGCATCGCGATATCGCTCACGATGGCATCGAAGGCCCCCGGCGAAAGGTAGTTGGTAGCCACCTGGCCATCTTCGGCCCCCTGCACGGTGAACCCCGCTTGGGTGAGGGCCCGCGTATAAACTCGCAACAGCATGGCCTCGTCATCGACAATGAGCACACGGCCGCGGGAGGAAGACTCATTCGACATCAAACCACGCTCCGGCCCCCACCATAACCGTTCTTTCTCCTGTGTCAGAGAAAAAATTCGTCCCGGCCACGTCGACGCCACACTCGTTGCCACAAGACCGCGATCGCGAGAGCAAAGGCCGCCCACATCGGAGACGCCGAACGAGCCCTTGGCGCAGTCGCACAGCCTCCGCTGTCTGCCCCCACCGGCCGGATCCCTGAGTCCGCCGACGCATCGAAAGTCGCCCCTGCATCGGGCCCGGCCAGCGCATCGGGTCCCCATGTCCCATCGATGACCGCATCTGCCCCCGACGAGTCCTTGCCTCCGTCAACCCCGACATCGGGCCCCGCATCGGAGATCAGTCCTCGTCGCACATCGTGAAAAACGCGCGGCGATACGCTCTGCAAGAACCCGTCGGTCCCCTCGTAGCGCGCCTGTAAGATCACCGTCCCCTCCACAAGGCCGTCGAGAAACCATCGCGCCGTGCCATCCGTAGCGACTTGGACAACGGCGAAACTTTCAAAACCGGTCCCGTTATCCCGCAAAAACGTAACGACCCCTTGGGGCATTCCAGAGGGCACTTGCACCGTCGCTGTCAACGTGACCCGATCGCCCAGGGACGACGGATTGGGAGCCGACTGCAACACGGTCCCCGTCAGCGCCGACTGCACCATCAGCGACACTGATGGCGATGTGCTTGCCGCTCGATTCCGAGCCCCTTCGTAACGTGCCGACAACACGTGTGCCCCACGCGTTAGCACCCGAGTCACAAGTGTCGCCCCCCCGTCAACGTCAATGGGAACCTCTCCTAAAACATCGGTCCCATCCAGAAACGTCACCGTACCTTCGTATGCAAACGCCCCTGGTCCCAACACCCTTGCCGTCAACGTGACCTCGCCGCCCCAGGTTGCGGGATCGGGCCCGACCACCAAGCCCGTGGTCGTCTCCGCAGCCCGCACAACTTGAACGATCGACGTCGCGTTGGCGGCTTCATCCGTCGCCGACACCACCAGGGCCCCCGCCGCAAGTGACGTGGACGACACCGTCGCAACGCCATCGATCAAGGGGGCCGCACCTAGAAATGCCCCGTCCACTAAGAGCGTCACCATCCCAGTCATGGGGCTCGACGAGGTGAAGGTCACGCGCTCGCCAAAGAGCGACGGCGCGGGTCCCGCCACAAGAGCAAGGGTCGAAGTCCCCACGGTCATCACCGTCGATGTCGAGCTTCCGAAACGCGCCTCGCCGCCATAGGACGCGGACACCAAATGGAGACCTGACGAGAAAGTCGGCGCAAACACCGCCACTCCGTCCGCCCCCAACAGCACCGTCGCTAGACTCTTTCGAGCTTCGAAAAACGTTACCGTCCCCGATAACGTCGCCCCTGCAGGCGCTCCTGACACCACCGCCGTAAGCAGCACCGGATTGGCCCCCACCGCCAGCGTCGTGGTCGTTGACGCAGTCTGCACGTTGCCTGGTGCCTCGAGAGACGTGCTTGCAGCAAAGTTTTCATCGCCTCCGTACGTCGCCACGAACTTATGGAGTCCTAGCGCCGCAGCTCGAAGCGTGAGTGCGGCGATCCCTCGCTCGTTCAGGACCGCAGTCCCAATCGTGAGGTCCCCCTCGCGTAAGAAAACGATCCCCGACGGCATGGTCTTGCCGGTCGACGTCACCGTTGCCGTGAGCGTGATGGGCGCACCAAAAGGGGCCGACGACGAGACCACGTCGAGCGTCGTGGTGGTGGGAGCCCTTGTCACTCGGTGCGTAAAAGGAGTCGACGTGCTGGCCACGAAGATGGCGTCCCCCTGGTATTCGGCCGTGAGCACATGATCTCCAGGAGTGAACCCGGCAACGTTGACCTCCGCGATCCCGGCTGCACATGACGCGGCACCGACCCACACCGCGCCCTCGCGAAACACGATGAGCCCTGAAGGCGCAGCGTCCGAGAATTCCCACAACACGGTGGCTCGAACCGTCGCCGGGGCCCCCGAAACTGCCGTCGACGAAACCGCCAGCGTCGTCGAGGTCGCCACCTTCCCAGCCCGATACGTCACGGGTGGCGACACGCTGCCGACAAACGTGCCGTCGCCCCCGTACACTGCAGAATACGTGTGCTCTCCAGGAGCAATGATCGGAATGGCCAGGGTCGCCGTGACCCCTGGTCCCAAGGCGACTTCCGAGACCGAGGACGTGCCTTCCATGAAGGTGACGCTGCCTGATGGCGTACTGCCGGCGTATTCCGAGGTGACCTGCGACGTGAGAGTCACCCCCTGCCCGCGTGCCGCAGCAGTAAGCGTTGTCACCGTATCGGCCCCGTCCACCCTGTACGCGAGCTCGATCGATTGGCTGTCTGCAAAGTTGGCGTCCCCCTCGTACCGTGCGGTGATGCGATGAACCCCCACACTGAGCGTCGGCACGACCAGCGACACCACACCGCTGGTGGTGGAGAGCGCCGTACTCCCAAGGCGACTTGCCCCGTCGAAAAACGTCACGGTGCCACTCGGACGCGCAGCTGGGTAGTTGTCGACGACAGTGGCCGTCAGCGTGAGGGGACGTCCCACGATCTGCGAGGTCGGAGACGCGTCAACGGTGGTCGCCGTGCCCGCCTTTGCAACGGCGATGGACACCGGGTTGGAGGTCCCTTGGGTCAGGCGTACGTCTCCTCCATAAGACGCCGTGATCCAATGGGCTCGGACCGCGAACGACGGGACCAAAAGGAACGCTGCTCCGAGCGAGTCGAGGTCCAGGGTGCCGAGGAGCGACAAGTCGTCGTAGAACGAAACGGTGCCTGTCGCCGGCGCTCCACCGCGCGTCGAGGATACCGTCACCGAGAGCATGACCGTGGCTCCAGCGGCGGGATTCAGAGGGCTTGCCGTGAGCGTCGCGACCGAGGGGATTCGGGCGACCGTTTGCGTGACCGTTTCCGACCAGCTGGGACCGAAGATGTCGTTGCCGCCGTAGGACGCTGAAAGCGTGTGGCTGCCTGGACTGAGCGACGACAAGCTCCACGTGGCGAAGCCGTCCGCAGCCACCGGGCTGGTCCCGAGCGACGTAGCGCCTTCGTGGAAGGTCACGGTGCCTGAGGGGCGTTGTCCCGTGCAGGTGCTGCAGCTCACGGAGGCCGTAAGGCTCACCGCATCGCCCAAGATCGTGGCAGCTGGGGTAACGACGAGCGAGATGGCCGAGGGGGTCTGATCGACGCTGTAGATGATCTCGGCAGAAGTCCCCGAGGCAAAGGACGTATCCCCTGAATAGGCCGCTGTCAGAATGTGACGTCCCACGTTCAAGCCCGCAAGCCTGAGGCGGGCGACGCCGGACGTATCCAAGGTTGGTGTGCCCAGGCTCGTTTGCCCATCACGAAAGTACACCGTACCGGTGGGGACAAACCCTTGGTAGGTCGATGTGACCGTTGCGGTCAACGTGATCGGCTCGTTGATTTTGGCGGTTGGCCAGGGCGAGATGGTGAAGCCGACGTTTGACGTTGCCTGGGCCACCAGGCACTGAAACGGCGCCGATGTGCTGGCCAGGAACACCAAGTTCCCTGAATACGAAGCGGTAAACCGATGCTCGCCCATGGCCAGCGACGCAAGGTTGATGGACACGGTGCCGTTGGCGCCAAGCGGGACGGAGCCGACCAGCACGGTGGCATCACGGAAGGTGATCGTGCCAGTCGGAGGAGTAGCTCCGAAACTCGACGTCAGCGTGGCGGTAACGGTCACCACGGAACCAAGAGGAGCAGGAGATGGACTCGCAGAAACCACTAGAGTCGTAGGGGCTTGGGCCACCGCGTGCTGAGCCAGACCGGAGCTTCCCGCAAATTGCCCGTCGCCCGAATAGGACGCTACAATCACAACGTTGCTTCTCGTGGTGGCAAAGGACATGGTGATCTGGGCCACGCCCTGAGCATTGAGCGGGGCGGTATCGACAAACGTGCTCCCGTCGTAGAAGGTCACCCAGCCACTAGGAGTGGCTCCCGGATAGGTCGATGAGACGGTGGCAAACACGGTCACCGATTGGCTTACAAAGGACGGGCTGGGGGAAACGACGACATGGGTGGCGGAAGCGGATGCGGTGACGCCATGCGCAACGCCGGCGGAAGTGCTTGCGACAAAGACCGTGTTGCCGCCATAGTGGGCCGTGAGCACACGGTTTCCAAATTCCAGTGTAGTGAGCTCGATCGACACGGTCCCGTTCGAAACGGACGCCGACCCCACCGGCGTGGCCGTAGCCGCGTCGTAGAAGGTCACCACACCTGTGACTGCGGCCCCCTTATAGGAAGACGACACGGTAGCGGTGAGGGTGACGCGGGTTCCCAGGGGGGCTTCGGAGGGCGAAACGACAAGCCCAATGGTGGTGGGGGCGACGTTGACCACTTGGGTGACAACGGACGACGTGCTTGGTGCGAAGCCGGTAGCACCGACGTATTGGGCAGCGATGGAATGCGTGCCAGGGCTTAGCTGGGACCAGTCGAACTGGGCCACGCCGCTCGCGTCCATGTAGACGCTTCCGAGCGCAACCCCCCCATCGGTGACCGTGACCAGGCCGGTCGGTATGCCGCTAGCGGCACCGACGGTGATGCCGAAGCGGACACTTTCGCCTCCGCTCGAAGGATTTGGCATTGCGGCCAGGGTAGTGGTCGTGGTTATCAGCGCGACCGCGGAGGCGCTCGAGAGGGAGACCAAAAGCAGGGTTATCAACGATAGCAGCCACCGATTCACGTCGAACCTCTTCTTGAGAAGGGCAGCGTCCAGGACACCGCACCCGAGGAGGTTACTCCGAGTGCATCGAGAGGCGAGCGGTACCGTTGCTGTGGACTCTTGAACCGTCTCGGTAGACTCTCAAGCTCGCGCTCGCGACAGGGGTTTGCGATTGACTCCGCCCCCTACCGGGACAAAGGATACGCCATGGTTGATTTGGAGGGGAAGTCCCTGGATGCCGCTTGTTTCGCGCGGATCGTTGCGACCACACCGGATGGCATCGCCCTCGTGGACCACTCCTACGTCTACCTCATCGTCAATCCGACCTATCTTCAGTGGCATCGCAAGACCCAGGAGCAGATCGTCGGCCACACGGTGCAGGAGCTGTTGGGCGACGAGGTCTTCTTCTCCACGGTGAAGCCGCAGATCGATCGCGGCCTCGCGGGGCAGACCGCCCGCTACGAATTTTGGCTTCCGTTCAACGACGGGGTCCGACGCTTCATCAGCGTGACCAACGCCCCGTACATCGAGGACAGCGGAGAGCTCACCGGCGTGGTGGTCACCGTTCGGGACATCACCGCCCTAAAGGAGGCGAAGACTCTCCTTGCACGGCATGCGGCTCGAGAGCAGACGGTCAACCGGGTAGTGCAGGCTATTCGCAGCTCCCTCGCCCTCGACGCGGTTTTTTCCATTGCGGTGCAGGAGGTGGGCAAGGCGGTCTCGGCAACGCAGACGATCCTGGCGAGGCGCCAGCCGCAGGATAAGTTCTGGTTGCACATCGCGGAGTACCGTGCCGACCCAATGGTCCCCGTCTCCTTGGGCCTGCGGATTCCAGACGACGGCAATCCCGTTGTGGAAGCGCTGCTTCGGGGCGAGCGGGTGCAGCTCGCGAGCACCTCGTGGACATTCCCCTTGCACAGACCTTGCCGGGCCATGTGTTCCTAGTGCCGCTCACCATCGAGGGGCAGGTCTGGGGATGCCTTGGTCTGCGGCGCATTGCAAAACCCTGGCTCGAGGAGGAGCAAAGCCTTGCCTGCCGATTGGCCGACGAGCTCGCCCTGACCATCCACCACGCAAGTCTCCACGACCGGCTTCAGAAGGAGCTCGCGGAGAGGCTTTCCATCGAGGCGTCGCTGCGCCGGTCCGAAGAGCGACTGCGGCTTGCCCTCGACTCCGGCCGCCTCGCCTTCTGGGACTGCGACCCGGACACGGGACAGATGGTCTGGAGCGACCGGGAGATGGACCTCCTGGGATATACGTCCCACTCAGTGACCCCCAGCTTCGAGGCCTGGCTTGCCAGGGTCCATCCCGAGGACCGTCCCCGAATCGATGCAGCACTGGCAGCGCTGAGCAGCGGTGCAAGCACGATGGAGATGGAGCACCGTGTAATTCACCCAGACGGCAAGGTCCTCTGGTTGCGCGCCACCGTTCGGATCGTCACAAGCGAGGGGGGACACAAAGTTCGCATACTCGGCACGAACATCGATATCACCGCAGACGTGCTCGCCAGGGAGGACCTGAAGCGAGCAAAGAAGGCCGCCGAAGCCGCGACCCAGGCCAAAAGCGATTTCCTTGCGGCCATGAGCCACGAGATCCGAACCCCCATGAACGCCGTGCTAGGCATGGCGGAGCTGCTTCGAACAACTCCTCTCACCCCCAACCAGCATCACTTGCTGAACACAGTCCTCAGCAGTGGCGACGTGCTCTTGACGCTGGTCAACTCAATCCTGGACTTCTCCCGCGTCGAAGCCGGGCAAATCGACCTGACGGAAGCTCCCGTGGACCTTCGCCGCTGCGTTGAGGAAATCGTGGAGCTGCTCTCGCTGCGCGCCGCAGAGAAGTCCCTCACGCTCAAGGCACTGGTGGACGTTCGGGTGCCTACGTCGCTCCTTACAGACGCTACTCGGGTGCGGCAGGTGCTCTTCAACGTAGTAGGCAATGCTGTCAAGTTCACCGAGCGGGGGAACGTGACTGTGACCATGTGCTCAAAGGCAGTCGAAACGGGGCTGCACGAGGTGGAGATCGCGGTCACGGACACTGGGCCGGGCATTGCGGCGGACGCTCTGCAGGGGCTGTTTCTCCCCTTTCATCAAGTCGATCGCTCCTTGGCAAGGCGCTTCGGAGGGGCGGGGCTAGGACTCGCCATCAGCCAGCGTCTTTGTCAGCTTATGGGAGGAGGTATCCAGGTAACGAGCCAAGTGGGCAAGGGCTCGACGTTCCGCTGCACCTTCCGAGCGCGGTCGGTTCCCCTGTCCGCTCCGCTGCCGCAGCTGCCCCCGAGCATCTTCGACGCCACCTTCGCCAGCAGGTTCCCTCATCGGATTCTGGTGGCAGAAGACGACGCGATCAGTCGCGACGTAGTCGAGTTGATGCTCGAGCACCTCGGCTACACTGCGGACTTTGCGACGAACGGGCGTGAAGCGCTGGAGGCGTTGGAGCGCGAGTCCTACGACTTCGTGTTGATGGACGTGCAGATGCCGGAGCTCGATGGTCTCGACGCCACGCGGCGTCTACGCCAGCGGAACATCAAGCACCTCTGGATCGTAGGGCTCAGTGCCCACGCCTTTCAGAGCTCGCGGGACGAGGCCATGGCGGCCGGCATGAACGATTACCTTACGAAGCCCGTCTCGGTCGCTTCCCTGGCCGAGGCGTTCAATCGTGCCCCGCCGCGTCCGGCCTGAGCGTCGCAGCTTGGGCCTCACGCTTTGTCCGCAGCACTTTTGGACCGACCCGCAGCACTTTTGGACCGACCCGCAGCACTTTTGGACCGACCCCGCAGCACTTTTGGACCGACCCGCAGCACTTTTGGACCGACCCGCAGCCTCGATGTGGGGAGAGCTCGCGGCAAGCTTGACACCCCACGCCCCATCGGGGTTCATGGTGTCCATGCCCACCGACCTCGAAGCCTACTTTGCAATCCCCTGCATGGGGGCCGTGCTCCACCCCCTCAACCTGCGACTCCACCCCAACGAGCTCGGCTACATCGCTCGCCACGCTGAAGACCGCCTGGTCCTTGTCGACGAGTCCCTCTTGCCGCTCCTTCAACAGTTTCTCCCCCAGGTCCCCTCCGTCGAACATGTGATCGTCCTGCGAGACGGCCCTCCCCCAGGCGATGAACGCCTCGACTACGAAACCCTGCTCGCCGCCGAACGTCACGGCTTCGAGTTCCGCAGACTCGAGGAAAACCAGGCAGCCATCATCTGTTACACCTCGGGCACCACTGGCAATCCCAAGGGGGTTGCCTACAGCCACCGTTCCACTGTGCTTCACACCCTCGTGGCTTGCATGGCCGACACCATCGGCGTTTCCGAGGCCGACTCGGTCCTGCTGACGCAGCATCTCGAGGCGAGGTTTGCCAAGTTTTGGCTTCCTGACGACTACGTCTTCGTGCATCAGATTCCTCGTACTTCGACAGGCAAGTTTCAGAAGCTACGGCTGCGAGAGGAACACGGAGACCTTCTGGTGCGTCGTCGCCCGCCCCCGTGAACTTTCTAGGCCACGACGTGGTTTTAGCGACCGATGCGTCTTCTTTAGTGCGCATTGGGGCAGCGATACCGGACCTATGGCCACTGCTTCCACGTCGTCCGCTCCCCATGGTGATTGTACGTGAGCTCGAGGCGAGTCCGATGGCAGCGGCACGGGAGGTAGGCCTAGGGTTGGCGAGCCATCTGCGGGCGGACGCGGTGTTTCATCGGCATCCAGCGTTTCACGAGCGCATGGATCTACTTAGGCCACGGGTACGGGAGCTTTGGCCTGGGGCGAGGGATCCGGAGCTTGTGGCACACGTACTGATCGAGATGCTGCTCGACCGCTGGTTGATGGCGGGGGACTCGACGCTACTTACGCGGTACTACGGGGCATTTCGACGTGACCAGCGGGACTTTGCGGCGAGCATGGCAGCTAGCGATGAGGCGTCGCGGGCAGCGCTTGGGGAGGTGCTCGAGCGTTTTGTGAGCTCGAGGATGTTGGTTCAGTACGGGAATGCCGACGGGCTTGTAGCGCGTCTGGTGCGGGCCTTGGGTCGGATCCCTCGCTTCTTTCGCGACCCACCGGTTGAAAGTCGGCTAGCGGAGCGTGTAGACGCCTGGTCACGGGAGATCGAGGGGGGGTTCGACGAGCTCCTTGGCTTTGTGCGAGCGGCTTTGCAAAAGGAAAGGGCGACAGTCCGACCCGCTTGAGGAGCCTTCCTTTGTCGAGAGTGAGCACCTGGGAGACGTTTACCGCCGAGTCTTTCCGATGCGTTCCCGGCTTTGCTGGACTTCACAGGGTCTTGCCGTAGGGTGGGCTCATGATGCAACCGCAGCCGCACTCGATGCCTTCCGGAAGCGCACGTCCCCGGATCGGTCTCACCTACGA
>CAITRH010000304.1 GCA_903894755.1 uncultured delta proteobacterium
ACCCCGAGCGCGGCAACGGATCAACAAGCCACCTGCCGCGCGGCGAAGGACCCGAACAACCCGCTTATTGTCGAGTGGCCTGGCACGTCGCGCACGGCGTTGTCGGCGGCCAGCCAACGGGGGCTCGTGGTGGTCTCCTATCTCCTATTCCGGGTGCGTCATGAAGGTGCTCCAAGGGTGCGACGCAGGAGGGCGCTACCAGATGAAGTCCGCGGCAGCATTCCCCCGAGCGCCTGGTCATCGACAGCGAAGACATGGAATACGTGGCCGTAGGCCAGCAGGTTGCGGACGGAGAGCCTTTGGCGTTGCAGGGGGGCGCTGCATGCGAAGGGGCGACGCACTATGTGCGTGCGATGACCATGGGGGCGTTTTCGCTGGATGCGACTGCGTCGCGCACAGTGGGAGGGAGTGCAGGTGCGGGAGGAGTTGGAGTGAGCGGGGACACGCGCAGTGGCATCACCAACGTGAGCGGCGGAGGCGATCTCGCGGCGTGCAAAGCGGACCCGAAGAGCGTGCGGTGCGACGCGGTATTGCAGCTCAGTGTGGCCACGTTGCCTCAGCATGCGGCTGCGAGCAAGGAAGGGGGCTTCGGTCGAGGGCTCGGCGGGCTCACGTCGATCCCGACGGTCGGGCAGATGCGCGAACTGGAAGTGGGTTCGGACCTGGCCAAGGCGGACGTGGCCTTGCTGCAGCTCATTCAGGCGGCGACGCGGCTCGAGAAGAACGAGAAAGAAAACGCGCTGGAAAAGGCGAAGATGTGGCGCATGGTGGCGGAGTACTCGGGAGAGAACCCGTTCCAGCAGTCTGCGAAGAAGCGCGCAGAAGACTGGGATCGCGTGGCGCTTGCGGAGGCGCAGCGCGCCGTGAAGGCAAAGAAGGTCTGCGAGAAGAACGCTTCGGATTCGGGAAAGCTTGGCAAGCTCCTGGCCATCGACGACGAGGTGCTGTCGAAGTCGCAAAAAGACGCCTACCAGCGCGAGTACGACCGGGCCTATTCGCCGTTCAAGGAGATCCTGAGCGACTGCGAAGGGTGGCGAGCGAGGGCCGGACAGCCGTGGGTGGCGACGGTGCTCGAGCGTCAAGCGCAGTCCGAGAAGGACGCAACCGAGCGAGGGGACCAGGAGCAGCAGCGTGTGGTGAGCGATAAGTACGGCACAGTGCGCAAGTGGAAGAAAGTGAGCACGGTCGGCGGCGTGGTGCTGCTCGGAGGCGGGGCAGCGATGTTCGCAACGGGCTACCTGTTGTCGAAGAGCGCTACCACGGATTGCGTCGGCGCAGCGTGTCCAGCGTCAGCGCAGGGGAAAGTGAGCACGGCCAACTTGGTGGGGAGCATCGGGATCGTCGCGGCGGCGGTAGGTGCGGTGGGGCTGATCGGAGGGCTGGTGTGGCCTTTGCCGCAGGCGCCGCGCAGTGAGGCGCGGGTGCACATTGGTCCCGGGCCGGGTGACGTGGGTGTTTCTACTGTGTTCAAGTTTTGAGGAGGGTGCAGTGAGAACAATTTGGTTGGCTGTGCTCTTGGGTGTTCTTGGTTTGGTGGCGTGCGCGGACTCGATTTATGGGACTTCGGGGAACACGTACGATGA
>CAITRH010000305.1 GCA_903894755.1 uncultured delta proteobacterium
CCGACCCCACGCGTTGATTGGCAGCCCCGAAGGGGCGAATTAATTCAGCCCAGTGTGGGTAACCCTGGGTCGCGGGTGGCGCGGTTCGGACCCGGTTCGGACCTGTGGTTTTCAAGATGGGTTTGGTTTAGCTGCGAGATCGATCCGCTTAGCTGCGGGGTCGATCCGCTAAGCTGCGAGATCAATCCGCTAAGCTGCGAGATCGATCCGCTAAGCTGCGAGATCGATCCGCTAAGCTGCGAGATCGATCCGCTAAGCTGCTGGATCGATCCGCTAAGCTGCTGGATCGATCCGCTAAGCTGCGAGATCGATCCGCTTAGCTGCTGGATCGATCCGGTCATCGCCAAGGCAAGGCTTCACCCCGCCTCGGGGGCCGATGTCAGTCGTGCAGCTCGTGCTTCGGTTCCATCGTGCCGGCGCACCGGACACGCCCGTTGGGCATCGAGCAACGCTTCGAACTCGTGTGCCGGAAGCGCCTTTGCGAAGAAGAAACCCTGTCCGAACTGGCAACCGGAGCGCCGCAGTTGCTCCGCCTGTTCGGCGTCCTCCACCCCCTCGGCCACCGTATGGAGCGACAGGATACGTCCAAGGTGGATGATAGCGTCGACAATCGCTGCGTCGTCCTTGTCTGTGAGAATGTCGCCTACAAACGAGCGATCGATCTTGAGCTTCTGGACCGAGAAGCGTTTGAGATAGGCAAGGCTGGAGTACCCTGTGCCGAAATCGTCGATGGACAGCGATACCCCAAGTTGCACGAGCTGGCGAACTGTGTCCGTGTTGCTCTGCAGGTTTTCGATGAGACTCGACTCGGTCAGCTCGAGCTCGAGCAAATGGGGCGGCAGCTCCGTATCGCGCAACACTTGTCGTACCAGATCCACAAGGTCCACCCGCTTGATTTGGACACTGGAGATGTTCACTGCCACGGCCACTGGATGTCCATGGACCTGCCAAGCCTTCGCCTGCTGGCACGCCTGCTGGAGCACCCACCGACCGATGGATACAATGAGGCCGGTTTCCTCGGCGACAGGGATAAATTGACTTGGGGAGACGGTCCCCAGCAGCGCGTTGTGCCAGCGGAGCAGAGCCTCGGCGCCGACGATGCGCTGGCTCTCGAGCTCCACGATGGGTTGGAAATGCACTGCGAGCTCACCGCGTTCGAGGGCCGTCCGCAGTTGCGTCTCGATCTCGAAGCAGCCGAGATTGTCGCTGGGGGTCAACGAAGTGAAGAAGTGGTAGGTGCTGCGTCCACACTTTTTGGACTGGTACATCGCAATGTCCGCCTTCTTGTGGAGCGTGTCGAAGTCGTCCCCGTCATCGGGAAACATGCTGATGCCAATGCTGCACGACGTGGTGAGGCCCCGTCCATCGACTTCAAAGGGTTCACTGAGCCGTTGGAGGATGCGCTGAGCCACCTCGACGGCCTCCTCTGGGCCGCGCAGGTTGGCGAGCACGATGAGAAACTCATCGCCCCCTTCCCGGCAGACCGTGTCGGTGGTGCGGACGCATTCCTTGAGGCGCCGGGCAGTCTGCTCGAGGAGTTGGTCACCTGCGGGATGCCCCAGCGAGTCATTGATCGTCTTGAAGCGGTCGAGATCTAGGAAGAGCAGTGCGACGCGCAACTGCGATTGCCGTGCGTGCAAGAGGGCCTCCTGGAAGCTGTCTCGCAGAACCAGGCGATTGGGAAGTCCGGTCAGCGCGTCGTGGTGGGCCAGAAACTCGATACGAGCTCCAGCGGCCTTGTGCTCTGTGATATCGGCGAAGATGCCAATGAAGTGTCTGAGCTTGCCGCTGCCATCTCGCACTGCGTTGGCATCCACCCAAATCGGATGAATCTCGCCGGTCTTGCGTCGATGTCAGATCTCGCCCTGCCAGTGTCCGGTCTCGAGGAGCGTCTCTTGCATCTGCCCCAAAAACTGCGCATCGTGTCGCTCCGACAACAGGATGGCAGGCGTTTGACCAACCACGTCCTCCTGGGCATATCCCGTGATGTGGGTGAAGGCTCGATTGACCACGATGATCCGCTCGTCAGGGGCCAAAATCATGATGGCCGAGGTGCTGAAATTGAACACTTGCGCCGCAAGCCATAGCTCCGACTCGGCCTGCTTGCGCTGAGTCACCTCGGCTGCCAACATGTTGTTGGCCCCCTCGAGCTGGCAGGTGCGCTCCCATACGCGTTGATCCAGCTCGTCTCGCGCCCTCTCGGTCTGCCACAACGCGTCCCTGAGCTGTTGCTTGTGCCCTTCGTCGGTTCGACGAAGCTCCAAGATGCGCCGACAGGAGACCTGGCGTCCCAGGTTAAGTCCCACCGTCACCATGCTAGCGGCAAAAATTGTGAACGACAGTCGCACGAACTCCGTGTGATCTGTGAGGTGCCAGATGGTCGCGGCCCACACGGCGTAGATCAGCACGAGCATCGACCGCACCCAGCGCGTCGAGAGCAGCAGAAGACCCGCACCAATGTCGATGACGAGGACATAGGTGGAGTAGTAGGAGACTCTGCCGACGAGCAGGACTTTGAGCACGATGTTGGAGAGCACCAGTAAGACGACCGTGGCGGCAAGGGGATGGGCCCAGCGGGGGCCGATCTGGTGACGGCGCAAGTGGTACGAAGCCGCGGCAAACATGAGGACAAGCAGCAGGTCGTGGGCAACAGCCGGCCATACGGCGTGGGCGGGCAGCTCGACGGCGTTGAATACCGTGTAGACCACGAAGAGTACCGCTATCCAAGCACATAGTGCAGGAAGCTTCTCGAAGATGATCTTGGAGAACTCCTCGAAATCCGACACGACAGCCTGTGGGGACAGCGAATTCCGTGCGCGCGGTGTTTCCTCGTGCTCCTGGGCCTGGAATAGCGTCAGGCTAGGTCGCACGTGATAGGCTATTTTTCCCACGGTGTTCCCCCCTGTTCCGTCCATCGGGTGGCGTAATAGGTTCCTCCTGCATACGTTCGCGCCTCGAAGGCCCCGCAGAAGCCATAGAGCGACTCCACGGCGCTAACGAAAAGGTGTCCCCGCGGGGCAAGAAGCTCGGCGAGACGGCGATAGAGGTTGGCCTTGACCGTGTCGGCGAAGTAAATGGCCACATAGCGGCAATAGACGACGTCGAAGTGCCCCAGTGCTGTCAGCGGACTCTGCAGGTTGAACTGCCTGAACTTCACCAGCCTGCGGATCTCGTCCCGCACCCGCCATCCCATGGGCGTCGCCAAGAAGTAGCGGTCACGAAGCTCCGCTGGCAGTCCCCGGGTCATGGACAGCACGTCGTAGTCCCCCGCTTCCGCAGTAGCCACCACGGCCGGCGACACGTCGCTCGCCACGATCTCGAAGTCCTCCGGACGGATCCCGTGGGTCTTCCTGCAAAACTCTTGCACCGTCATCGCAATGGAATACGGTTCCTGTCCTGTCGAGCAGGCTGCCGACCAAATCCGCACTGGGGCGCGACGGCCACGGCGAAGCTCGTCAGCGAGCTTGGGAAGGATCTGGTCGCTCAGGATGGCAAAGGGGTGGCTGTCGCGAAACCACAGCGTCTCATGGGTCGTGATGGCATCGATAATGCGAGTCCTCAGCGCAGCACTGCTATCGACGCTGGCGAGGCGGTAGAGTGCCCCGAAGTCCGGACAGCCGGTCTCTTGCAAGAGCCCCCCGAGACGCGTCTCGATGAGGTACGCCTTGCCCGTGCCGAGGGCGATGCCGCAGCTTCGCTCGATAAGGTCGCGAAGAAGGCGGAAATCATTCATAGACAGTAGCTCGCAGCTCATGTTTCCCTCATGTTTTCCCCCAAGCCGGCTTCGCAACCTGGGCTTGTCCTCGCGCTACCAGTGAGGCGATGCGGTAGGCCAGGCGGTCAAGAGGGACCCGCTCATCGGAAAGCCCTGCTTCGTCCACAGCCATCGGCATTCCATAGACCACACATGTGTCTTCGCTTTGCGTGAGACAGTAGCCTCCATGCTGTTTGATGACCCGCACCCCTTCGCACCCGTCCGCCCCCATACCGGTCATCACGACAGCCAGCACGCGCCCTTCGTAGGCAGTGGCCACGGAGCGAAACAGCACGTTGGCCGAAGGGCGGCAACTTTGCTCGGGGGGCCCATCATCGAGAACCACCCCAATGCCGGAAGGCAATGGTCCCAAGCGTTGCACCCGCATGTGCCGTCCACCGGGCGCGAGAAAGATCCCCGGGACCACCCTGTCGCCTTCTTCAGCCTCGCGCACGGCAAGCGACGTCTTCCTGGCCAGGTGCTCGGCCAGCGACTGGGTGAAGACAGGAGGCATGTGCTGCACAATCAGGATCGGCACCCCAACGTCGGCCGGAAGCCGTGGCACCAGCTGGAGCAGCGCGTCCGGCCCTCCCGTCGACACGGCGATGGCAACTACATCGATACGTTGCAACATCGGTGGGGCGATGGATGGCGCACGCAAGGGAGGTGCAGGCATCGGTGCGGGATCCCCTCCCCGCAGATGTCGCCGGGTGCGCACGACCCCCACCAGCCTCCGGAGCTGCTCGCGGAGCGCTGCCTGGCTCGCCTCCTGTCCATCGTCAGGTTTGGCCAGGAAATCGAGCGCCCCCGCGCGCAAAGCACGCCGCGCCAGGTCCTTGGACTTATCTCCGCTCAGCATCACCACCTCCACCCCGATAAAGCGCTGACGGATCGCCGCGAGCGCCTCGAGGCCGTCCATCACGGGCATCATGACATCAAGGAGAACTAAGTCGACCTCGGCACGCTCCAACTTGCCCAGCGCAATCTGCCCATGAGCGGCTACACCAACCACCTCGGTGTCTCCGAGGCCCTCGACAAGCTTGGTCAGGACTCGGCGGTAAAGCACGCTGTCATCGACAACCAGCACATGGACAGGAGGGTTCACGATAGGCTCCAATCGCAGCCGCTAGACGCGGAATTGTCCCACTGCGTGTTGCAGCTTGTCTGCGAGGGACGCAAGGTCCCGGGCTGCGGTGCTTGCATCGGCCGCCCCACGGGACGCGTCCTTGGCCGCTACGCTGACCGTGGCGACGTTACGGGCGACGTTGCTCATACCTTTGGCGGCCTCTGCGGAGCTGCGCGCAGCTTCGTTGGCTCCTGTTGCGAGCTGACTGATGCTCCGGGCAATGTCCGCCGCGCCTTGCACCCCGTGCTGCACATTGCGCGAGACCTCGTTCGCCCCCTCGGCGGCCTGTTGGACATTTCGAGCAACCTCGTTGGTCCCTCGGGCCGCGTCCCCCACGTTCTTGGCAATCTCATTGGTCGTTGCCGTCTGCTCCTCGACGCTGGCCGCAATGCTCGCAGAAATCGTGTTGATCTCTTGAATGATCCTCACGATCTCGTCAATGGCCTTGATGGCCTGCTGCGTGTTCGCCTGCATGCCTCCAACCTGGTTGCGGATATCCTCCGTAGCGGCCGCAGTCTGCTTAGCGAGCTCCTTGACCTCGTTGGCAACCACCGCAAACCCCCGTCCTGCATCCCCAGCACTCGCGGCTTCGATCGTGGCGTTGAGGGCGAGGAGGTTGGTCTGCGCGGCGATCCCTTTGATGATCTCCACGACCTTGCCGATCTCCTGCGCCGACTTGCCGAGCTTCTCGACCGTCTCCGCCGTCGACAGTGCAGTAAAGTTGGCCCGCTGCGCGACATTGGCGGCCTGGCCCGAGCTCTTGGCAACCTCGTTTAGCGAGACACTCATCTCCTCGATGGCAGCAGCCACCGAGTTGACCGATGACGACATGCGTCCACTTGTCGACACGATGTTCTGCATGTTGGACGAGACCTGCTCCACGGCCGCCCCCACAGTGCGCAGGTTGGCCGAAACCTGCTCCGAGGCCGACGCCACTGTCGTGCTGCTTCCGCTGATCTCTTCAAGACTCGATGCGATCACGCCGATACTGCTGGAGGCCTGGTCGGTGGACACTGCGGCCGTTTGCGACTCCCGGGTGACCTGATCGCTGCTTTCGATGACCCCTTGGGCCGTCTTGTTGAGGCCGTCTGCAGCCGTTGCCAGCGTGCGCGCATTCCCCTGGATCTCCCGGAGGACTCCGGCAAGGTTGCCAATGGTCTGGCTTAGCGTTCGGGCAATGGTGCGGAAATAGTCGGAGACCTCCTGTGTGTCCCGGTCGGCCGCAGACACCTCGTAGGTGGCCGTGAGGTCCCCTTCTGCAAGGCGTGCCAAGACAGTCCCGAGTTTCAAGACCTCCGCCTGTTGAAACGCATTGGCCTTGCGGGCAAGCTCGGCGGCCTGTTCGATGCTATTGCGATCACGCCGAAGTCCGTCAATGCAGGCGTTGAGGTTGTCCCTGACGCGTCCGAAGTCGCCGGCGTAGGACTCGGCAATCTTGGGCGGTATTTCTCCGCTCCCGATGCGTTCGATGGTGGCGGCGGTCACATTGAGCGGCCCCATGACCGCGTCCAGTGTGTCGTTGACCCCTTGCACGATGCGGCGGAAATCCCCGTGGTGGCGGCCAGCGTCGGCGCGGGTAGACAGCTTGCCATCGACCGCAGCACGAGAGAGACGCGTTGCGTCTTCGACCAGCGCTTCGACAGCTTCCATCATCTGCACAATGGCAGGCATCAGGGCGTCTTCCTCGGAGCGCTTGCCCAAACGACGGAGTGTGTCGATCTCATGAAGATCGCCCTGGGCCACATCGCGCGTGATGCTCGTCACATGGAGCACACGGTCGCGAACGAGGTTGATGGCACTTGCCACCGTAGCAAACACACCTTGGTAGGTCCCCTGGACCCGTCGCGTGTGGTCGTTGACGGCCATGCGCTGGAGGACGTCATTGGCCTCGACCAGACCACCAAGGCCGCTGATGCTGGCGTTCAAGCTGGTCACGAGCGTGGCGAAATCCCCACGGTAGCTGTCGGTGATCGGCGGGGGAATATCCCCTCGTCCAATGCGGTCAACGTAGCTTGCAGCCAGCTGCAATGGCGCCAAGACCGCGTCGAGCGTCGCATTGACCCCTTTGGCGACAGCGGCCCAATCGCCCTGGAAGATAGCGTCGTCGGCACGCACCGAGAGCCGTCCCTCGGCCGCTGCAACCGACACCTTGGTGATTTCCTGAGTGAGGCTCCGCATGTTGCCTCGGAGTCGGTCCATGATTTCGTTGGCCACGATCTCCTTGCCAGCAAAGCGCTCGAGCACGGAGGTGAAGTTGCCCTCCGCATACTCGCTGACAATCTTGAGAATGCGCAGAATGTTCACCACATGGCCGTCGACGCTCCGGTTGGTCGCGTCCGCCATGCGCCGATAGATCCCGTCCAAGCCGCTGGCATCGATGCGGTATTCGTAGTCTCCCATCCGATGGGCCAGGTCGAGCTCGTCGCCACGACGGACCAGGACCCCAAGGTTGTTCTGGAGTCGTCCAAGGGCCTTTTCGACGCGCGCTGTTGCCACGGAGCCCAAGGCGCTGGGCGGCTCGAGCTCACCTGCAGCAAGGTGCTCGATGCGCACCGCAAGCTGCTCGAGGTCCGCGTGATGGCGAGACGCCTGGCGGTCCAGGGCTGCGTTCAAGGCGAGCAGGACATCGCGGTCCTTTGCGGTGCAACACTCCGGGTCTGCCCGGGTTGTCGGATTTCCTGCGCCGATGGCGTCAACGACGCGCTGCATTTCGCGCTGCAAGCCTGTCGTCTTGGGCGCAGTTGTCCTGGGGGCACGATGGCCGTTGGTTTTGGACTTGGAAGGGCTCGAGGGCTCGGCGACGGGTACATGGGATGTCATGGGGTTCTCCTTCTCGTATTTCATGGTGGGTCTTAGTTATCGGTCGCAAGGACTTCGCGCAGACTGAGGAGCACCAGCATCCCCGAGTCCGTTTCCGCGACCCCTGAAATGAATTTTCCTTGTGCCTCGCCTAGGTTGGCCGGTGCGGACTTGCGTTGGTCGTCGCGCGCCTCGACCACATCGCCGATGGCGTCGACCAGAAGCCCCGCTACGTCTGCGGAGGTGTGCAGTCCACGCGCGTCCGCCCTCCGCGCGACCATGGCGAGCTCTGAATCGGTGCGCAGAATGATGCAATGGGTGTCGTTGCCGATCTGCCTAGGGGCGAAGCCGAGACGCACGCCAAGGTCGAGGATTGTCACAATCTGACCCCGCAGGTTGATGAGACCGCGGACATGCGGCAGTGCGTGTGGGACCGGCGTGATGTCGAGGAGCCTGTTGATCTCACGGACCACCAAGATCTCCAGACCGCACATGAGGTCTTCGATGCGGAACGTTGCATACTGGGTCATGCCGCCACTCCAATCACTCCCGCCGCCCGCAGGAGCTCCAAAGGTTCGAGAAACAGCGTGACGTGGCCTTGAAGGAAACTGGAACCCAGCACTCCAGGGCCGCGAACCGCAGAGGGACCAAGGTCCACCTCCACGTCCAGCGCGTCAACAATGTTGGAGATAACCAAACCTGCACCTGCCGAGATCCCGCGGCCGTCGCGCACCACCTTCGGGATAATAAGGAAAAGCTCCTCGGCGTCGCAGGCGATGGGTTCTACCTCGAGGTGCCTATCAAGACGTACCAATGGGAGCCCCTCGCCGCGGTATTCGACGAACTCACGGGACCCCACCCGTTGGATCTGCGAGGCGAGGATGCGTTCGATGCGCAGGATTCGGTCCTGGGCGACCGCGAAGTACTCGCTGGCCGCTGCGGCGAAGAGCACGATGGAACGACGGCGCAGGGCGGCAAGCTCGGCACGACGCGCCTCCTCTTTCAAACGTTGGGCCTCTTCCTGCCCGAGGTCGGGAAAACGCAAACGGGCCTGCGCCGCCACCCCGGCCGCGTCCAGGATCATCACCACCCGTCCGTCTCCAAGTATGGTGGCCCCCGAGAAGCACTTGCACGCCTGAACGAAGGTCGAGAGTGGCTTGACAACAATTTCCTCGATGTCGAAGAGCTCGTCGACGACCAGTCCGAAGCGGTTCGGGCCGAGACGCAGGACCACCACGTTGGAGTCGGTCTGCCAGGAAGGGGGGGACGGCAGCCGCAGCACCTTGGCGAGGTGTACAAGAGGAAGGCGCTGGTCGCGAAGGCGCAGCACCTCGGCGTCGTGAATGCGTTCGACTCGTGAGGCGGCTTCAGCAGCGCGCACCCAGACAAACTCGACGATACTGGTCTGCGGGATCGCCATGCGCTGGCCGCACACCCCAACGATCATGGAAGGGATGATGGCAAGGGTGAGAGGAAGCCGCATGAGGACTGTGGTTCCCTGACCCACATGGGTATCGACCTCCACATGGCCGCCAAGTTTTTCAACGTTGGTGCGGACCACGTCCATGCCCACGCCGCGTCCCGAGATGTCCGATACAGTGCGTGCGGTGGACAGCCCCGGGGCAAAAATGAGATCGAGGCGTTCGCGTTCGGAGAGCTCCTTGGCCTTGGAGGGGGTGATGACCCCTTTGGCAATCGCGTGTTCGACCACCCGGTTCGCGTCGATGCCAGCCCCGTCGTCAGCCACGCGAAGGATCACCTGTCCTGCCTGGTGATAGGCGTGGAGCACGATGGTGGCTTCGGCAGACTTGCCAGCCTTCACCCGCTCCGCCGGGGACTCGATGCCGTGGTCGGCAGCGTTTCGAAGGATATGGGTGAGCGGGTCGACGAGGCACTCGACAATGGACTTGTCGAGCTCGACGTCGCTCCCTAGGAGCTCGACATGAATGGATTTGCCGAGCCGCGCTGCAATGTCGCGGACAATACGGGGAGCACGGGCGAAGATAGCCCCGACGGGTTGCATGCGGGTCTGAAGGATTCCCTCCTGCAGGTCGGTGGTGACCTGGTTGATGTTGAGGAGGATGGGAGTGAGACCCGGGATGTCGCGATGCAATCCGCTGAGGGCGCGCAGGAGCTGGTTTCGACCGAGGACAAGTTCGCCGGCAAGGTTCATGAGTTGCGTGAGCAGCGCCACGCGAACGCGAAGGGTCTCGACGGCCTCGGCGGGCGCCCCGGACATGGCCTCGAAAACCCGTTGGGAAGGTCGGGTGGGGGGCAGAGGGGTGGGGGGCACAGGCTCGGAAAGCTGTTCCCGATCGATGACGAGGGTCCGTGCGAACTGGGCCACATCGTGGGGCGGACACAACAAGATGGGCATGCGGACCGGTGGTGCAGAGTGATGCCCTTGGACCAGCGCACGCAGTGCCTCGAGCTCGCGGTCGCAGGGGATCGTCTGGCTGTGGGCGACGTCCGACAGCATCGCACCAAGGCTGTCGAGACCGTCCAGGAGCGCCGCCATGAGCGGGGGCTTGACGATGAGCCGACCATCCCGGAGCAGCGCGAGGGGGCTTTCCATGGCGTGGGCCATGGACCGGATGGCATCCAGACCGAGGAGAGCGGCCCCTCCTTTAATGTTGTGGGCGGCTCGGAACACGCGATGGACCACGTCGACCGAGCTCTGGCCCCGCTCCAAGGCCAGCAGATCGGGTTCCATGGCCCTGAGATGCTCGCGACTCTCGGCCACAAACTCACTCAAAACCTCCTCGTCGATCCCCTCGTCCATGTTGATTCCTCGTGGTCACACGACAGCCCCGCTTGGCGCGCTGCCGAGCGATGTCTGGTCAGTGTAAGGGGATGTTCGACCGCGAAACATCCTCGTCATTGTGGACAGGAGGCGCCGAAAACGATGATGTCGACGCTTGACCTAACGCACGAGGAGCCAATTTGGCGTTCCCCTTGGGCTTCAGGTGAGCTAGTGAGCAAGCGCTCACAACGGCGCCCAGAAACAACTGGAAGGGTGCGCCATGAGAATTTTGCTTGCCGATGATCACGCGATCATGCTGGATGCCCTCAAAGCGTTGCTCATGGAGGTCGACGGAATCGACGTGGTGGGTACGGCGTTGACGGGGCTGGAAGCCTTCGAGCTCACCTTGCGGCTCCGTCCCGATCTCGTCGTCATGGATATCTCCATGCCTGATCTCAACGGAGTCGACGCGGCCCGGCGCATCATCCGAGAGGTGCCCGGAACCAAGGTGCTCTGTCTCTCGGCCCATTCGGACCGGGAGTCGGTGATTTCCATGCTCAAGGCCGGCGCCGCCGGTTACGTGGTCAAGTGGTCGGCCGCAAAGGAGCTTCTTCGCGCCATCGAGAGGATCCGGTGCAACCAAACCTACGTGAGCCCGGAAATCAGCGGCGTGGTGGTCGAAGCGCTCCAATCGGGCACCTACGATCTGCCCGCTGACCTCCTCACCGATCGGGAACGCCAGGTGCTCCAACTCGTGGCCGAAGGAAAGACCTCCAAGGAAATTGCATCGCTGCTTGAAATTGCGCCCCCCACGGTAGAAACGCACCGCCGCGCCATCATGAACAAACTCGAGCTTCGCAGCATCGCCGAGCTCACGAAATACGCCATCCGACGGCACCTCACGAGCGTCGATAAGTAGTAGCTAAACCAAACCTATTTTGAAAACCGCAGGTCCGAACCGCGCCACCCGCGACCCAGGACCCAGTCCTGGGCTGAATTGTGTCGCCCCTTCGGGGCTGCCAATCAACGCTCGTGATCCGTCCCATAGAAGGAGAAACTTGGGCTTCTCGGGCAACCGATGAAGACGCGTGTTGATCGTCAGCCCCGAAGGGGCGACACAATTCAGCCCAGGACTGGGTCCTGGGTCGCGGGTGGCGCGGTTCGGACCCGGTTCGGACCCCGGCTCGGACCTGCGGTTTTCAAGATAGGCTTGGTTTAGCTTGCGGTGGGGCTCCCGGGGGGCTCCCGGCAAGTGGGGTAGCGCGCCGCAGGACATGGACACGACTTCGCCACAGTGGGGGAAGACCTAACGCAAGTGGGGTAACGCGCCGCGGGACACGGACTCGACTTCACCACAGTGTAGGACGGCTTCTAAACCAAACCTACCTTGAAAACCGCAGGTCCGAACCGTCCGAACCGGGTCCGAGCCGCGACAC
>CAITRH010000306.1 GCA_903894755.1 uncultured delta proteobacterium
AGGTGTTGATGGACACACTCACCATCGCCCAACCGGCGCTGGGTGACTTATGGCAAGGGACGGGATCGCTGAAAAACTTCTGCCGCCCAGACTCCTAGACCTAGCTCCTAATTGCGGAGCGGTCAGTGTCACAAATAACAATTCACGGTCTCGACATAGTCGAGCGTTCAGGCTCATATCGCGTGCGTGCACGCGTCTATCCATTTTTCACCCTGAGCGAAACGTTCGACGATGAGCTCAAAGGTTCAATCTGGGGGTGCCAGCAACTGCAACGCCTACAAGGTCTTCATGCCCAACTGCAGCGCGAAGGCCGCCTGCCGACTAAGCAACTCACGCGTGTCACTGCGGTCGAGCTCGGACTGCACGACCTGATTGAACCACCTGTCACAAAGGCTCATAGTGACATTGCCTCCAAGTCTATTGGGGACGAAATTCACGTCTACGAGGTGCTTGACAGCTACGTAGCGAACGAGGCCACGAGGCTGAGTGCAGGATACAAATCCCGGGCCAACCGCCTGAAGGACTACTTCGGGGACACGCCCATCTCCGCCATTACAACTTCTTCGCTTGAGGAATACATTGATGCACGAAAGGCCGGCAAGCTGGGCTCGGGTCGTTCGGATGGCGCCGCATACGCCACCAAAAACCGTCTGGACCAGGCCAACCGCCGCCGTAAAAAGAACGGAATTCCGGTCGTAAAGGCGGCAACTATTTGCACAATACTGCCAAGCACAGGAACAGTCCGTCACGAGTTGAAAGTCTTTCGCCAAGCCCTGCGCGCATACGTCAATCGCGACGACGCACGCCGCCAACGCATCGGGGCCTATGTACTGACCCACCCCATCGTCACCATCGACCTGCCACCGCCGAGTGGACCGCGCAAGCGCCGCATCAGTGACGAAGAACTGCGCCAAATCCTTCTGCGGGTCTCTTGCCCATCAAAGCGTACCGCCATCATGCTGGCCATCTATACGTCCCTTCGCCGCGCTGAAATCGTGTCTCTGCGGGCCGAAGACATTGACTGGTTTGCGAGCACCATCGCGCTTCGTGCACCACAAGAGCCGGACCCGCTCAACCCGGGCTCTATGCGAAAGAAAAAAAAGTCAAAGACTCACGACCGTGATGTTCCGCTCGTGCCCGAGGCGCTTGAACTTCTGCGGTCCTATTGCCACGGGAAGTTCGGCCCTATATTCGATTTCAAAGCGGCCTCCTTGTCACAGGCATTTGGTCGCGCTGCAGAAATGGCCGCTCTAAAAAATGTGAGGCTACATGACGGTCGCCGGGAGGCTCTATCAAGAATCCACGACGAGTACGGGCTCAGTCTAGAACAGCTAAAGCTCTTTTCCGGGCATGGTGATATCAAGACTCTCGAAACGTTCTACTTCCAACCAAGTGCTTCCAAGCTTGCGCACTTAATAGCACAAGCAAAGGCCGTAGGTGGTCGGATTGCGGCATGAACTGAGCGCGCACTGAGGGACGCCCACGAACGGAAAAATGATCTTGCGAAACGTCACGAATATAAATTGTGTGGATACACATGTTTTAAC
>CAITRH010000307.1 GCA_903894755.1 uncultured delta proteobacterium
ATGGAGGATCACGTCGACGACGGCGTTCCAGTCCTCGGGGGTCATGGAGTAGCCGGTGGGATTTTGGCAGGGGTCGTTGAGGAACACGAGGGCACGTCCCTGCTCGTCGAGGCGTTCGCCGAGGGCGCGGTCGAAGGCTGGGACGTCGAAGGCGCCGGCGTCGTCGAACATGCGGAACGTCACGACCCGTCGCCCGGCCTCGTCGGCGATCGTGTGGTACGGGCCCCAGTAGAAGCTGGAGGTGAGGAGCGCCTGGCCCGGCTCGAGAGTGCAGGTGATGGCGTGGTGGAGCGCGCCGGTTCCGCCTGGAGTTGCGACGGCGACGGCGATGGTTTCGAGCTCCGGCTCGGTGGCGAGGACTTCGTGGACCACTGCGCGCAAGAAGTCCGGGGGGCCTGCGATGGGGGCGTAGGCGGCCCAGGTGAGCGGGGAGACCTCGCGGACAATCCTCGAGGCGGTGGGCAGAAGGGCGAGGGCGCCGTGGTCGTCGAGAAGCACGCCGATGGTGGCGTTTACGACGCTTTCGCCGCGTCGTGAGCGGTCGCTGGCGTCGCGGTTGAGGGAAAAAATGGGGTCATCAGAGGGACGTCCTCGGTGGGACGGGATCAACGAGAGCATGGGGAGCCTTGTGCCAAAAGAGCGGTGGGGAAGTCACCTCTCTTTTGGCCTTGTGGCGATGTGGCGTTGGTCCTGCCAAATTGGCGCATCGAGGGGGCGGAGCGGACACGGGAGGCGGAGACCTGGGCGGCCATTGGGTCGATCGCTCGGCATCGCGTCGTGGCACACGCTATGCTGGGGGCACTTCCCGATGCGTGCTCCTTATCCTGCGATTCCGCTGCTTCTGACGTTGGCATGGCCCACCCCGGTGTTTGCTCAAACGATAAACCTACAGCCTGGGGGCTTGGCTCCGACGCGGACACTTCCTTCGGGCGCATCGGTGAGCCCTCGAGACCAGAACAAGACCCCGCTTGGAATCAATTACAGCGACTGCATCAGCGATCTGCGTCTGACGTTTTCGGCAACGCTCACCGGGTTTACGTCGGGGCAGCAGCTTCAGGCGTGGGCAGGCACCTTGGATTGCAGGGTCAATGAAAACCGTCAGTCGCAGACCGCGAAGTGCTGGCCAGTGCTTGCGCAATCGATCGGACTGCAGGCAAACATCTCGGTGGACATTCGCGCACAGGACATCGTGAGTCGGATTCTCGACAGCGGGCCGGCCCCAACGTACACACCTGCCCCGTCTACGGTGTGCAGTCGGCAGACCACCGCGGGGGCGACCAACGTTGGGGTCTACTTTGTTTGGCTCGATGGAGCGCTCAATGCGCTCAGCGGGGCCACGTCGGCGGTGTACAATGTTCCGGTGTCGACCAGGGGGCCGGACGCCCCCGGGGCCCCCTCCGCGGGGGTCGAAGACACTGCGCTTCTCATTTCCTGGCCCACCGTCAGCGATCCCAACATGCTTGGATTCAGGGTCTACTGCGATCCTCCTCCTGGCCAAGAGGGGGTGGATGCTTCCGTGGTCACCACCGACGCTCAAACAGGCTCCACCGATGCGACCATGACACTGGTGTGTCCTGACACGGGCGTGACCCTAGCCGACAGCTCCGTGGAGGATGGCGCCAGCGACGCGTCGGTGGACTCCGGTTGCTATTGGATCGGAATGAACGCAGTGGACTCGTCGGTAGTGGGTTCCGGATGTCCGTCCAGGGTGCTTCTTAGTGGAGTCGACCAGGCGAGCATCGACCCCAAGTACATTTGCGGGTCCGCGGATCGAACGCAGGCGGAGATGCGCCTGGGTGGACTCAAAAACAACGTGATGTACACGATCGCGATAGCGGCCTACGATGTGCTTGACAATGCGGGGCCGATATCGGCTCCAACGTGTGAGATGCCTGGAGCAGTGGTTAGTTTTTGGAAGGTATACCGTGATGCTGGAGGTCTAGCGGGGGGATGTGCACTGGAAGGGGTGGGACTTCCTGCGGACGTCCCCATTGGGCTCTTGGTGTTAGCCGGTGCAACGTTTGGTTTGGTACGTCGTCGGAGGGCCCGATGAAGTTACTTCGGTGGCTTGGGGCAAGTGTTTGGACACTCGGGTTGTTGTTGGGGGCGCACCAAGCGGACGCTCAAGATCGGCTGACGCGCTCCAATCGGTTTGAGTCACCGCAGCGCTTTGCCGCGGAGCTGCGGTTCGCTTTCTACAGTCCCAAGATCGACAGCGACCCTGTGTTGGGAGGCCAGAAACCTTACGCCAACGTCTTCGGAGACAGCGCCCGCATTGCGGTGGGTCTAGAGTTTGACTGGCAAGCCTTGCGTGTCCCTTATCTTGGCACGCTCGGCCTTGGCGCTTGTGTGGGGTACACCACCATGTCGGCGCAAGCCAAGTTGGTCGTACCGCGGGGCAGTCAGATCTATTCGTCGGAAAACACAAGTCTAGACATCTTTCCCATGTTTGGTGTTGCCGTACTTCGGGCGGACGTGTTCCCACGTGCCCTGGGGATTCCTTTCGTGCCTTACGCAAAAGTAGGAATGGGGTTTGCGCTGTGGCGAAGTTACACGGCCACTGGGACCAGCATGGTGGACGGTGTTGTTGCGAAGGGGATGTCCTGGGGGCCGCACATGGCGGGCGGTCTGATGTTGCACCTGAACGCATTTGACGAGTACACCGCGAGAAATCTCGACAACATGTTAGGGATCAACCACACGTACTTGTTTATCGAGTACTACTCTTCAGACCTCAGCGGATTTGGCAAGAAGGACATGCTCCGAGTGGGGTCGAACGGGTGGGCGTTCGGCCTCGTGTGGGAATTCTGACGCCCCCGCGCTTAGGGAGCCCTCACCGGGGAAAAGCCCCGGAGTCCCTTCCACACCGCTGGACACTCCGGGGTCTGCGGCGTCCTCTGTCCCCCAATGAGCACCCGCTCCGGAGCCCCAAAGGACGCGATCAACGCAAAATGCTCGAATGCACACGGCGCTACCACCAACGACGGCTCGCCCCGCAGCGCTGCCCCCAGCGCGATCTGCTCCTCCCGACGCTCCGCGAAGGTCGCCCCAGGAGGCTCGCGCCACTGCTCCACAACTTGCACCCCCCACAACACCAGTCCCATCATCGCGGTCCCCACCAGCATCCCCTCACGACGCGGACTCCCCCACAACAGCCGTCGCCACAACACCCCGGCCCCATCCAGGCCAAACGCAGGCAGCAGCCATAAGAGCACCACCAAGGCCCGCTCTGGATGATGCGTGGGGGCACCATCGCTCACCTGGCCCGCAATCAAGAACGCAAGGAGCCCTACAGTGGCAACCGCCGGAAGACGCCACCGCTCCCGAAACTTCGTGTCTGCCAGGCCGAATATCCCCGCCCCCGCAAGCCAAAGAAGCCCTCCCGCAACCCCCACCACCGCAGTGGGAACATGCAACACCCGGTCGAACACGGGCTCCACCCCCTGGCTCGCACGCCGAAATGACGCCACCCGATCGAGAAAATGCGTCGCACTCCCGTGTGCATGCGCATTCCAGAACATCCAAAGGAGCGGCCCCGCACACGCCACGCCCGCTGCCACCAAGGACCGACGATCCCGCTGCACCAGCCACGCCGACGCAACCACCGCCGCCACAGGCCACGCCTCGTACCTCGACAAACAGGCCACCAGAAGCGCCGCCGAGGCCCACAAACAGCGCGCCCACAAACAGCGCGACGGCTCCCCAGCCAGAAGCACCGCGCTCGCTACCAAGGCGCCGGTCCACGCCTCCGGGACCGTCGCGACCGCCAGCCACGCATTCCACGGTGACGCCATCGCCAACGCCGTCGCTAAACACGCCACCCACCGGGTCATCCCCACGAGCCGGAGCGCCAAGAAGGGCGGCGCAATCGACACCACCCCCAACGCAAACGCCAGCAGCCGCGCCATGGTCAGCGTGCGGCCAAACAGCATCATCAACCCCCCGTTCAGCCAAAACGGGAACGGTAGCCAACTCGTGCCGGATGGGTCGAGACGTGGCGCGTGTGCGAAGGACTGCGCGATCACAGTCCGCGCAAAGTCATCGTCGGAGACGTGGGAAAACCCGAAGTGGAAGACCGCCAGTCCTACGACGGCTTTTGCGATGGCAAGGGCCAGCACCGCCGCGGCATCGGACCGCGCACAAAGATTCGACAAGGTTAGGGAGCGCTGGATGCGGGCTTTTCAGGCGCCTTGTTTTCGAGCTTGGGCGGCTTGACCCGCGGCGCCCCCTCGGTGCCTTTGCTCTTCTTTTCGGCCGCTACCTTGTCGCGGAGCGAACGGTCGCCCGAGGAAGACATGTACGCGAGCGACACACTCGTCACCATGAAGGTAAAGGCGCAGACCGCCGTGGCCCGTGTGAGCAGATTGCCCGCCCCCCGTCCGCCAAACACCTGCGCCGTCGCCGCCCCCCCGAACGCCGCCCCCATGCCTCCGCCCTTTCCCTGCTGCAAAAGGACCACGAACATCAGAAACAGACACACGAAGACATGGAGAATGGCAAAAAAGATATACATGGCCTTGCGCTTATCCTTGTGCGGCCCGGGCGATCCCTCCGAACGAGGCCGCGTCCAAACTCGCACCACCCACCAGCGCTCCGTCGACATTCGCGCAGCCAAGAAGTGCCGCTGCGTTGTCGGGTTTCACGGAGCCGCCGTAAAGAATACGGGTCCGGTCGGCAAGGTCACCAAGCCAACTTCGAATGGCCGCATGGACCTCCTCGGCTTCGGCAGGTCCCGCGTTCTTGCCAGTGCCGATCGCCCACACCGGCTCGTAGGCGATGGCAACAGAGTGTCCTGCCAGCACGTCGAGAAAGGCTCGCACCTGACGCTCCACAACTTGCAGCGTCTTGCCCGCCTCCCGCTCCGCTAAGGTCTCTCCTACGCACACAATGGGGATAAGCCCCCCCGCAAGGGCCGCGACCGTCTTTTCTCGCACCCCTACGTCGGTCTCTCCGAAGAGCTGACGACGCTCGCTGTGGCCAACAATGACCCACTTGCATCCCACGTCGCGAAGCATCGGAGCGCTCACCTCACCGGTAAAAGCCCCCTGGTCCTTTGGATACAAATTCTGGCCCCCCACCTGGACCCGCGAGTTATGGCAGGCAATCGCCACCAGTGGCAACGCCGTGAAAGGAGGACACAGCACCAAGTCGACAGCATCGAGCTCGCGCGAGATCGCCACCACAGCTTGCGCAAGGGGCGTGGCCGAAAGGCCGCCGTGAAACAGTTTCCAGTTGCCCGCAATCAGGGGCCTACGAATTGAGTTCATGCTCTAAGTACCTCGATCCCAGGAAGTTTTTTCCCCTCGATGAGCTCGAGAGAGGCTCCCCCACCCGTCGAAATGTGCCCCATCGCTTTGGCGATCCCCTCGCCCGCAATGTTGACCGCCGCCGCGCTGTCTCCACCACCTACCACCGTGAAGGCTTTCGAGGCCGCCAGTGCCCTGGCAACTCCGAAGGTCCCCGCCGAGAACGGCGCCTTCTCGAAAAGCCCCATGGGACCGTTCCAGAACACGGTCTTGGCGTCGGCAAAACGCTTGGCGAAATCGGCAACGCTCTTGGGACCGATGTCGAGTGCCATCTGGCCGTCGGGAACTGCATTGACTTCGACGATGGTCCCCTCGGCTGCATCGAGTGCTGCCGCGACGACGAGGTCGAGAGGAAGGGCCACGTGGATCCCTTTGGCCAAGGCCTTTTCGAGGATCGAACGGGCGAGAGGAAGCTTATCGGTTTCCACCAGGGACTTCTTCATGTCGTGGCCCTGAGCGGCGAGGAACGTATTGGCCATGGCGCCGCCGATGATGAGCGTGGTGACCTGCAGGAGGAGCGAGTCGACCACGGCGATCTTGTCGGAGACTTTGGCTCCACCGAGCACGGCGACATAGGGCCTGTCGGGGGCTGTCACGAGCTTGCCTAGGGCGGCGATCTCTTTTTCGAGGAGGAAGCCGCAACCGCGGTCGTGAAAGAGTTTGGCCATGCCGTGGACACTGGCGTGGGCGCGGTGGACACATCCGAAGGCGTCGTCGACGTAGACCTCGGCGTGCTCGGCGAGCTGCTTGGAGAAGGCCTCGTCGTTTTTCTCTTCTTCGGGATGGAACCGGAGGTTTTCGAGGAGACAGACCTGACCAGGGCGAAGGTCGAGGATCACTTTTTTGGGACCGTCGCCGACGCAGTCTTCGGGGACGATGACCTCGGTGGCGAGGAGCTCGGCGAGACGAAGGCCGCAAGGGACCATGCTGAGTTTACGGTTGTCTTTGCCGGGCTTGGGACGTCCCAAGTGGCTGGCGACGATGAGGCGGGCTCCTCGTTCCAGGGCGTGTTTGAGCGTTGGAAGGGCCTCCCGAATGCGGGAGTCATCGGTAATTTTCCCGTTGTCGAGCGGGACATTGAAGTCGACGCGAACGAAAAGCTTTTTGTTCTCGATGGGGAGTTCCCGGATCGAGCGAATACCCTCGAGCGGATTCATGGGCAGTGTCACCTCGATGAAAGATTTTGAAACGGGGCGAACCTAGTCCGGCGATGGAAACAGGGCAAGGGGCGTTACGAGCAAAGGCCCGCTTCCCGCGCCTCAATTTCGCGCAGACCTCACCCCCAACCCCCTCTCCCTCGACATCCTCC
>CAITRH010000308.1 GCA_903894755.1 uncultured delta proteobacterium
CGCACATCTCGAAACCCGCCATTCCCGCCATGCTCCGTTTTGGCCTGCGGTGCCTCGTCTGGCAGAAATGGCGGGGCTCGATCTGGACGTGCTTTAGCTGCCGTCTTCAAGACGATCGGATTTCCGCCTCGAGCTAGCCTGACCGTCACCAAGCCTTCGCTTCGAGCAGCCCTCTACATGGTTGACGGTTGGGTGCGTACCAAACCACCCTTTGTGGACCTGGAAACAGGCAAGCGCTCGTTTCCTTCACCGCAGAGCCCTCCATTCCTTCCCGAGCAACGCTTACACCAACATCATCACACCTGAACAGCGAAATGCGAGTTTCATGAGGGGACGGACCGGGTAATCTGGACGCATGTCTGGCTTATCGCACGACGGGGTGTTTTGGCGGAGGCTCGCAAGGCTTGGAGCACGCTGGTTTCCTGAATGGTTTGTGCGGTACGCTCCGGCTCTTTTCGGGCTGCTCGCGGCCCTATTGGTCCCGAGCGCCAGGCGTGCGGTGCGAAGAAACCTGCATCGGGTGCGCGGGCCCTCGTCGTTCCTGGCCGACAGTTGGGACATTGTGAGGACCTTCACCTGTTATGCGGCGAGTCTGACGGACGTGCTGTCTCAGGGCAGGAGGCAGGAGCTTGCGACGACACCGGTGGTGCTTGGGATGGAGCATCTGCGAGCGGTCCTGGAGGCAGGACGAGGTGCGGTATTGGTGACAGCGCATACGGCGGGCTGGGAGCTGATTGGTCCAAGGCTTCTTCGGGACCATGGGTGCGCGTTGTTAGTGGTGATGGAACGGGAGCGGGACGATGCTGCGAGGCTGATTCACGACGAGGCCCGCAAGGCTATGGGGATCTTGGTAGCCCACATGCACGATCCTTTGGCGTCGCTGCCGCTGCTTAGGCATTTGCGCAATGGAGGTTTGGTGGCATTGCAAATCGATCGTGCGGCTCCTGGCAGCCGCGCCCGTACGGTTCGCCTCTTTGATCAGCCTTTTGCAATGCCTGAGGGACCCCTTCGCCTTGCACAGCTCTCTGGTGCTCCCCTGGTGCCGGTGTTTGCGGCGCGTCTTGGGTATCGTCGATATATGGCAGACATTCGATGTCCCGTTGCACTCGGTCGGAGAGCGCAGGACGCGGACATTCAGGTCGCGGCACAAGCGATGGCGGACACGTTGACCGATTTCATTCGGGCCCATCCTACGCAGTGGTTTGACTTTGGCCCTCACCCCCGTCCGTCTCTCTAGAGGGAAATTGCACCTTTAATGCAAAATTGAACACAACAGCCGAGATCCTCGGCGTTTTTGGATTTTCCCCGGACGCTCACCCCGGGAGAGGAGGCGGGGGCATAAGATACAGGCGATTGCATGAGTGCGCTGCGTCAAAGGTTGCGCACTGCGTCAACGCCGGTCGCGGCGCAGTCGCGCAATCGTTATTTGGGCGGAGCTGGTACGCGACTAGCGAGACGGTTCAGGTCTCCTGCTATGGGGAAGAAGGCGCTGACAGTCCCTCGCAAGACCCCATTGCCGAAACCTCGAAGGGCCCAAACCAGGTGGCATGGGTCCATTTGCCGACGCGGCAGGACCTCAAAGTACCGTGTTCCACTGACCGACACGCACGTTTGTCAGCCGACAGCAGGGCTCTAGGCAGGCGTAGACAGACGTATCCAACGGCGGTGCCAGCAGATCGCGCCCTGGTCCCAGTGCAAGCGCCCAATGGCATCATGGCGGCCCCCGCGGACGACTGACCGTCGATGTTGGCAAGATAGGCTGGCTCGGGTCGCATCAAGGCACCACACTTTGGACACAGCGTTGCCAATGACTCGACCGGGTCGGAAGCAGGTGCCGGGGATGGCGCGGATGGAGTCGGCGCTAGTGCGGAAAGCAATGCGCGCGCTCGCACCAACTTCGTGCCAACGTTCGCCGGCGCCAGCAGACCGTAGTGACGGATCTTGACGAAACGGTCGGGAAGCACGTGCTGCAGGAAACGTCCGAGGAAAGCATCAGCCGTGAGCGTCACCTTCTGTCCGCACTTGGTCCGGAAGGTCACGTTTCCTGCACTGTCCATTGATTCGAGACGATGGTTGGAAATACCCACCCGATGGGTGTAGCGTCCAAGGTACTTGATGACCTGCTCTGGACCACCAAACGGGCGCTTGGCGTAGGTGTTCCAGTTCATGGAG
>CAITRH010000309.1 GCA_903894755.1 uncultured delta proteobacterium
ACCTCGGCGATGAGCCTCTTGAACGGCTGCTTGGCGAGTAGATCGCGTTGGGACGCGGCCCAGAGCCAGGTCGATCCTATGCGCACCTGCTGCCGTCGGATCTTGAGGATGTAGAACACGACCAATGGAACGAGGGCTGTAAGAAGCCAGAGTCCTTTGGGGTTCAGGAGCTCGAAACCGGCCATGTCAGTTTGCCCTCGCGCGACGTTCAATCTCGCCTTGCTCGCAACGTTTATCGGGTAACCTCACGCTTTCCTCACAGTCAACACAGGAGTCCCACCTATGCCGCGTGTTTACGTCACTTTATCGAACGAGCCTACGACCGTGGCCGCGCTGATCCTCTTCGTGCGCGCCATCATCGCAGCCATGACCAACAATTCCTGGTTTTCGAATCCGAATCCGCCTCTTGCCACGATCAGCGCCGACGTCGACGCGCTCGAGGCGGCGGAGAAGATTGCGAAGACCCGTGCAGCCGGAGCCGTGGATGCACGCAACACCGCAAGAGACAAGGTCGAATACGACCTCGAACAGCTTAGGCAGTATGTGCAGCTCGTTGCGGACGCGAACCCGAAGGACGCCCATGCGATCATTCATAGTGCCTTGCTGACCGAGCGGCAGGCCTCGACCTATCACAAGCCCGAATTTGAAGCCACAACGGGCGAGACGCCTGGATCGGCGCTTCTCAGGGCTCGCGCCATTGCGGGCGCAATTGCCTACTTCTGGCAGTTCTCGCTTGACAATGTCCAGTGGCACGACATGCCCGAGACCGCGCAAGCCAACACGAGCGTGACCAACCTTACGCCAAACACCACCTACTTCTTCAGGTTCCGTGTGCTCACCCGGAGCGGGAAGGGCGAGTTCGGCCAGAGCGTGACGCTCCACTTAGATTGAACAAAGCCCTATCGGGAGCCGACACCTGCGGTTCTCGATGTTGGTTTGACTGGATCCCGCCCTCTTCTGTCCGTTTGCACCCCCCAAGTCACCCTCGGATCAATGATCGCAACGCGCGCCTCGGAGATCGTCACGCATGCCTCGGAGATCGTGGCGCTCGTCTCGACGATCGTGATGATCGTCGAGACGAGCGTCGCGATCCCCTCGAGGCGCGTCGCGATCCCCTCGAGTAGCGTCGCGATCCTCTCGAGTAGCGTCACGATCCTCGCGAGGTGCGTCGCGATCGTCGAGACGAGCGTCACGATCCCCTCGGCATGCGTCACGATCCTCTCGAGGTGCGTCACGATCCTCTCGGCATGCGTCGCGATCCTCTCGCCATGCGTCACGATCCTCTCGAGGTGCGTCGCGATCCTCTCGGCATGCGTCACGATCCTCTCGGCATGCGTCACGATCCTCTCGGCATGCGTCGCGATCCTCTCGGCATGCGTCACGATCTCCTCGCCATGCGTCGCGATCTCCTCGCCATGCGTCGCGCAACCTCCCGAAGAGACCGCTACTCCCCGAATTACACCGAAACCTGCAAGCTCCACATTGCCGCTCGCGCCCGTCTAAACCATAAGAACATCAAGAAAAATCGCCGCCTTCCAGGTAGGCTCGGATTAGACCCTCCACAGCCCCTCGCAAAAAATGACAGCCTCCCTCTCCACCAACCGAGTCCTTATCCGCGAAACCCTCCTCCCCGGCACCACCGTCAAGGCCCGAGGCCTCACCTGGGAGGTCGTCCACGTCCAGCCCGCCGGCCAGGAGCTCCGTTACCGCCTCCGCTGTACGGCCTCCGACCTCCGCGGTGACGAGATCGACTTGCTGTCCCCCTTCGAGCGTATCGACCCCCTCACCACGGGCCTCAACCCCAAAAAGGCCGGCCGCCTCAAAGAATGGCTCCTCTTCCACGAAGCCTTCCTCCTCGAACAGGCCCTCGGCCCCGCCGCACTCCTTGCAGTCCAACCTGGACGCCTCAATATCGCCCCCTACCAACTGGTCCCCGTCATGCGCGCCCTCTCCATGACCCGTCCCAGACTCCTTCTTGCCGATGGCGTTGGTCTCGGCAAGACCATCGAAGCTGGCCTCATCATCGCCGAGCTCATTGCACGCCGTCGCGCCCATCGTGTCCTCATTGTCTCCCCTGCTGGGCCCCTCCTGCAGCAGTGGCACAACGAGATGAGCCTCCGCTTCGGCCTGCGCTTCGACGCTGTCCGCGACTGGGGCGCGCTGCAAGAGAAGCGACGGGAACTGGTCCTCGGTGCCAACCCCTTCGACCACCTTGGCATGTGTCTCCTCTCGATCGACTTCGCTAAACAAGAAAAGGTCCTCCTCGATCTCGAACGTGCAACCTGGGACCTCGTCATCATCGATGAGGCCCACCACTGCGTCTCCCTCGGAGTGACTGGAGACGGCGAGGACTCGCGACGCAGACGGTTGGCCGAGGTCCTGGCACGCCAAACCGATGGCCTCCTCCTTTTGACCGCAACGCCGCACGACGGGTACGACCCCCACTTCGCTTCGCTCCTCGAGCTGCTCGACCCGAGTCTTGTGGATGGAAGGGGAACTATCCGTGGCAATGCGTACAAGAGGCACATTGTCCGCAGGCTCAAACACCACATCAAGGATCCCAAGACAGGAGAGGAGCTCTTCAAAAAGCGCATCGTCACCCCGCGACCTGTGGTCTTCTCGAGCGAGTTGCATCCAAGGTTTGCCGCGCTCCAAAAAGGACTCCTCGCCCTTGTAGCCCCAAGGCTCAAAGAGGCCGTGCGCAAGCGACGCTTCGGAGACGTCTTGGCGTTCGTCTCGCTCCTCAAACGCTCCGTATCCAGTGTGCGTGCCTGCCAATCGACGCTCCGTGCGATCGCAGAGCGCTACAGCGACCTTGTCACCCGGGGCCTCGAAGACGAGGAGGCCAGGAAACAACGCCTGCGGTCCCTTGCCGACTACCAACGCCGCGTCGAACGGTACGGCGCTCTGTCAGCGGAGGAAGAAGCAGACCAAGCATTGCTCGAAGCCGAGGATATGGCAGCTCACCTGATGAACGCGCAGCCCGAGGGGCTCGCCGACCAGCTCGATGAGCTTGTCGCAGGACTGAAACGAGAGACGCGTCGGGAAAAAACCAGACAGAAGGCTCGCGACAGTACCTTGCAAGCCCTTGAAACGCTCGTCGAGCTCTGCGAAGGGACCGAAGACCCAAAGGTGCAACGTCTCATCGAAGAGGCCCAGGAGATCCGTGCCCACGAGCCCAATGCCAATATTTTGGTCTACACCGAGTACACCGACAGCCAGGCCGCCTTGGTCGACGGACTCAAGGCCGCTATCAAGAACCACACGCTCGCTGGCGCAGTCCTGGCGATCCAAGGTGAGGACCCGGAAAAGACACGCCTTGTCGTGACCGCTCGCTTCCAGTCGGAAGATGGCCTGATCCTGGTGAGCACCGATGCAACTGCCGAAGGACTGAACCTCCAAGAGCGATGCCACCACCTGCTGCACCTGGAGCTCCCCTACAACCCCAATCGCCTCGAACAGCGCAACGGCCGCATCGACAGATACGGCCAGACCCGAGAACCGCAGGTCCGCTACCTGTACCTGGCAGGCACCTTCGAAGAGCGCATATTGCTCCGTCTCGTAGCCAAATACGAGCGGCAGCGGGCCCGGCTTACATTTGTCCCCAATACACTGGGCCTTGTAGTCCGTGAGGACCAGCGAGCCACCGAGCGGCTCCTCGAGGGGCTTGGCGACGAGGACTCGCACCTCTTCAAGCGAGAGCCGGGCTCCGACAGCGTCTTCCAGAGCGATCATGATGACGTCAGCCAACCCGCCTACAAGGACCTGCTGTCCGAGATCGAAAATGCGATTGGAGGCTTCGAGAAGTCCGCAAAGACCCACGCTTGGCTTGGCGACGCGGGCCTGAATTCGGAGACGACGCGCCTGCAGGAGGCCACCGAGGCTCTGCGTACTGGGACCGCCCTTGGCGCAGGAGATCTGGTCCGCTTCGTCTGCGACGCACTGGAAACGGAGACCAAGATGACCGTGGAAAGAGACGGCGACGTGCTGCTGCTCAAGCTGCCGCCGTCCTGGGTTCATGGACTCGAGGGCCTTCCAGGATGGGAACCGGAGACAGCAACCCTTCGGGTCACCACCAATGCTGCGCTGTTGGTCGACAAGGAGGAACGTCCAGTGGGTTTCCTTGGACGTGCCCATCCAATCGTGCGCCGTGCGCTCGATCGGGTCCGCAACATTCCGCTGGGGGACGGCGCTGCAACATTGGACCGACGCATCACGGCAGTCTCGGGGGACGGGCCAGCGCTTGTTTACACGTTTTTGTGCACGGTCCGCAGCGAGGCCGGCCGGGAGCTCGAACGTGTGCTGGCTGTATCCATCAAGCCCGATGGCGAGCCTGTGGTGATGACCTCCCCGGAACAGTGGACCGCTCTCGCGCGTCGCGAGTGCGCAGTTGCTACGTCAGGAGTTTGGGAGAAGCACTTTGTTTCCTGGGCTGCGGTGCGCGAGGAGCAGGCCCGAGCTGCAGCAAGGGGAGCCTTCGAGGTCCTTGCGGAGACGTTCATGGCAACGCAACGGACCGAGCTTGCGGCCGAGCGGCTGGAGCTGGAACGCTGGGCCGATGGACGTGCCGACGAGATCTGCGGCCCCAGGCAGACGCAGCTGGAACTCGGGATGGACATGTCGACTGCAACCTGGCGTACGGCGAGGGGAGCCACCGAGCGACTGGCGGGAGTTGCCACGGAGCCGACGATGCCGCCGCCACGACGCCAGGAAGCCGCGGGGGTCCTTGCGCTTCTGCGTACACGACTGGACAAGCTTGAAGGACGACAGCACACAGTCACGATGCCACCCGCGACGTTGGGGCTGCTCATGGTTGTGCCCCAGGGAGTCCAGTTATGAGCCTCGACCTGCGCGACTGCACCTTTGCTGGGCCCGCCATGCCCGAGCCCTTTGTGAAGTACCGGCTCGAAGAGCTGCTCACCAAGAAAAAACTCTTGGGCAAGTCCACTGGCGACAAAACGCTCCAGGAGAGCTGGCAGGCGTACCGCAACAAGCTTCGCTCGCTCGGGGAGCAGGGGCTGGAACAGCGGGTCCTCCACCATGTCTTGGAGCCGCTCGTGGAGCGTCTTGGATGGCAGCTCCTCGACAAGGCCGACCCTGCGACCACCCGCGAGGGGCAGGAAGCTGGCGGCTATCTTCTGCGCATTGCACCGTCCCAAGGCGAGACCGACGCGCCGCACTTGCGTGCCTGGGTCTACCCTGTGGGGACGGATCTCGACGCGCCCAACAAGCGTGGACGTGCCTATCGCTTCAGTCCTGGCCTTGTTGCCCAGCGTGTTCTGCTCGCCAAAGGTGAGCGCGTTGGATTGCTTACGGACGGTCTTGAGCTTCGTATGCTGCTCTCCGATCCCTCGGGACGGGACAGTCACATCGGCATTCGCCTGGATCGCTCCGGCGGCTGGCGTGCTGCCCGAGAGCTCCCAGATTCCTTCCGTTTGCTCCGCGCGCTCTGTCAGCCCAGTGCAGCCGGGGTGATCGCCGAGCTCCTGAACGAGGCTCGTCTGTCGCAATCGACGGTCACCAAGAAGCTGAGAGAGCAGGCACGTCGTGCTGTCGAGACGTTCATCCAGGGGCTGCTCGACGACCCTGCCAACCGCGAGCTCCGCAACCAATGGAGCGCAGACGACGAGGCGGCCAAGGAGCTGTGGCGCGAGGGGCTGGTTCTTGTCTATAGGCTGCTGTTTATCCTCAAGTTGGAGACCTCCCCGGATCCTGCCCGCGCTTTCAGCTTTGCCTCCAGCTCGCTCTGGCGAAACTCCTTCTCCCCGAGCACAGCGCTCGCTCCCATCGTCGAGAAGGTCCGCGACCGTGGTGCCGAAACCGGCGAGTTCTTGGCTTACAGTCTGCGTGCGCTCTTCCGACTGTTCTCCCATGGGCTGATGTCCAACGAGCTCCATGTGAGTCCTTTGGGCGGCATGCTCTTTGGCAAAGAGGCTACGACAAAACTCGACACGCTCCACTGGAGCGAACAGGCGGTGGCACACCTTCTTGATGCGCTGCTCTGGACCCCCAAGAAGACCTCCCGTGGAGCCGACGCAGGCCGGGAGCGCGTGCACTACGGCGCCTTGGACGTCGAAGACCTTGGACGGGTCTACGAAGCGCTCCTCGAGCTCGAACCTGGCATTGCCAGCGAACCCATGTGTCGTCTCCGCAGGGCCAAGTTGGAAGTGGTGGTGCCTGTTGCTCAAGGGGCGTCGTACCGAGCCACCGTTGCAGAAGAGGGGGACGAGGACGAGGA
>CAITRH010000310.1 GCA_903894755.1 uncultured delta proteobacterium
CCCCCTCGCTCGAAGACGATCGTCCTTGCCCGTATGGGCAAGGAGGATGTCGAGGGAGAGGGGGGTGGGGGGTGAGGTCTGGGCTCGTCGCAGCGGTGCTTCTCGCGTCAAGCTCGGTGGCCGCACAGAGTCGCCCCGACCTGCGGGTGTCGGTCAGCGACGACACCGTGGAAGTCGGCGACTCGATCCGGTTTAGTCTGCAGGCGACGAGCACCGACGAGATGCCCACGGACCCGGACCCTGGAGCCCTTCGAGGGTTCACGGTACGCGGTCGAACGCTTTCGCCAGTGACCTCCATTTCGATCATCAACGGGGTACGTCAGGACCGTCGCGGGCTTACGGCCACCTGGATGATCGAGGCGCGTCAACCGGGCACCTTCGTGTTGGGACCTCCGAGTGTGGCACTAGGGGCCGAGCGGTTTGCAGGACGCACGGTCAACGTGCGCGTCGTGCCTGCGGGTCATGCTCCGCCGCGTCTTTGGGGGACTCCTCCTGCCCCGATGTTTCCGTTCTCGCCGTTCGACCCATGGAAAGGGTTTGGTCCTGACGTTGACGAGCCACAGGAGCCGGTGGTCCCGACGGAGCCATCGCTGGCCCTCGAGGCTCCGAGGGGACGCACGGCGTTTCTTCACGCGATGCTCGACAAGGCACAGGCCGTGGTGGGCGAACAGGTGACGTTTACCGTGTTGATTTACGTGGACGGTACGACTGTGGAGCTCACGGACGTGCACGAGGCGAGTGCGAGCGACTTTGTCCGCAAGTCGCTTCTCGAGGACGAAACGAACACCAAGCCACTGGGATTTGGGTCGGTAGGGGGGAGGCCATGGAGCGTGCGTCTCGTACGCAAGTGGGCGCTTTTCCCCTTGAAGGCGGGAGAGCTCACGGTGGGGCCGATGGCGCTGACGCTCGCCAAACCTCGTTCGACGCACGACCCTCGACGCACGAGTGAGACCTTGAAAGTCTTCGTAACCGAGCCTCCGATGGCGGGACGACCCCCCGGGTATGGAGTCGGAGACGTGGGCAAGCTCGAGATTTCCGCCGAGGTCGCGCCAAAGGACATCGAGGAAGGCGGTGCTGTCGCAGTGACCGCAAAGCTGACGGGCACGGGCAATCTCCCCTCGGTGCTTGTGCCTCCAAGCCGTGCTGGGGTGGATTGGCTGGAGCCACAGGTGACGAGCAAGCTTAGGGCGTTGCCCGATGGGCGTTACGGAGGCGAGCGCAACTTTGCGTTCGTCGTGCGGGTGAACAAGCCTGGCGACATGGACCTCGGAGAGCTTGCGCTGTCCTATTGGGATCCAGACGACCGCGTTTACGGCACGGCGCGGGCGCCCCTTGGCAAGGTGCATGTGCGTGCGGTCCCTGGAAAGCGAGCCGAACGTGGGCCGGAGCTGCTCGAAGGGTTGCCGCCACTTCGTGCCCAACGCGCCGGGGTTCCTACGGCGGGGCGACAATGGACCGATGCCCCGTGGTTTTGGTTTGGTCTTGGAGCGTCGCCGATGGCGTTTGCGGTGTTTGCGGGGGGACGGACGGCGGTCCGAGGGGTCCGTCGACGTTGGCTGGAACGTGCAGAGTCACCGCTTCGCGAGCTATCGCGTCGGCGTTCCGCGGCGAAGAGCGCCTGCGTCAAGGGAGACCTGGGCGACGCGGACGCGTCAGTGGTGCGAGCGCTCGAGAGTGCGAGCGTTGTGTTTTTGGGGGTGAACATTCGCGGGGCGCTAGGCGATCAGATCGCAGCCAAGCTTAGGGCCAGCGGGTGTGCATCGGAGGTGGCCGAAGCGGTTCAGGGGATTCTGCGAGAGTCGCTGGACGCGCGGTTTTCAGGAGGCGCCTTGGAGCGGAGCGCCGTACGAGACCGCTGGGAACGTGCGGAGAAGGCGATGACGGCGATGGCGCGGCAGGCGCGGAGCGTGAGGAAAGGGAGCGCCGAGTGACCGAGGAGGCGCTGTTTGCGTCAGCTCGCGATGCGCTCCGCGACGGGCGGGCTGCCGAGGCGATCGCGGGGTTCGAGGCGTTGGCCGATCAGGGGTCGCTCGATGCGGCAGAGAGCTACGATCGCGGTCTTGCCTATGCGCTTCGGGTCCGCCTGGGAGCCGAGGTATCTGGGGATCTGGGACGCGCCGCACACGGGTTCGAAGAGGCGCGGGTGTTGTCGACGGACGCTGCGTTGACGGGGGATGCGATCCTAGCCCTTGGGGTGGTGCGTGCGGAGGTGGCACGTCGTCGGGCCCGAGCCGGAGAAGCGATCGAGATGGAGCCGTCTCCACCGCTGTTTCGATCTCTTGTGGAGCTGCTTCCCGAGTCCGCCTGGTGCGGTCTTGCGTTGACCGGGTCGCTGCTCGTGGGGTTAGGGTTATTCGTAAGGGATGGCGCCAAGCTGCGTCGTCTTAGAGTTGGCGCGTCCGTTGTGGTGCTGGTGGCGTTATTGGTGTTGCTGTCGGCGTCGGCGATGGCCCTTGGGGCGCGGGACCTGCGGCTTCATGTCGAAGAAGGCGTGGTGGTGGTCCCCGCTGCACGTCCCGCCGATGAACGAGGACTCACGCTGCCACATGTGTCGCCGCTTCCTGAGGGGGCGCGTGTCGAGCGATTGGAGAGCAAGCCAGGCTGGGTCCGAGTGCGCTGGGGAAACGTAGATGCCTGGCTCCCCTCCCCCTCGATACGTCCTTTGCGCCCCCTGCGCCCCCTGCGGGGGGGCTAAACAGGGGCTTCGCCCCTACGCTCCCGTTGGTCGCTACCCCTTCCTGTGGGCAGCTTCTTGAGAAGCTAAACCGAACCCATCTTGAGAACCGCAGGTCCGATCCACCGCTTCCGCGCCCCAATTTCGCGCAGACCTCACCCCCAACCCCCTCTCCCTCGACATTTTCCTTGCCCATGCGGGCAAGGAAAATCGTCTTCGAGC
>CAITRH010000311.1 GCA_903894755.1 uncultured delta proteobacterium
CTTCGAGCGAGGGGGCTCGGAACCGCGGTACAAGTGGCTCTCCTCCCCCCTCGCTCGAAGACGATTTTACTTGCCCGCATGGGCAAGGAAAATGTCGAGGGAGAGGGGGGCTGGGGGGGTGAGGTCCGCGGCTCGGAAACTGCGGTTTTCAAGATGTGGTTGGTTTAGTGCAGACGCGTGATGTACCAGGAGCCTCGCCACGAGGTCATCTCGGCAATGTTGATGCGGTAGGTCTTGCCGTCGATGTTGTACGCAAGCTTCGAGTTGCGCACGACCCACACCGACCGTTTCCAGCCGCCGTGCCTCGGCGACTGCGACACTATACTTCGTCCAATCTCGAGCCCCACGAACTGCGCCCGTTCTATCCCCTTCTTCTTGTGCAGCCTGTGGATCTGCTTCTTGTAAACCGCACTTAGCTTCTTCTCCCATACCTTCCCAGGGTCGCGAACCTCCCGTGCCGATGCGTACGCGTCGCGTGGGAACAACATGTCCAGTCCGAAGTCCGGGGTGTCTTGTGCAATCGCCTCGAGTAGGTGACGCGCTCGGGTCGCAAGCTCGTCGCTCGTCGTCGGCGGTATGCCGTCGTCTTCAGGGGAAGCGTCGTAGCTCGAGAACCGCGCGTCCGCTCTTGCCCCATCGAGCGCCCCCCCGTCCCGTCCTGCATCCGCCCGCGCCGCAGCAGAGTGGCTGCAGCCGCCTGCAAGCAACACCAGAAGAAGCAGAGGAAGAACAGGCATGGGAAGGCGCCTTGGCGCTTAGAGATCGATCCGAAGCGCGGGATCGAAGCGCGCGGTCCCTTGCCCCTTGTCGAGCGCTTCATAAGCTGCTCGCCCCTTCGCAGCCGCCGCGCCCATCACGTTCTCGAGGGCGCGACGTGCTTCGACCTCCGCATCGGGAGGAGGAATGCTCCCCTCGAACTCCACGTCGTCGAGCAGATCGTCGATCGCCGGATCGAGTGGCCCGGCCGGCGGAAGAAGCACCGAGCCGCTAAAACGATATTCGAGACGTCGCTCGATCCACGCCCCGTACCCGTCCACGTTCGCGCAGAACCGAAGCAAGTCGGCCTCGATGTGCGTGCCTCCTTCGGGACGAAGCGCGCGCAGTAGCTCGAAGTGACCGGCCACCTCTGGATGATGCTTGCACTGCCCTCGGTGAACCAGCTCCCTGCCGATGGCCACTTTCACCCGGTCGAGAGACTGAAGCTGCATCCGGTCGTCGTCCACGTACAGCGTGTCGGTCGACGCGTCGTACACCGCAAGGCCTCCTGGCGCGTGCCTTAGCCTTCGCACCAGATTGCGCAAGATCACCTTGAGCCCGTGACCCAAGGACGGCCATCCCGTGAGGGTTTCCACCACGGGCTCGAGACGTTCGACCAGGTCCTCGGAGAACTCTCCGTCGAGCTCCACGCGACGCGCCGACTTGGCAAGCTTTGGGATCGGTGGGTCGTCGAGAAACAGCCCCACGGCGCCGTAACTCAAAGGAAGCACCAGGTCGCCTACGGTCTCTTCGTCGGTCGCAAACTCGAGTCTTGGAAGCTGGATGCAGTGAAACGCTTTTAGCTCGTCGTCCTCCACCATCGACACGGTGAGCGCCAAGCGCGGGGTCGTGTCGTGTTCGAGCGGTTCCTGGTTGAACGACGTGGTGGTGAACGACACGCAAAAGGTGCCATCGGGCGCAGGTCGGCCGACGGCAATGAGGTCGTCATCCATCACGTCGCGGTCGACCAGAGCAAACGTAACCTCGGGGACACCTGCCCCTTGTTCATCGATGAGCCTGCCGCGCAGGACGAATTCGCGCTGTCCCATTGGGGTGCCTCGTTACTCTCGCCCACGATGGGCGCGTCGGCATGATGGCCTAAAGAGGTCGGAGCGGTGTAAAAAGAGGGCATGCGGAATTCGTCCCTCGTGTCCCTTCGCCATCTCGTCGTCGGCGCTCTCTTCTTGGCCCCTCTGGTGTTCGACCGTCCCGCCGCAGCCGTGGGCACGCGCACCTTCACCCTCGACACTCTCGAGCGCCTCTCCGGAGGCGAGCTCAAAGGAGTCAGCGTCGGCGCCGATGGCGTCGTGCGCGCCGGATGGACCCTCGGCAATGTCCCACTCCCCGACGCCTCGGCGGTCTTTTCCGCTCTGGCCCTTGCCGATGGAAGTGTCCTTGTGGGCACCAGTCCCAACGGCAAGGTCTTCAAGGTGGCAGGTGACGTCGCCTCGGTTTTTGCCGAGACCAAAGAGATCGCGGTCACGTCGCTTGTCGTCGACGCCAAAGGCAACGTGTTTGCCGCGACCCTCTCGAACAAGCTTTACAAACTGACCCAAGGCAAAGCCGAGCTCTTTGCCACGCTCCCCGAGACCGAACATGTCTGGGCCCTCGTTGCTGACAAGAAAGGAGGCTTCTTCGCCGCAGCGGACGGCAAAGTCCTCCGTGTCGAGGCCAACGGAACTGCCAGTGTGTACTGGAAAAGCGACGAGCCTCACATCGTCTCTCTTGTCCTCTCTGAGAGCGGCGACCTCTACGCCGGCTCGAGTGGCAAAGGGATCCTTTACAAGCTGACGGGGCCAGGGCGTGTCCAGGTGCTCTACGACTTCCCAGGCGACGAGGTGAAGCAGCTCGCCCTCGGCCCCAACGCCACCCTTTTCGCCATTGTCAACGACTACGGTGGAGACCCCCCCGACGGTCCCCGCACACGCCCCTCGCCTCGAAGCCAGCCCGGTCCCGCGACGGCTCCTCGCATCAAGCCTGGCAAAGGGGCGCTCTATCGCTTCGATGCCGCAGGACGTCCCGAAAAACTTATGCACCACGACGAGTTCCACTACCTCGCCGTCGCCGTCGACCCCACCGGTGCCCCCTTCGTTGGAACCGGCGCCGAGGGACGCGTCTACACGGTTGACGACGCCCATGCGGTGTCTCTCGTGGCCGATGCCGACGAGCGACAGGTGAGCGCTCTTGCCGTGGGTCCCAAGTCCTTTGCGGTCTCGAGCGACCCTGCGGTATTCCACCGAGTGCTCCAGCAGGGAGGCCCCGACTCGGTGTGGACCAGCAAGGTGCTCGACGCGGGTTTACGGGCGCGCTTTGGCCATCTGTCGTGGCGCGCCACGGGAGCTCTCGAGGTCTCGACGCGTTCGGGAAACTCGGCGACCGCCGACAACACATGGAGCACGTGGAGCGCTCCGCTTGTCCTTGCGGCACCTATCCAGAGTCCTCCCGGGCGGTTCATTCAGGTGCGTGCGCGCTGGGGGAGAGATCCAGGAGCCACCCTTGCGGACGTGACCGTGCCCTTTCTTACCGACAACCTTCGTCCAGTGGTGACCGAGGTGCGGGCGAGTCAGAAGGGCGTCGTGCGGGATGCGCGCGAGGGGATTATTTCGAGCGGCACGGAGGCTCCGAAGCACGACTCCACGGTGCGCATCACGTGGAAAGTCGACAACGCCGACCAGGACGCGCTTCGCTACCGTCTTCAGTTTCGACGTGACGGACAGCCGCTCTGGCGCGATGTGCTTCGTCCCGAGGAGGTCCTTACCAAGACGGAATACGATTGGGACACGACGGCGTTGCCCGAGGGGAAGTATCGCATTCGGGTGGAGGCGAGCGACGAGGCCGCCAATCCGCCCGAGGGGAGCCAGAGGCATGCACTCGAGTCCGAGCCGGTGCTGGTCGACAACACGCCGCCGCTCTTGCAGGGGCTTTCGGTGACAGGGCGACGTCTCAAGGTACGCGTCGTGGACGGGCTCGGGCCGATAGCTCGGGTCGAGGTGGCGATCAACGGCAAGACGGACTTTCGTCCTGTGGGGGCAGCGGACGGTCTTTTCGACACGGCCGACGAGCAAGTGGACGCGGACCTGTCGTCTCTATTGCCTTCTGGACCGGCGATCGTTGCGGTACGGGCATTTGATCTAGCGGGCAACGCAGTGGTGCAAGAGATCGAGGCGAAGTAAACCTAACCCATTTTGCAAACCGCAGGTTTCCGTTCGCGCAGACCTCACCCCCCCCAGCCCCCCTCTCCCTCGACATTTTCCTTGCCCGTTCGGGCCAGGAAAATCGTCTTCGAGC
>CAITRH010000312.1 GCA_903894755.1 uncultured delta proteobacterium
ACCCGTCGAACCGCAACAACAACAACGGGTTCCGGTGCGCGAAGACTTGGCAACTTGCCTCGTCGCGAGGCCGTACAGAAGATGCCGCAGCCAAGGCTCGGTGTCGCGTGACGTGCCGAAGTCCAGCCTGTTTTTCCTCGCGCCCGCGGCCGCTACTGGGCTGGGGCGCAAACAGCGCCTATCGCGAACGCGGTAGGCCCCCTGTTCGCCGAGCCGCCTCTGTGCAACGGTGCGCAAGCGGCCGGCGGCAGGACTTTTCTGCTGTCCCATGGGAGTGACGGTCTCGTTGTCGGAGCTATTGCGTCTGGCGCATCATGCGGCGCGAGGCAAGAAGAGGTCGCCGGACGTGGCAGCGTTTCTGCTCGACCCGGTTCCAAAGCTGGCAGTGTTGCAAGCGGAGCTCGAGGACGGGAGTTACCATCCAGGGGCCGCGCGGGCGTTCGTGATCGAGGAGCCGAAGCGGAGGCTGATTGCGGCGTTGCCGTTCCGCGATCGCATTGTGCAGCATCTGCTGGTAGCCGCGCAGCTACAGTCCCTGGAGCGGTGGTTTGCGCCGCAGTCGTACGCGTGCCGGGTGGGCAAAGGGACCCACCGTGCACTGGAGCGTGCGCGCGACTTGCATCGTTGTTTCCCGTGGGTGCTGCGGCTGGACATTGCAAAGTTTTTCCCGAGCATTGACCACGAGGTGCTGCTTCGTACGTTGCGGTCGCACACGCCGGCGGGATATTGGTGGCTGGTGGAGCGGATCGTGCGAGCAGGCGGACCGACGGAGCCGGTTGCATTTCATTTCCCAGGCGACGATCTGTTTGCGCCGCTGCTGCGTCCGCACGGTCTGCCGATTGGGAACCTGACGTCGCAGATCTGGGCGAACGCTGTACTGACACCTGTGGACCACCTGCTTGGTTCTGGGCTGGGGCTGGGAGCGTTTGTGAGGTACTGCGACGATGTGCTGGTGTACGCAGAGGACCGCAGGCGTCTCGAAGATGCGTGGCGTCGGGTACGCGACCTAGCGGACAGGTTGCGTCTTCGGTTGCATCCAGACAAGTGCCGGCTACACAGGACGACGGAGCGGGTGGGGTTCGTGGGGTTCGTACTGGAGCGCCACGGGGGACGCGTAGCGGTACATCTAAAGCGGTCAAACATCCTGGCATTTAGGCGGCGGATGGCGCGGCTTCGAGGGGAGTGGCATCCAGAGCGGTTCTTCGTGGGGGTACGGGCGTGGCTAGCGCATGCGCGGCACGGGCACACGCGGGGTCTTTGTCGAGCGGAGCTGTCGCGGCTGGTCTGGACCCGGCCGTTGGGGCGATTGCGCTGACTGTTGTGATCGGGGGTCCAGGAGCTTCAACTTGGTGGAGCGAGCAACTCTTCGGCCGATGCGACGATCACGGCCCGGATACCCCAGGAACGAAACGTGGCCAGATCCCGGCACGCCTGGATTTGCTCACGCACCGGGTCCGCGACGACGAGTCCGCGACTGCCCACGTCACGACAACCTCCTTCCTACCGGCCGAGGCGTTTGCGTATTTGCTGCTGGACAGTGTCTGGCAGACGGGCAAGGGCGGTGGGGTCAAGGGCTCGGAGGAGGTCGTCGGGGAGCGCGAGGACGAGCTGCG
>CAITRH010000313.1 GCA_903894755.1 uncultured delta proteobacterium
CCTCGCTCGAAGACGATCGTCCTTGCCCGCATGGGCAAGGAGGATGTCGAGGGAGAGGGGGTTGGGGGTGAGGTCTGCGCGAAATTGGGGCGCGGAAGCGGTGGATCGGACCTGCGGTTCTCAAGATGGGTTTGGTTTAGTAGGACACATTTATACCAATGCCTCGAAGAGCCGAGAAGATCGCCATCAGCATGGAAGCCGACCTGCTTGCCGGCGCCGAGAGGCTCCGGGCAACGACCGGCGAAACCCGAAGCGCATTGGTGAGTCGCGCGGTGCGCCGACTTCTCCAAGCAGAAACACACGCAGCGCAGGTCCGAGAGTATATCGATGCGTACCGTAGCTGCCCCGAGACTTCCGTCGACGAACGAAGCGCTCACAGGCTTGCCTCGCTCACTTTAGAGAGCCTGCCCTGAAACTCCGTCGCCCCCCGAGCCGCCCTGGCCGGAGACCTCACCCCCCAGCGATTTCGCCCTCTTACAAATTCCCCCTCCCCATCGATGGGGAGGGGGACGGTGTGAACGATCCGAATCGTGTGGGGGTGAGGTCCGTGCCTCGCCGAGTCCCTACAGGAGCCTCGTGGACCTCGCCCAAGCCTCGACCTCGCGCATCCCGGCCGCGAGGGAAATCCTTGGGCTATAGCCCAATTTGGCCCGTGCCTTGTCCATTGAGTAGGTGTGAGGACGGAGCAGGAAGTCCACCACGGCAGCGCGCACGGGGGGCGTTTTTCCAAACAACCGCGCCCCTGTTTCCATCGCCCCCAACACCTGGCGCGCCGTCGACGACGGGATCGAACGCGGCGTCCTTCTCCCGAGCATCCGCGCCAGCAGCGTGAAGTACTCCCCAAAAGTCGTCCGCACCCCGTCGGTCAGCGTGAAGGCTTCCCCGGTGCGATCGGTATCGAGCGCTAAGAAAACGCCGTCCACCAAGTTGTCTACGTGCAGATGGTTGAACACCCCTTTGCCCTCGTCGATGAGGGCAAACATCCGCTTCTTCATCAGCCCGATGGGACGGATCACCCACGGCACCGACCCGGGCCCGTACACGTCGCCGGGACGAAGCACCACGACCTGCATGCCCCCCTTGCCATGGGCCTCGAACACCAACCGCTCACTGGCGACCTTCGACTCGCAGTACGCGTTCCCCTCGCCCTTGAGCGGCGCATCCTCGGTCACCTCGGGAGGGAACGTGAAGCCGTAAACCATTGCGGACGACATGTGCACGAAGCGTCGCACGCCGCACTCCTTTGCGGCCGCAAGGAGCACCTCGGTGCCATGGACGTTCACGTCGTGAAACAGTTCGGACGGCCCGTCCTCCCCCACGATGGCCGCAGTGTGAAACACCACACTCGAGCCGATGCAAAGACGACGTACCGCGGCCGGATCGCGCACATCGCCCAAGGTCACGTCGACCCCAACCCGTCGAGCCCGCTCCCCGGCGGCGTGCGATCGCTCAAGGCCCCGTACTTTCATCCCTCGAGCCAGGGCGCGCTCCGCCATGCGCAGTCCGATAAAACCGCCAACCCCCGTGATTGCCATCATCGTCTCACGCTGCATGGCCGCGCCTATAGCACAGCCCGTTGTATGCACGCGGCTCGTCATCCTCCGATACCATCGCGCTCACGAGTGCCCAGCACCGAGTTTGAACCCTCCAAGCGCTTCCGGATCGTTCGCCGCCTCGGCGAAGGCGGGATGGGTGTCGTCTACGAGGCCATGGACCTCGAAGCCCAAACCCGCGTGGCTCTCAAGACGCTTCGTGAAGTCTCGGGAGAAGCACTCCTGCGCTTCAAACGCGAGTTCCGATCGCTCCAGGACCTGCAACACCGAAACCTCGTCAGCCTTGGCGAGCTCTTTTGCGACGACGGCCAGTGGTACTTCTCCATGGAGATCGTCGATGGCGTCGACTTTCTCAACTACGTGCGCCCAGGCTGGAGCCAAGCCCCCGCCGCAAGTGGCGACGACACTGTGCCGAGCCCTTGGGTCGAACGACAACGCTTGACAGCGTCCCGCTTGCGCGCCCACTCAGAAGACCCTCCGGGCCTCTCGCGTGCAGACGGCAGCCTCGATCATGAGCGCTTGCGTGGCGGCCTGCTCCAACTTGCCGAAGCTCTCGTGGTCCTTCACCGCGCCCACAAAGTTCACCGCGACATCAAGCCAAGCAATATCCGCATCGCAAGCACGGGACGGCTGGTGCTCCTCGACTTCGGACTTGTCAGCGACGTCGACGGAGACGAGTGCTCGGTAGGGCGACACATCGTGGGAACCACCGCCTACATGGCTCCTGAGCAAGCCGCCGGTGGCGTCGGCCCCGAAGCCGATTGGTTCAGTGTCGGAGTCCTCATTCACCGAGCCCTCACCGGCAAGCTCCCGTTCCCAGGCGGTCCGAGCGAGCTCTTGATGCGCGCCGATCGACGTCCCCCGGACCCCCGCGTTCTAGACGCGAAGCTTCCCCCCGACCTCTGCGATCTTTCCGTCGCCCTCATGCAGATCGAACCGAGTGCCCGTCCAACGGGACGCGAGGTACTGCGTCTGCTGCGTGGTCCCAACGCGACCACGGGACGAGGCGTGAGCATCACCGGGCCACGCACCACCCAAGGGAGCGACTCTCGCATCTTCGTCGGAAGGATTCGCGAGCTCGGAACCCTCTGGAAAGCCCTTCACGAAACCGAACAGGGACATGCTGTCACGGTCATCGTCGAAGGGGAATCGGGAGTCGGCAAGAGCGCTCTTGTCCATCGCTTCGTCGAGGAGTGCCGAGGCGCCGATGAAAAGACCGTGGTGCTGACGGGAAGCTGTCGGGAGCGCGAGTCGGTCCCTTACAACGCGATCGACGGGGTCATCGACGCCCTTAGTCGCTTCATGATCGAGATTTCCCACGCCGACGCGATGGGACTGCTTCCTCACCGTGCGCACTTGCTCGGGCAGGTGTTTCCGGTGCTTCGGCGTGTCGAGGCCATTGCGCAGGTTCCGCGGGCACATCACGACGCGCTCGATCCCATCGAGCTGCGAAATCGCGTGTTCGGCGCACTCCGCGAGCTCTTCGATCGGCTCGCTGCGCGTCAGCGCATCATCGTGGTGATCGACGATATCCAGTGGGCTGACGCGGACAGCAAAGCGCTTCTTCGCGAGCTGGTTCGTCCCCCCGACGAGCCCCCGCTCCTTGTCGTGGCCACGCTGCGCACGCAGTCCGCGCCGGTCTCACGCGACCTGCGGATGACGGACGCCAACCTCGATAAGACCGTCGAGGCGATGCCGGGACATGTCGAGCGCGTATGCGTCGGCTCGCTCCCGATGGAGGAGGCTCACAGCCTCGCGCTGATGCTTCGGGAACGGGTGTCTCCGGAACTTCACGTCGATGCTGCCGCCATTGCCGAAGAGGCCGGTGGGCATCCACTTTTTATCGACGAGCTAGTGCGTCACGCGGCGCTGGGGGCGAGTCCTGGAGGGTCACTTCGCCTTGACGACGCGCTCTGGAGCCGCATCTGCAGACTCGATCCGACGGCGCGCACGCTTCTCGAGCTTGTGGCGCTTATGGGACGACCTGTGGCTCGTGAGGTCCTTGTTCGCGCGGCCGACTCCCCGGCCGATCTGCAACAGAGCCTTCGTGGTTTGCGCCTTGGAAACCTGATTCGCACGAGCGGTGGAAGGCGCGAGGACCTCATCGAGACGTACCACGATCGAGTGCGAGAGGCGGTCCTCGCGCGGATGGACACTGGGCTCAAACGCTCCCTCGAGGAGCGCCTTGCGATCACCCTGGAGGGGATTCAGCCTCCCGACTTCGAGGCGCTTGCACTGCACTGGAGCGGTGCGGGAGATCGAGAGCGCGCGGCGGTGAATGCGGCCCATGCGGCGGGGCAGGCGGCGTCGTCACTTGCCTTCGACCACGCGTCCAGGCTGTATCGGAAGGCGCTGGATCTGTGGCCTCGAGAGGGGGAGGAAGGGGCACGTCTTTGGGGCGCGCTGGCCGAAGCGCTGGCCAACACGGGACGAGGGACGGAGGCTGCGGAGGCGTACCGGACGGCGGCGCAGTGGGCGAGTGATTCGATGGCGCTCGGGTTTCGCGAGCGGGCGGCCGAGCAGCTTCTTCGCGCGGGGCACATTGACGCGGGCCTGAAGGAGGTGCGGGGAATCCTGGCTCTGGTGGGTCTTTCTCTTCCCCGGACCCCTTTGGGAGCGTTCCTTTCGTACCTTTGGCAACGTCTGCTCCTTCGGATCCGCGGGCTAGGGTTCCGCGAGCGTTCTGTGGGGGAGGTTTCACCCAACGCGCTAAGTGTGGTGGACCTGTGTTGGTCGCTTGCCTTCACGATGTGGATTGTCGACACGATGCGAGGCTACGAAGCGCAGACGCGTCATCTTCGCCTCGCGTTGCGAGCGGGCGAGCCGTACCGGGTTGCGCGCGCGCTTGCCCTCGAAGTTCCTTATGCGGCGATGTTTACGTCGACGGGGTGGCGCGCCATCGACCCTCTATACGATCGGGCCACGTCCCTCGCCGATCGCGTCGGCAACGCGCATGGAAGGGCCATTGTCACGACCTGCGCTGGCGTCTCCGCCTACCTCTTGGGAGCGTTCAAGACCTCCCTTGCTCTCTGCGACGAAGCCGAGGAGCTCCTACGAAAGTGCACGGGCACCTGGGGGGAAATCGCCCGTGCCCGCACCTTTGGCATGCAGGCTCTTTCGATGATCGGGGCACTCAAAGAGCTGTCGCGACGCACGCCAGTGTTTCTTCGCGAGGCCACCGAGAGGAGCGACAAATACGCAGCGACGACCATTCGAACGGGCCATCCGAACGTTTGCTGGCTGGTTCATGACGACCCGGTAGGTGCCCATCGCGAGATCGACGAAGCGATGGCGGGCTGGCCCCAAAAGCAGGGATTTCACCTTGAGCACTACTACACGCTGCTTGCCAGGGTGCAGGCGTACCTCTACGCGGACAAACCGGACGAAGCTTGGAAAGAAATGAGCACGGCCTGGCCCCAGCTTGAACGATCGTTTCTGCTCCGAGTCCCCAGTGTGCGACGTCAAGCCCTGTTTCTTTACGGAAGGGCAGCGCTCGCCAAAGCGCAGTCCGATTTGGCCTATCGTTCCGAGCTGCAACACCTCGCACGCACGCTCGCTCGACGCCTCCGGTATCGCGAGAAACTCCCCTGGTGCGTCGCCATGGGCGATCTTCTCGATGCGGGCGTGGTCCATCTCGAGGGAAACCGACAACGAACGATCACGCTGCTCGCCACGGCATCCGCGAGCTTCGCCCATTCCGACATGGCGCTCCATGTGGCCGCAGTCGATCTCGTACGCGGCTCCATGCTCGGCGGCGACGAAGGAACACAGCTCGTCGACAAAGCCTCGACTTGGGCTGCGCAGGAAACGGTTCGCGACATGTCCAAACTTACCGCCATGCTGATCCCAGGATTCTCAACCCTTCGATGACATCGCCCCTTTGGCCAAACAGGAGACCTCACCGTGAGTGAAGAAAAATATTTGATGAGCCCCGACATGGATGACGACGACATCACCGGCGACGAAGACGAGGAAGGTGGCAGCGACGAGGAAGTAGAAGACACAGGCGAGGAAGCCGAGGAAGAGGAGGAAGAAGAGGAAACCGAGGAAGAGGAGGAGGCCGAGGAAGAGGAAGAGGAAGAG
>CAITRH010000314.1 GCA_903894755.1 uncultured delta proteobacterium
AAGAGTCTACCGAGACGGATCGAGAGTCTACCGAGACGGATTAAGAGTCTACCGAGACGGATTAAGAGTCTACCGAGACGGATCGAGAGTCTACCGAGACGGATTAAGAGTCCCTCGACGTGAGCTGGCGTGGAAATGGACGCGTCCAGCTGTCCAAGAAGGGCAAGGCAACCTATCATGCGAGCCATGAACCTCGATGAGCTGCGTGCGATGAGTCTCGATGAGCTTGAAACCCTTTATGAGAAGGCTCCCATGGGGCCCGAACCTAGTGGATGTACCCGTGGAGTGGTGTTGCGTTATCTGGCGACTGTGCCTTGGGTGCGGGCGCTCGATTGGCTGATGTTCGAAGCACCTCCTTTTGGAGTGGACTTCGATACGAGGACCTGGTGGTTTTTCCATCCACGGTTTCGACTGGGGCGTTTCCTCGCATCGGTGGGCCCTTCGCGCTGGAGAGAGACGCGGGCGATGCGTCTGAACTACCGCGCCTCGCAGCTTCCTGAACCCGTGCGTGTGTTTCTTTACGACGAGATCAAGCCCATTGGGGACGGTCTTTGCTTGGGAATTGGAGGGGTCAATCGCGAACGTGGCGAGGGGGAGCACTTCTTCTTTGCCCTGAAGTCGATCCCATAGGTTTGGAGAGGGCCCTATGCAGAATCCCATTGCGTGGCAGGACAGCCTCAGTGTCGGGATCGAGACCATTGACAACCAGCACAAGTCTCTGTTCCAGGCGCTCAGCGACCTTCAGAAAACAGCGCAATCAAGAGGGGAACGCCAGGCGATCCAACGTCTGTTCACCTTTTTGGCGCAGTATACCGTGGAGCACTTCCGCGACGAAGAAGCGCTCATGAGAGGTTGGAACTACTCACGTTATGAAGCCCACAAGGCCGAGCACGATCTGCTGGTAACCCGCCTAAGCGAGCTATGGGAGAACTGGATGGCCAGGGAGTGTGAGATCGACGACGTGGTCGACTTTCTCGCGATCTGGCTAAGCCACCACATTGCGATCAACGACAAGCACATAGGGATCGAGTTTCGAGAAGGCGGCTCTAGAGAGAGCCCGCCGTAAACGTGTCGCAGTCCTCGAGTCGTCCCGAGGACGCTCCACGTTGAAACCAAGACACCCGCTGCTCGGAGGTCCCATGGGTAAAGGTTTCTGGGCGTACCCGTCCCCCACCTCGTCGCTGCAATCGATCATCGCCAATGGCCGCTGCGGCTCCCAGTGCACTTTCGATGTCCCCCTTTTCGAGAATCGACCGCTGCGCCGTGGAATGCGCCCAAACCCCCGCGTAACAGTCGGCCTGAAGCTCGAGACGTACGGACGCTCCCGACGGGCCCTCCGCTCCTGAGCGCGGCACTTTCGCATTGGCCCCGAGGATCTTCTGCACGTGATGGCCAATCTCGTGGGCGATCACGTACGCCTTGGCAAAGTCGCCTCGTGCGCCGAGGCGCTGCTCGAGATCACGGTAAAACCCGAGGTCGATGTACGCCCGCTCATCGGCCGGACAGTAAAAAGGCCCCGTTGCCGACCGCCCATACCCGCACGCCGTGTCGGTCCCGTCCGTGAACAACACGAGCTTGGCCCGCCGGTACGACCTTCGACGCGCGGTAAACTCCCGGGTCCAGTTCGCTTGCGTGTCGTCCAGAACAAACGCCACAAAGTGCGCCATCTTGTCTTCGGATGCGGGACGGTTCTTCGCGGTTGGGACAAGAGTCCGCCTGAAAAACCCGAACGCAACGATGGCTCCCACCACCAGCAGAACCAGCCATCCGAACGGCGACCGGAACAAGAAGGGGACAAACGCAAGCAGCCCGCCCAATCCTGGCCCGCCCCCGGTCGATGATGAAGAAGACTCGCCTCGGCGATCGATGACATCGGGGCTTTCGTGATCCTCGTTCCAACGCATGCGCGGAGTGTGCGCTCAGACCGTGGCTCAAGTCCATGGGTTCCCGACGTCTTCCGAACACGGTAGGGTGTCTCCGTTCAGAAGGAGGCGCATGTTCGGTCGGCTCGAGCCTGGAACAGTCGTAGGAGGAGATTTCCGCATCATTGGCCTTGTCGGCGAGGGCGGTATGGCCACGGTCTACCGGGTCGAACAGCTCAGCACCGGCGCGGTGCGGGCTCTCAAGGTGATGCACCCACAGCTCGTTGGCCTCGCGAACTTCCGTAGGCGCTTCGAACAAGAGGCCCGCATTGGCGCGCAGATCGCCAGCGACTACATCGCACGGGTCGTCTCGGCGGGGCTCGATGAAGCCGATGGTCTCGCCTGGCTCGCCATGGAAATGCTCGAGGGACAGGTCCTCGACGCTCACATCAGCCGGCACGGTCCTCTCTCCATGGACCTGCTTCTTGTCCTGTTTGCACAGCTCACCGACGCGGTGGGAAAGGCGCACGACCTTGGCATCGTGCATCGCGATCTCAAGCCCGAGAACGTCTTTTTGGCCCTTCCCCAGCGCGCTGGCGAGCCCTTCACGGTCAAGGTCCTCGACTTCGGCATTGCCAAGCTCACGTCGGATTGCCGCGCGACGGCCACGGCCACGATCGGCTCGCCGCTCTGGATGGCTCCCGAACAAGCGCAACGGGGCGCCTCCATTGGACCGCAAGCCGACACATGGGCGCTCGGCCTCGTTGCCTTTTATTGCCTGACGGGGGTCTCGTATTGGTTGGCCGCCCAGGATCAGGCGGGCACGGTCACCGAGCTGCTTCGCGAGCTGACCCTCGACCCGTTGGAGTCCGCGTCGCAACGAGCCCAACGTCTTCACCGAGGCGACTGCATTCCAGCCTCCTTCGACCCTTGGTTTGCCCGCTGTGTGCATCGACGTGTCGAAGAGCGCTTTGCCGACGCGCGGGTGGCGTATCTCGCACTGCAGCAGACGCTGGTTTCGACGCCTTCTTCCGTGCGCCTCCCTTTTGGCGGCATGGCCCCGTCCTATGGGGCTTCTCCTCTGCTCGACGCGCCCAAGACGCCCAAGCCGCCGCTCTTGCGTCGAGCCCATCTTCGAGTTGCGATGACGGCATTGCTGGCCGTTGGCGTCTCGCTCGTCGGGGTCCGGGTGCTGCGCTGTTCGACGACGTCGGCTCCGCCCCTGTCCGCTCTGTCTGCGTCTGCACAGGGGGCGGCGGACGCGCCTTCGAGTCTTCAGCCTTGCTCGTCGCCCGCGAAGATTGCCGACGGACTGCAGGCGATGAACGACGGCGCCTTTTTTCGGGCTCGCGCCTCGTTCGAAGGGGCTCTGCGCGACGATCCCCGATGCGCGGTGGCCCATCTGCGGCTGCTGCTGCTGACGGTCCGCGACGACCCCACGCATGCTCGTTCCTATTATGTCCAGGCTTTTGCCAACAGAGGCCAGTTCGACGACGCCCATCGGGCGCTCCTCGACGCTCTCGAGCCGGCGGTGCGCGCGGTCCCGGCCTACGAAGAGTGGGAAAGGCGTCTTGTTGCAGTGACGGAGAAGTTCCCTCACCTGCTCGAAGCGTTTGCGCAGCTCGCCACTGTGCGCAATTACCGAGGGGAATACGACGACGCGCTCTTGTCGTCTCAACGCGCTCTATCTGTAGATCCATCCTTTGCCCCTGCGTTGCGAGTTCGCGCCCGCACCGAGCGAAGGCTTGGGGAAGTCGCCACGGCGGTTGCCACTCTTTCCGAGTGTCTTCGTCGCTCTCCCATTGCGGACGCGTGCCTAGCGGAACGCATGGATATCCGCGCGCTCGAGGGGCCTTGCGATGCGTACGAAGCGGACGGGGCGGCGCTTGCGGCGCTCACTCCCGAGAACGCGGGGGCGTGGTACGCAGTGGCGTCGGCGCTAGCGCAGCGACAGGGACCACGCGAAGCGATCCAGGACGCGTTCGATCAAGCGTCCAAGGCCCCTGGGTTGGCTCCGTTTCAGGCGCTTCACGCAAGGAGCTCGCTGGCGGTCTTCGAGGGAGACTTTGACACTGCGGCGCGGGTCTTACGGGAGCAGATGAAGTTGGCAGGTGAGCGTGAGGCGACGACACGGTTGTCTCCTGCGCTGCGTCTGGCGGTGCTGTACGGCGAGATGAAGCGCCCTGCAGACGCGGCGGCTATTGCCGAAGAGGTATTTCACCACGCCGATCTGTGGGAAACGCACCATGCGCGTCGCATCATTGGGGATCCCACCGTGGTGCTGCTTCCTGTCTTGGCAGACGCGGGGCGCATCACGCAGGCGGAGTTGTCGAGCCGACGGGACCGATGGCTTGCGCGGCAGGGGGCGGACATTGCGTTACGCGGTCCGGACGCTGCAGGACGGTTTCGCGGCTATCTGTGGATCTACGCTTATGCCGCGTTGGCAGTCGATGCGGCGAGCGCGCGCTTGGCTCTTGACAAGCTGGCGGACTACGAGCCTCTAGCGCCTTCCAGCATGCGGTCACCGTTCGACGATCTCTGCATCGGGCAGGTTTACGTGAGGGCGGGACGTCCCGAGCTTGGTATTCCGCATCTTCAGCGGGCCACGGGGACGTGCAACCCGCTTGACTTTGCGTTTCTGCTTCCCCGAGCCTCGCTGTTACTGGGACTTGCGTTCGAGGCCACGGGCGATCGGACGCGGGCTCGACAGGCCTACGAACGGGTCCTTGGGTTCTGGGGAAAGGCGAGCTACTCGATGACGGTGCAACAAGCAAGAGCGCGCATTTCAACGCTAGAACATGCAGGCAAGGTTTTCCAATGACAGAGCCCAAAGACAAGCCCAAGGAGCCGGCGGTTCCGGCCCGGCATCCACTGGGACGAACGGTGGTATTTGCGCAGGATGCGGATCCATCGCGCCGCACGCTCATGGCGAACGCGCCCAACGTGTTCAGCAAGACCCAGCCTGTCGACCCGGTCGAACCGTTGACGCGGGACGCGGCACCCCCGGAGTGGCTCGGAGAGGAGCCGCAGAAGGAGGCGTCGGTGGAGACGGCGGTTGCGGTCGCTGACGAGGACCAGGAGCTTACGGCGCTTGCCGAGCAGGTCGATGCAAAGCGGGCGGAGCTCGACGCAGTCAATAGCGAGCTGAGCGAGATACTACGAATGCTCCCCCGCTTCTCTTGACCTCACCCCCCCCAGCCCCCCTCTCCCTCGACATTGTCCTTACCCATTCGGGTAAGGACAATCGTCTTCGAGAGAGGGGGGAGGAGAGCCGCAGTTCCGAGCCCCCCTCGCTCGAAGACGATCCTGCTTGCCCGAATGGGCAAGAAGGATGTCGAGGGAGAGGGGGGTGGGGGGGTGAGGTCTGCGCGAAGCAGAGATCAGCGACCAGGCCCGAGCGAAGATGCTACCCTCGATCCCCATGGCAGCTTCCGCAGGTCTCCAAGCAGGGACCATCGTAGGAACAGAGTACCGTGTGGTGCGTCCGCTCGCCGAGGGGGGCATGGGGGCGCTCTATGTTGCCGAACAACTGAGCACCGGCGCTCTTCGGGCGCTCAAAATCATGCACCCGCAGTTTTCGGCGAGCGCGACCTTTCGCAAGCGCTTTGTCCAAGAGGCCCGCGCCAGCGCCCGCATCGACAGCGCATTTGTCGCGCAGGTGCTCGGAGCGGGCTTCGACGACGGTCTTGGGGTCCACTGGATGGCCATGGAACTGCTTCAAGGCGAGGGGCTCGACGTTCGCATCGACGGGGCGGGGGCCATGTCCGTGTCGCAGATGTTCGACGTCATGCGTCCACTCTGCCACGCCCTCGGGGCTGCCCATGCCGCGGGGATTGTGCATCGCGACCTCAAACCGCAGAACATATTCCTCTCGAAGCCCCGGGGTTTTGGGGACACGTTCGTGGTCAAGGTGCTCGACTTCGGCATTGCCAAGGTCACCGCAGAGGCGCAAACGCACGCCACCCAGGCGCTAGGAACCCCGCTCTGGATGGCTCCCGAGCAAACCTCCTTGTCCGCTTCCATCGGGCCCGAGGCTGATGTTTGGGCTCTTGGTCTCATTGCCTTTTATGTCCTCACGGGCCATCGCTTCTGGCTTGCGGCGCACAACGAATACGCGACCCTTGCGGCGCTCCTTCGGGAGGTCACCCTCGATCCAATCGAGCCCGCGTCGGTTCGAGCCACGGCCTACGGCGCTTCTTTGCCCTCCGGTTTCGACACGTGGCTCGCCTGCTGCCTGGACCGAACACCATCGGAGCGTTTTCACGATGCGCGGCAGGCCTACGACGCACTCATCGCGACCCTGGGGACCGGCCCCTCGTTGTCCATCACGGGACCGGTCGTCGCGCCCGCGTCGGTTTCCACCGTTGTCGAACCAGCAGCCTTCGGGGAAGCAACAAAAGCAGTGGGTTCGCCGCCCAACCCGTTTGCGGACCCTCCTGGCTTACCAGGGCCATGGCCCTTCGTGAGTCCAGCGACGCAACAGGAGATGGAGCAGGACGCTCCACGCGTTCAACTCCCTCCTGCACGTCACGAGGTCACGGCGACGGCGACGGCGCGCGATATGGGGGCTGCTCCGCGGATCCTCGGGCTAAAAGCTGCGGCGGCAGTGGGGGGGGTGGCAGTCATTGTGGCGATGGCTTGGTGGCGTCCATGGCAAGCGCGTTCTGGCCCGGTACCCACTGTAGCTGCTGTTGCTTCCGTGGCCTCCAGTCCAGCACCCTCGCTGGAATCGGTTCCCGATCCCAGTGTCTCCATCGAAGCAAGAGCGCGCGAGGTGGGCCATCGCACGCCGATGAAGACCTTTGCTGGGGTCGAGTTCACCATGGGCTCCGCTCTCGGGGCACACGACGAGCTTCCTCTCACCAAGGTCACCCTGGCGGCCTTTCTGATGGACACGCATGAGACCACGGCGTCCGATTACAAACAGTGTGTCGATGTAGCGGTTTGCAGCGCCGCTGGAACAGGAGACTTTTGCACGGGTGACGACCCATCGCGTCTCGATCACCCTATCAACTGCGTCTCATGGACCCAGGCCCAAACCTACTGCGGGTGGCTAGGGCGGCGATTGCCGACGGAAGCCGAATGGGAGTACGCGGCGGCGGGGCGAGCTGGGCGACAGTTTCCGTGGGGAAGCTCCTTCATTTCGGACAAAAACCTCTGCTGGGGCCGCTGCAAAACCAACGCAGGAACCTGCAAAGTCGGCAGCTATCCCGCGGGACACACCCCCGAGGGGATCGAAGACTTGGCAGGGAACGTATGGGAGTGGACTGCCAGCTCTTATTGCTCCTACGGCAGCGCGTTATGTAATGACCCACGGCATGTCGCTCGTGGAGGGGGCTGGTGCGGAGCCGATGGTGCGGTAGTCCGCGCGGCCGTGCGTTTGGCCAAGACGCCAGGGACCCAGAGCGCCAACATCGGCTTCCGCTGTGTCCGCTCTCTCTGACTCCGGTTGTGTGCAGATAGGCCGGTTCGCCGCACGTTGGGCCAGGAGCGGATCGCCGTCGCCATGGGCCTGGGCCTACGCGAGGAATGCTGCACGACCCAAGGGACCGATCCTCAAGTACGACGCAGCGGGAAGACTGCCAGACGCGTGTTGATGCAGAAGACTCGCAACCATGTTTAAACCGCATCCATCTCGAAACCCGCCATTCCCTCCATACTCCGTTTTGGCCTGCGGTGCCTGCTCACGTACTTTAAATACGCTACGCGGGCTCCTCGGCCAAAGCCTCGTCTTGCAGAAATGGCGGGTCTCGATCTGGACGCGGTTTACTTCGAGATCGACGAAGCCGGCGCGCGGGTCATCGTCCTCGCCATCTTGGGGGCGCCTCGCCGCCATGGTCCTCGATTGTAGGTTCGGTTTCATCGGACCCGACGCGGCTGGACCCGCCGCCGGCGGATCCACGGGGGGCAGGTCGGACCCGGGTCGGACCTGCTGTTCTCAAAGTAGGTTAGGGAGACGTATCCGATCGATCTCGCACGGCTACGGCCATGCTCCGTTGGCCCTGATCACATCCATCATCGGTCGGATCGTATTCCTCCTCATCCAGATCACGTCCCTCCTCGGAGGGACCACATCCATCATCGGTCCGATCCACATGCCTCCTCGGAGGGACCACATCCTTCCTCGCCTTGATCACATCATGTCCTCTGAGGGATCGCATTCCTCCTCGGTCTGATCGTATCCCTCCTCGGAGGAAACACATTCCTCTTCGTCTTAATAGTGATATGCCCTAGGAGAGATCACGTCCCTCCTCGGCCTAATCGCATCCCTCCCAGGTCGGATCACAACCCTCCTCGGTCTGATCGCATTTCTCCTCTGAGGGAGCTGCCACCAGCTCAGTGAACGTATTTCTTGACTAGGACCCCTATAGAGGTACCAATCAGGCCCCATGACAAAAGTTCCTCGACTTCGTGTTATCCTAGGTCTCGACAGGGAGGATTTCCCCGGGCTTCTCACCGGCTCGAAGACTATCCACAGCAAGATGTCCGAGAACGCGGCGCTCTTCCCCGCCCCCAACCCGAGCATGGCTGTCCTGGGGGCCCAGATCGACGAGTTCGATCAAAGCCATCAGGCGGTGATCGTCACCAAGGCGAAAGGGATGACCGGTGCGCGTGGGGTCAAGCGCGATATCTTGTGGAGTAGCCTGGAAACTCAGCGTGCCTACGTGCAGTCGCTGATCGACGCCTCTCCGGAGCTTGCGGCATCGTATGCGGAGGCTGCCGGCATGAGGATCGCGGCCCCCCCCTCGCACGACAAACCTATTCTCCAGGGCAAGCTCACCTCAAAGCAGGGCACAGTGGCTCTGATCGCCAATGCGTCGCTGCTCGTGGGCCCAGGAGGAGGGAAGGCGAAGCATCGGACGTACCTCTGGAGGTGGAGCTCGGACGGTGGCAAGACATTTGTCAACGCGGAAGCGTCCCCGGTTGCGCATACCGATGTCGATGACCTTCCGCTGAATACGAATGTCAGCTTTGAGGTTGCGGTGAAGGACTCGGACGGGACAGGGGAGTGGAGCCAGATAGTGACCGTCTTTATGCACTGAGCTCCTAATCCAAACCTACTTCGACAACCACAGGTTTGAACCTGCGCTACCCGGCCCCTGCTCGACTACATGCGCCTCGAGCTCGCCATCGCCGTGCCGTTCCTCGACCGCGGGCAACAAGAAGGGATGGCCCAGCGATCCTATTCGCACCTGAAGGCGAGCTGGGTCCTGGGAGACGTGAACGAGCTCGTTCAGGCCTCGAGCGTCTTCCCCTGCTCGCGCCCGAAGCAACAAAGGCTACAGCCGAACTGGTCGTTCCTCTCGCCGCGCGGGGCCTTCGCCGCCTACCTCCGACGTTCCGCATTCCGGTCAGTCGGCAAGGTCGACGACTTGCAGCAGATGCTCGTCGACCTGCTTTCGCTGCTCAAGATTGGGGGGCTGGTGACCGAGAAGGAGGCGCTCGACGAACAGAAGGGCTACCAGGTGGCCGCTGGTCCGCTCGGCTTCCACGCCGGTGATGGAGGCCGCGCGTACCACGACCCTCGGCTCGCCAAGGCGCTCCGCGAGATCCCCGATCGCTTCGAGACGGCGTGCGAACGCTAGAGGAGCCTCTATCGATCGTCGCACGCGCAGCAGAAGCGGCAGAACGCCATCGCCCTGGACGCGTCGCGCGAGGTGCGCGATCGGGACGTTGCCAAGCGGCTGCGCGACGAGGCGGAAATACAGCTTCGCCTGCTCACCGAGGTCGACTTTCGAACCAACTCGGACTTCTACGTCTACCGGTACTTTGCAGGGGAGGGGTTCCTGCCGGGATACAGCTTCCCGAGGCTCCCTCTCGGCAATCACCTGTCCGGACGCACCCTGTGCGACGCAGTCCGCCTTGGGTTCCGCTCGGCTGCGGGGCCCTTCCGGTCCCTGGCGCACCTCGGCGTGGAGCCCCGTCCCTACCAGCTCGTTCCGCTGCTCATGGCGCTCCGCCTCGACCCGGTGCGCATCCTGATCGCCGACGACGTGGGGATCGGCAAGACCATCGAGGCGTGCCTGATTGCCCGTGAGCTGCTCGATCGCGGGGAAATCCAGCGGCTCTCGGTCCTCTGTCCGCCGCATCTCGCCGAGCAGTGGGTGCGGGCCCTCCGGGACCAGTTCCACCTCGATGCCGTGCTGGTCCTCGGCAGCACCGCGCCGCGTCTCGAACGCGACTACATCAAGCAGGACCGGCACCCGTCACCTGCTCCTCGTGACCGCAACGCCGCATAGTGGCGATCGTGACGCGTTCCGTTCGCTTCTCGCGCTGATCCACCCCAAGTTCCAGAACCTCTCCGAGGACCTTACCAGCGACCAGAACCGCAAGAAGCGTGAGGAAATCGCAGTGCACCTGGTGCAGCGCCGTCGCGGGGACATCAAGATCCACTACGACCTGGCATGGAACCCAACGCGCCACGAGCAGCGAGAGGGGCGCGCAGACCGCTTTGGACAGCCTGTCGTCCGTACCGTCACGCTCTTGGGGAGCAACAACCCCATCGACGGCTTGGTCTTGCAGGTGATCCTGCGCAAGCACGAGACCATTCGCAAGCAGCTTGGAGTTACGGTCCCTGTCCCCGAGGACACGGAGGCTCTCGAACGCGCCATTCTGGAGTCCCAAATCCTAGGCAAAGAACCAGAGCCCCAGCAGTTGAGTCTCCTAGGCTACGAGCACATGGTTCCCTCTGCGGACCCTGCCATCGGCGGTCATCAGGCAAGCTCGTTGGATAAACATTGTTTGCGCCTTTCGTTGTCGCTGCTTTGCGCAAGGTGGGTATTACCACCGTTTGCTCACGCGCGGGTTCTATCTCGCCTCCTCGAAACGAGCGACGTAGGCTCGAAGGTCGGTTCGCTCTTCGTAGCGGCTCGTCACCGGCGACGTTCTCGAAGGTGCAGTTCCCCTCCACTGCCCGCTCGGCTAGCGTGCGGGAAACCATGAGCGCCACCGATGTTCCTTTCGACCCGACGTCCCGCATCGCCGACGAGCTTTCGCTGCCACTTAGCGGAGTTCGGTCCACGGCGAAGCTTCTTTTGGAGGGGGCGAGTGTCCCCTTCATTGCCCGCTACCGCAAAGAGCAGACAGGAGGACTTGACGAGGTCGCGATCCGCGCGATCGAGGAGCGTCACGCCTACTTCACGGAGCTTCACGACCGGCGTCAGGTGATTCTGGCGGAAATCGACAAGCAGGGGAAACTCTCTCCAGAACTGCGGGCACGCATCGAAGCCTGCACGGTAAAAGCGGAGCTGGAGGATCTGTACCTCCCCTACAAGCCGAAGCGACGAACACGGGCGATGATTGCCCGAGAGCGAGGGCTCGAGCCGCTGGCGTCACGGATTCTGGAGCAGCCGGATACAGGCAATCCAAAGGCGGAAGCGGAACGCTTTGTCAACGTGGACAAGGGGGTTGCAGACGGCAAGGCGGCGCTGGCGGGGGCACGGGACATCGTGGCCGAGAACCTAGCGGAGCGTGCTCCGGTACGCGCCCAGGTACGGGAGACCCTTCAGAAGCAGGGGACACTGGTCTGCACGCGCGTGGAAGAGAAGACCAAGGAGCCGACGAAGTTCGAGATTTACTACGACTTTCGCGAACGGGTGGCGACGATCCCATCGCATCGGTTTTTAGCCATCCGGCGTGGGGAATCCGAGGGGATGCTTCGGGCCTCGATCGATGTCGACAAGCCGTCCCTGGCCGCGTCGTTGGAGCTGCTTGCGTCGCTTCGGGAGCGCTCGCCCTTTGCGGGGGAGCTTCGGACTGCAGTGGAGGACTCACTCGATCGACTTCTGCTTCCCAGCCTAGAGAACGACGTACGCGTGGAGATGAAGCTGGCAGCCGACCGCGATGCAGTGGGGGTGTTTGCAGAGAATCTACGGAAGCTGCTTCTAGCGGCGCCGTTAGGGCGGCGGGTGATCCTCGGGGTGGATCCAGGGCAGCGCACGGGATGCAAGACTGCAGTGGTCGACGACACCGGGAAGCTTTTGACGCACACTGTATTCAATTTGGTTCAGGGGGACGGAGCGATAGCGACTGCGAAGAGGATCGTGACGCAGCTGATCACGGAGTTCCGTCCCTATGCGATAGCAGTGGGCAACGGGACCCATGGTCGGGAGACAGCGGATTTTTGCAGGGATCTCCTGAAGGAGCTTGGCAAAGCGTCGGAAGTGATCGTGGTGTTGGTAAGCGAGTCTGGGGCGTCTGTGTACTCAGCGAGCGACGTAGCGCGGGAGGAGTTCCCAGATTTGGATCTGACGGTACGCGGAGCGATATCGATAGCGCGGAGGCTGCAGGATCCGCTGTCCGAGCTAGTGAAGGTAGATCCGAAGGCGATAGGGGTAGGGCAGTACCAGCACGACGTATTCCAGCCGCTCTTGAAGCGGAAGCTCGAGGAGGTCGTGGAGTCATGTGTAAACTCGGTGGGTGTCGAGCTGAACACGGCGAGCGCACCGCTATTGACGCATGTAGCGGGGGTGGGCGCGTCGCTGGCGAAGAAGATAGTTAAGCATCGGGAGGAGCACGGGGCATTTCGCAGTCGTTTAGAGCTTAGGAAGGTGACGGGGTTAGGGCCGAAGGCATTTGAGCAGTGTGCGGGGTTTGTACGGATCCGGGATGGGGAGCATCCACTGGATGCGAGCGCGGTGCATCCAGAGCGTTATGCGTTAGTGGAGCAGATGGCGCGGGATCTTGGGATGCCGCTGGGAAGTCTTGTAGGGAATGCGGAGCTTGCGGGACGGATTCCGTGGCCCAAGTATGTTTCGGGGGATGTGGGACTACCGACGCTAGAGGATATTCAGAGGGAGCTTGCGAAACCGGGGAGGGATCCGCGGAGTCATTTCGAGGCGCCAGCGTTTCGCGACGACGTACGAAAGATTGAGGACTTGACGGTAGGGATGGTGCTTGAGGGGGTGATTACGAACGTGACGGCGTTTGGAGCGTTTGTAGATTTAGGGGTCCACCAGGATGGTCTCATCCATGTGTCGCAGCTAGCCGATCGTTTTGTGAAGGATCCACACGAGGTAGCCAAGGTAGGGGAGAAGGTGAAGGTACGGGTATTGGAGATAGACGTGGTACGGAAGCGGATCGCGCTATCTGCGAAGTCGGAGGGGCGAGGAGGGGGGCCGCGTACAGTGGAGCGTCCCAAGGAGGGGACGAAGCGAGAGGGGGGACGAGCACCGTTGCCGGCGACGCCGCAAGGGTTCAAGAACAATCCATTTGAGACGTTGTTGAAGCGTTGAGAGCGTGGGGTCTCTCCCGAGCGGTTGGTACGGGCCCGGGAGAGACGAGCGGGGTTACCGCAGGAGACCGAGTGCTTGTTGTGGCGACGCGTTCGCTTGGGCGAGGATTGAGGAGCCCGCCTGCATCAGCACTTGTTGCCGCGAGAGCTGCGCAGCCTCCTCGGCGACGTCGACGTCGCGGATTCGGGAGTTAGCGGCGGCGATATTGAGCCGCGCGGTCTGAATATTCCCGACGGTGTTGTCGAAGCGGTTCATGACGGCGCCGAACTTAGCGCGCGCCGTGGATACGGTCTTCAACGCAGTGTCGATCGTGTCGAGGGCAGTTCGGGAGTTTGTTTCTGCACTTGAAACTTTCGTCGTGGCGGTCGCCCTGAGGGTGTTCAGATCGATTCCTCCAAAGTCGACAGAGATGCGGTCCGTGTCTTTATTGTTGAGGCCGATCTGGAAATTCACGGCCTTGGCAGCAGACGCAACAAGCTGCGTCTCGTTGAACTTAGTGCTCGTCATGATACGCGTGACTTCGGCCTGCAGCTGCTTGAACTCAGTGCTCAGGTAGGCACGGTCGCTGGACTGAAGGGCACCGTTGGCGCCTTGTGCGGCGAGCTCGCGCATACGGCCCATGATGTCTGTGATCTGCCCGAGCGCACCATCTGCCGTTTGCGCCATGGAGATCGCGTCGTTCGCGTTCCGCTCGACTACGTTGTAGGTCCGGACCTGCGTCTTGAACTTTTCGCTGATAGCGAGGCCGGCAGCGTCGTCTTTGGACCAGTTGATACGGAAGCCGCTGGAGAGGCGGTTGAAGCTAGTAGAAAGATTGCTCTGTGCTGTGCTGAGGTTACGTTGCGCTTGGAGGGAAGCAACGTTTGTATTGATAACCATAGCCATGGCCGTACTCCTTCTTGGAGAGGACTGCCCCCGGGGGGGAGCCTACAGGGCGTCATTGCCCTGACGCTGGGGAGAACGGCAGGTGGGATCGGGCCTAAAGGACGTTTTGCTTAGGCCTCACGAGATTGGTACGAGTCGGCGCCTTTTTGCCTACCTTGATCTACACCAGACGCTGCTTGTGTCCGACTCATGCGCTTCTAGAACGGTGGCTCTTTTGGTACCTTGAGGGGGTGGGCTCTCGAAATTCGATACGCTTCCTCACAGCTCCTACTTGAGGAGGCCCAGCGCCATCTGCGGCACCTGGTTGGCCTGAGCCAAAATCGACGCACCGGCTTGCGCAAGAACCTGCTGACGCGAGAGAACGGCGCTCTCTTCGGCCACATCGACGTCGCGGATGCGGGAGTTGGCCGCTGCAACGTTGACTCGCATGGTCTGAATGTTGCCGATGGTGTTTTCGAGACGGTTCATCACGGCGCCGTAACCGGCCCGCGCCGTTGAAAGGCTTCTCAAGGCCGCATCGATCACGTCCATGGCCCCCTGCGCGTTGGTGGCGGCGCTGGTCAACCGGGTCGTGTTCGTCAGAAGCGCAGTGATTTTCAGCCCACCAAAAGCAACCGTGATCCGGTCCGTCGTAACGTTGTTGATCCCCACCTGGAAGGCGACGGGGGTCAATGCCGAGTTGATGAGCTGAACGCCGTTGAATTTTGTCGTCGCCATCATGCGCTGGATTTCTGCCTGCAGCTGCACAAACTCGACGTTCAGATAGGCCCGGTCCGAGGACTGAAGCGCTCCGTTGGCCCCTTGTGCGGACAATTCGCGCATGCGCACGATGATGTCGCTGATCTGCCCGAGCGCCCCCTCCGCAGTCTGCGACATAGAAACGGCGTCGTTCGTGTTTCGCTCCACCACCACGTAGGAGCGGATCTGCATCCGCATGCTCTCGCTGATGGCAAGTCCCGCGGCATCGTCCTTGGCCGAGTTGATGCGGTACCCGCTCGAGAGCCGGTTGAAGCTCGTCGCCATCAGGTTCTGCGAATTGGACAGGTTCTTCTGTGCCTGAAGCGATGCAACGTTTGTATTGATGATAACCGGCATGGTGCCCTCTCGCCGTCGGCAGCTTCTCGGAAGTCAACCCGTTGACTCCCATTTGGCGACTCAGTGACGGTGCTGCCCAGTGCGCAAAGCCACCTGTTTGGAGAGATCCTGTAGAATCCCTGCTAACCCGAGAGCAGCCTCTCGTGTGGCCTCCGCAATGGCTACCTCGCGCTCAAGTCCCCACTGGGCGTCGACCCGCATGTCGACCCCTTCAGGCCTCGAAACGCTCTGCAGCGCCTTCTGAATCGCCGCGTACGACCATCCTTCAAGCATAGGTTGTGCCTGACTTGCTGCCTTGAGGGCGGCCTCGAGACGCGACAGCTTAGCGAAGCTGGCACTCACGCGGTCCGGCTGGCTCGGGTCGAGACGGTCCAGCGCCTGCCGCGCCGCATTCCCTAGTTCGCGCGCTGCATGCGAAGCCTTCTGGGCAAGCTCGGCGTGCCGACGCGCCCACGTGAGAAGCTTCTTCGCTCCAAGCGGTGGATGCTTCGCGATCGCCTTCGCCGCGATGTCGGCACTGGTCAACCCTAGCTCTGGCAGGTCTCTCAGCACGTCAGCGAGTGTGATGTCCTGAAACCCTCGGATGTGTGATCCCCCCTCGGTGTCATTGATGAGACGGAGCTCCGGATTCATGGTTTCAAGCGATTGAGCCACCAGCTCGAACCAAACGCGAAACGAATTGAAGGTCGATGAGGTAGGTACCTTGTCCATCCCGCCCCAGCCCGCAACCTCATAAAGATCGTCGGACTCCTGACCCGGCCCGAGGTCCGATCCGTCGCGAACTCTCAGTGCCTCCTCGTTGGGTTCGTATACTATTTTCCCACTAGCTCGATCTACATTGGCTTTTGATGTCCCAAACAAGGTCCCCGCCGCATGTGTAACACCGCCCGTAAACGCCAAGTCCTGTCCTACCAGCACAATCGGGGAACAACCGAGCTTCTCGGCAACAGAGAACGCAACTGTCGAGACACTCCCTCCAACCCAGACTCCCTCGACCCCAGTGAGCTCTTTGAGAGGCGAAAACGGCCCGATCCCTTCGAAAAACGGAAAGAGCGGCCCCCCCTTCATACGGAGCGTTGCAGGATTGGCGCTCATACTAAACGCTCGGATAACTCTGTCAATAAACGGTAGCCCCTGCATGTGGTGGGTCAGGTTCATCCCCTCTAGGCACACTAGAAACTGAGGCTCCACTCCATGTTGGGCGAGCACCCGTCCCGCCACGTCCACCACGAACACGAGGCCCCGCTTGGACGCGTCTCCCAGAAGCTCCACATTTCTTGTGAGCGAAGGCCCCGCTCCCACTACAAACGCAGGCACTCCACGATAGTCCCCACTGAGCGCAAGCACCGGTGGACCGTCCAGCAGAAGCTCCGCGTTCTTCACGATATGTCGAATCCACTCGGCGTAACGCACCACCCGGGTGTTCTCGACAATGTTTACGTCGGCCACGAGCAAGCGAATGGTTTCCGTCAGCTCCCGAAGCTCGGCATCGAAGAGCTTTGGATAGCCCGGACTCACCACCATTGCCGCAATATCCCGCCCTTGCGACAAGGTGGGCCAAATGCGTTTGAGCTCTGGAAGACTGGTAACGATGGGAATTCCCCCTAGGTCACACGGTCCCGCCTCGAGCAGCGTACGCAAAAGCCTCGGGTCCGGCTCGTACACCACAAGACTGGCCGACGTGCGATCCCGCAGATGCCGCGCCGCATGCCCAACCCCCACCCCAAAGACCAATAGCACTCCCTCGCGTGCGTCTCCGAACTTCGTAGACCAGTCGTCACGGGTGCGCTCGTCAGGAGGGGAACCGAGGATCTGCCCGTCAACGCGCAACGCGGGGTTCGCATCGGGCAGCCGCACGTACTCACCTCGAGGTTTCCCCTCGAGCACGCCGGTCCGGGTCGCTCCTGTCAATCGAAGCGCTGCAATGTTGGTCAAACATGTCTCGTTGCGGAACTCCCCAGGTTCGACGTTCATCGAGGTTCTTCATCCCCGGGAGCGGCTGGGTCGACAGGGGACATGGCCAATGCGACAAGGGCAGCTTCATCGAACTGTGTTGCCGCAGCAGCGCGGTTTTGCTCCGCGATGGCATCCCAAACCTCGCCACGCAATACAAGGTATCCAGGGGGAGCCTTGACAGCGAGTTTGACAGCACGGCGATGGATCTCACGGATCCAGATCTCGACGCCGTCGCCTACGACAATGCGTTCACCAAGTCGACGCGAAACCATGAGCATGGGGGCCTCGTTCGGGGCCTCAATGCACCGGACGGGCCAGCACCTAGCCGAGATTCTGACTTTGCATGGTTTGCAAGGTGGTGCGCGCCACACTCATGGCCTGCTGAAGCGCCGTCGTCAGCGCCGTGAGCTGCGAATACGCTTCGACTGGGTTCGCATCGGAGATGGCCGCCCTCTGCGTCGTAAGCGAGAGGCTGGCCTGCTCGTGCGCAGCATCCGATATGTCGAGACGCGCAAGCTTGAGACCATAGTCGGCCCGCGCGTCAGCAATTTGGCGGTGCGACGCGTCCAGCGCGTTGACGGTTGCCTGAGAAGGCGCATTCCCCGCCGCCAGGGAGTGATACAACGTGTTCAGGTTCACAAAGACCCCGCTCGTGGGTGTGTTATACGTCAACGGGGTCGTGGTCGCGACAGTGGTGGCGTTGCCAAACACGGCGCTCCCGCTCATTCCAACTGCCATCTTCACGCTCGATGAGATCTCAACGCCAGGCACGTTCGTGTCCCCGACGTAAACAACCGAGTCGAGACTCGGCAGCGTCGGCGTGGGGACTACCACTGCCCCTTTGACAAAGGGTGGAGTCCCCGTGAGACTTCCTGCAAACAAGTACCCATTGTCCCCTTTCGCATTGGCCCACGAAAAGAGCTGATCGGAAATCTGTTTCACCTCTTCGGAGAGCGTGATGCGATCGGTCGCGTTCAGAGCCCCATTGCTTGCCTGCAAGGCGATTTCATTGGCGCGCTGCAACAGGTCACCAGCACTGGCCAGCGTCGATTCCCCCAACTCGAGATCACCCCGCCCGCTCTGGATCGTCGCACGGTAGGAGGCGGTTTGGTCAAGCGACGCCTTCAGGCGCACCATTTGGGCAGCTCCCATGGGATCGTCGGAAGGAGCCCCGACCCGAATTCCACTTGAAGCCACTTTGGAGGCGGCATCGAGACGCTCGCGCAGACCTGCTGTCGAGCGTTCGATACTATCCATTCGCATGCTTTCCGAGATGCGCATTGCCCTATCCTATCGCCTGCATGAACGTAGTGAGGAGCTCATCGGCGGTCCTAAGCAGCTTGGCCGACGCTTCATAGGCGCGCTGGTACTTCGACAGCGAGATCATCTCCTCATCGAGAGAAACGCCACTTGCCGAATCCCGCATGCTCTTGGCCTGCGCTTTCATCGAGCTTCGAACTTGAGCATCCTGGGACGCGCCCGACTTTCGAATGCCTACATCGCCCACGATGTCCGAATAGGCCTCCGCAGGAGTGCGCGTATTGACCGACGCAATTTTCTTGTTGCCGATCTGGGTCAACGCAAGTGCGTTGTCCGAGCCGCCAGGAGGAGGCGACGTGTTTGCAGCCGCAAGACGTTCGGGGTGGCCTACCATGGCCGCATCCAATGACAACGTTGTCGCCGTGATCACTGCCGGCAGCGTCGGTACAGTAAAGAGATTTCGCCCCCCGATGGCGTCCAGACCACGCCCGAGCGCATGCTGCGTGTTCATCGCTCCGGCGACATCACTGGCAAGCGTGTCGAGCTTGGTCTGCAGGGCCACCGCATCGGTATCACGCGCCTGGAGGATCCCACCGAGCTTGCCGGACGAAATCCCCGAAGTTATGTTCACTGCCTGCGCATTCGGGATCCAGGTCTGCGTGATGCTCACTGAAAGCGGCCCGCCGCTCGTCTGCGGAGCCACCGCAATGGAACCAGCATTGGTCCCCTCGACCAAGGTGGTCCCCCCCACCCGCACCACCATCATGCCCGCAGTGTCGTAAAACGTCTGAACGTTGACACGGGATGCCAGATCGGTGACGAGCCGATCGCGCTGGTCCTGAAGATCCGCAGGCTCGCCGCCAGTCCCCTGGAGGATACTGATCTGCTTGTTGACCTGAGCCAACTTCTGCGCAGTCTGGTTGATCTCGGTAGCAACCCCTTGCGCGCTACTAAGCAGATCGTCGCGTTGACTCGACAGCGACGTGGCCGTCTCATTCATGCGTCGGGCAAAGGTGTCCGCAGCGTCGAGCACCGCGGCCCGCACGCTGGTATCTGACGGCTTTGCCGCCAGCGCTGAAAACGATGAAAAAAGCTTGTTGAGAGGATCCCCAAGCCCGCTCCCGTCGCTCTCATTGAACAGAGCCTCCATGGGACCGAGAGCCTGATCGCGCGCTTCGGCGCCCGCCGTCGAGCTGGTCGTCTCGTTGTAGCGCTTCTCAGCGTATTGGTCGTAGGCGCGCTGCAGCCCGGTGACGTCCACCCCGCCGACCATTCCGCCGCCCGTTCCGCGGTCTTCGAGAACCGCAGTTCGACGTACGTAGCCAGGCGTATTGAGGTTTGCAACGTTCTGGCCCGTGACCGCGAGGCCATAACCCTGCGCCTGCAGCGAATCACGGGCAACGCCAAAGAGACCGTTGCTCCAGATGCCCTGAAGACCGATGGTCATGACTAGCCCCGCATATCCAGGCAAACCGCACTCGCCTTCGACGCTCTAGGAGCCCCGTAACCCGCTGGCTTCTCACCGGTTACGAGCGCGAGAGCATCGCGAATGCACGATCTCGCATGCACGATGAGAAGCTGATTGGATTGAGCTACCCCACGCGCACGCTTCAGTATCGCCGCTTCTTCGGACGACACCTTGCCGCCGCCGTCCACGAACGCTCGAAGGTTGCCGTTCAACGACTCCTTCTTCTTTGCCATCGCCTCGATAGCCGGCGTGTCGAGAGCACGAAGCGCGTCAGTCTCTGTTGCGAGCGTGTCTTCAAGCTCACGAAGCGTAGAAAGAAGGGTTGTCGGTCGCATCATGCACTCCTCGCAAGCCGAGATGATGCAACTCCCGGTCCCCCTCAAAGACGCGACGCACTACAAAATGAAAACGCCCACTCTCGGGAGTGGGCGCTTCAAGGCCAATCGGCAGATGCGATTACCCGTAGACGTCGACCATGCTGGTGGCCGTTTTCCGCGGATCTGGCCGATACTCATTGGCCTGAACCTTGGCCTTGAGCTCGGCTATGCGCTCGGGCGTCTGCCCCTGTTGGACCTGCGTGCTGGCCGCCTGGGATAGCGCTAGTCCCTGAGGCGACGGTTCAAAGGTGGCGGCCTCTTGAGGCACCTGAGGCTGCGCCGTCTGCACCGCTTGCCCCTGCTGCGGTGCGTTAGTTTGCTGCGCGCGGCCCGACCGCGTCGTGTTGAGCTGCTGTGACCGATTGTAGGCATCAAGCCGGGGATCAATTCTCGTACTCATGATGACGTGCCTCGTGGACTCGCCTGAACGTTCCTAAGGGTTCTTAGTCACGTTGTGTGCCAGGGCCCGCTCTTCGGACTCCCCGGCGTTCATCGCTTGGAACGGCGCCCGGACGGGAACCTTGAGAACTATTTGTAGGCACCTCCATCGCCGCTCCACCTGTCGGCACGATGGCACGACACAGCTCTTTTGCCAAACCAATGCCCCCCGACGCCGCCATCGCATCGGCCAACGCCCCCACGATCATCTGCCCGTACATCCCAGAACCCGCCCCCTCCTTGTCCACTTTCCCAGCCTTCTCCATCGGCGCCAGCATCTGTCGAAGAAACACCGCCTCGAAATCGCGCGCCGCTTGGGCCTGACGTGGGTCGGGCTTGCCGCGATCGGTCTGCAGTTTGGTCGCGGTCGCGGTCGCGAGCCGAGTAGACGACACAGGAGCCGTCATTGCACCACAATCTCCGCCCGCAATGCCCCCGCCGCCCGAAGCGCCTGAAGAATGCTCGTCAGCTCCTGCGGCGTCACCCCAAGACTCGAAAACGCCTGCGCCACATCCGCCAACGACATCGCCCCCTTCAAATATGTCATCGTCTGCGTCAATGGATTTCCCTCCGTTACCTGTATGTCCGTCTGCGGAGTCACCGCGGTCCCCCCCCCGCCCAATGGATTGGGTTGGCTCACTTGAGACGACTCCTTGAACACAATCGTGATCCCACCATGCGAAATCGCTACCGATAACAGCCTCGCATCCCCACCCGCAACAATCGTGCCGGTCCCCTCGTTAATGAACACCTTCGCCGGCTCGACCTCGATGTCGTTGAGACGTGCCACAAGCTCCACCGACTTGCCCTTGAGCGCCACCGGTGCCCGCACCGTGATGGTCCCATCAATTCAAGCGCCGTCGCCCCCGTCCCAAACGCCATCGCCACCCGCTGCGCTGTCCTGAAATCCGCATCGTGCAGAGACCACGTCACTGCGTCGTTCCGCACAAACGTTGTCGCTACCTCGCGCTCCACCAGCGCCCGAAAGGACCAGCGCGACGTTCGTCGCCCCCGCCTTCACCGAGCTCCCTGAGCCCCCCTTCGTTTCGTCGCCTCGGTCCCCTCGAAGTTGCTCGACGCTTCCAGCGACAAAAGCTTGGCAGGGCCTACGTCAGGATTCGCACGCTTGATGGCCGGCATGATCCCCAATAAGGTACTCCCTAGGAATTAAATACACCAGAGCTACCCATCGCCAGCACGAGTGCAGATACCGACAAACCACTTGCCCAAGCGTGGGGTCCCCAACGGAGAGACGGATCGGAGGGGTAGCTCTGGTGGATTTATTTCCTAGGGAGTCCCCTAAACCGCGTCCAGATCGAGACTCGCATTCAGGTCGGTGAGCAGGTCATCCTGTTGCACCGTGGAATGCCGTTCTACTCCTTCAGTTTGCACGACCCTATTGCGCGCGATGTGGCAATTGCTGCAGTCCTTCGCCTTGGCTGGACACTCGACGCGACCGCGGAGCTTTGCGGTGTAAGCCACGGAACGGCCAGCGGCGTGCGCAGTCGACTGAACAAAGGCGCGACCTGTGCGGTAACTTGACGGGGCCGCTACGGTATGCTTTCGCGCTCCTATGGACAAGCATCTGACGGTCACGCAGGACGGAACGGCCCAGCTGGTTCGCATGGGGGCGCGAATGTATAGGGTGCGAACGCAAATCATTGTCGACGAGATTGACTCAAACGACGCGCCGGGGAACACCGAAG
>CAITRH010000315.1 GCA_903894755.1 uncultured delta proteobacterium
CTACCTCGGTACGGACTCGCGGGAAGCGCTTTCCAAAGACATCTACCTCGGTACGGACTCGCGGGAAGCGCTTTCCAAAGACATCTACCTCGGTACGGACTCGCGGGAAGCGCTTTCCAAAGACATCTACCTTGGTACGGACTCCCGGGAAGCGCTTTCCAAGGACATCTACCTTGGTACGGACTCCCGGGAAGCGCTTTCCAAAGTAGGTTTTGTTTTTGGTTTAGCTCAAGATGGACGCTTGTAGAGCGCGTCTAGCTTCTCACCCCACTTGGTCATCACGTTGCGGCGTTTGACCTTGAGGGTCGGCGTCAAGAGGTCCGCGGCAATCGTGAACTCCTCGGAGATCACCAGAAAGTCGACGATGCGGTCAAAGCCTCGCCAATCGGACGACATCCGGTCAACTTCGCTGCGATAGAGCGCTCGTACCTTGGGATGCTCCACCAAAGCCGCGGGTTCAAGCCCCCCAAGACCCGCAGGTTTGGCCCACTCGGTCAACGTGGGAAGGTCGGCCACCAGCAACGCTACATTGTGCGGATGGTTTGAGCCGTGCACCATCGCCTGCGCAATGTACGGACTCAACGTAAGCGCTTCTTCAAGAGGCGCCGGAGATACGTACTTGCCCGTTTCAAGCTTGTAGATCTCCTTCACACGCCCCGTGATGAACAAGAACCCGTCCGCGTCCAAACGACCAAGATCGCCCGTCCGAAGTCCCCCGTCCGGCATCACCACCCGCGCGGTCTCTTCAGGAAGGTTGTTGTAGCCCGCCATCACCGCATCGCCGTAGATCACAATCTCCCCGGAGCCGTCCGACGCCCCCGGAGCGTCCGTGTCGAGCACGATGCGAACCCCCTCGATCGGCTTTCCAACCGAGCCAATGCGCTGGCCGCCAGGACGGTTGGCGACCACCACGGACGCCGATTCGCTCATTCCATACCCCTCGTAGACTTTGATCCCAAGGTTGTCGATGAATTGGGCTACCTCCGGAGAGAGTGCGGCCGCTCCTGAGAGCGCATACCGAAGCTGTCCGCCGAACTTGGCGTGGATTTTTGCCAAGACGAGCCACCCGACCAAGGCGGCCGCTGCCCTTGCCCAAAACCCAATAGGGGAACCGCGCCCCCGCTGTCCTCGCGCCGCAAGTCCAGCCCTGATCAGCGCTCGCACCGGCTTGGAACGGCTTTCAATCGACTTGCTCACCACATCGTAGATGCGATTCCACACCCTAGGGACCGCAATGAGCACGGTCGGATGTACCTCCGCTAGCAGCGTGAGCAGCTCCTTGGGATCCTCGCAGATGGCCGCCGACGCGCCGTTGCTGATCACCGCGAGGAGCTCGGTGAGCGCCCCCGCAACGTGGGCCCAGGGGAGAAATGCCAGCGTGCGATCCTCGGGCGACAGCGGGAACGTGTCGACCAATGCGCTGGTGTTGAACGCTACGCTTCGATGCGAAAGCTTCACCCCCTTGGGCTGCGCCGTCGTTCCGGAAGTGTAAATGAAGTATGCGATGTCGCTGTCTTCCGGGATCACCGGAGGCACCGCCCGCTTGGCCCCGTCCGCTAGGAACGTCGACCAGTCGTCGAAGCTCACCACCCGGAGCGACGGTAGAAGCTCGCGAAGCCGTCCAGCGAGCGGACCCGCAAAACAAAGCGTGGCGCCGCAATCGTTGAGAATAAACTGCATCTCCGCGTCGCGAAGCGCCTCGTACATCGGAACCCAGGTGGCGCCGAGGCTGAGGACGGCAAACGCCGCGACGGGCCATTCGAGCCGGTTGCTCGACACCACCGCAACACGGTCGCCGCGACGAACCCCAAGGGTGTCAAGAGCTGAGCGACACGACGCGACCTGTTCGGCAAATTGGCCGTAGGTCACCCATCGCCAGGTTCCGTCATGACGGACCCCGAAGAGCGGACGGGATTGGTAAAGATCCGTGGCGTGGCTGAACATCGCGACGAGATTGGTGAAACGTGGGGTGTACGGGGTGGCCTGGAGCATGCGCACGTCTTATCGAACCCAACGGTCGACGCAAAGCTCGAAGAGTCGCGTCAGGACGATCTTCATCCCTCGCCTAGGCCACGCTTCGAAAGGTCAGCGCTTTCGACCTCGTTCGTCGTCGACCTTGCGTGGCGCGCCTTGCGACTTCGAGTCTGGCGCAACGCTCTCGGTCTCCGCGGCTCGAGGGACTCGAACGCCCCCCGGGGCTGCGCTAGCCGTTGTCCGCGCGGCATTTTTCTGCCATGCGAGATTGACCCGCGCGGCCACCGCGATGGCTTCCCGAAGCTCCAGATCGTCGACCGACGAAAGAGCTGCGGCAAGCTCCGAGGGGAGCGGCGCGGGGGGCGGAATCTGCTGCGATACGAGCCGTTCGGCTGGACGAGCCGGGGGGTCGACCGGTCCCACTCGGAAACGAATGCCTGTCACCGGGATGTCAAGAGCCACCAGGCGCGCGACGACGGCGTCCGACAGCAGCGACAGCTCGTGAGCCCAGGAGCTCGAAGGGACCAGAAGCGTCAACACGCCGGCTTCAAGGGAGATGGGACGGGTTCGCTCGGAAATCCGCCCCCCTACCGCCGCGTGCCATGTGCGCGCAGAAAAAGGGAGTTTCCCCCGTCGAAAGCGCGTTTCCCCCACCTGGGCGAGCACCTGATCGAGCGTCTCGGGATGGTCCAGACGGGGACGCTTGGGACGACGCAAGATGCGCTTTGCTTAGCACCCACCTGGGGCCGGGTGATACCGCGGATATGTCCGGCGCTCACTCGAGTCCTTCCCACCACCGTCGCAAATCGAACGATACCGCGTCGAACGGTTCCATCCGCGCTTCCGCCTCGTCGGTAAAGGTGCCGAGCTCCACCGAAGCGCCATCAAGGAGACCGAAGAGCAGCCCCTGCTGCGTGTCCAGCAGGTGCAAACACCCGAGCCGCCTCGCCCAAGGTCACGAACTTGTATCCAGCGTCGCGAAGCTCCTCAATCACCCCTTGCAGCGTCTCGAGTTTCCTCTCCACTGTTATCCGTACGTCCGGCTGATGTCCCTCCAACCCCTCCAGTCCATCGCCCTTGCCCAATACGTCGAGACCGTGGAGCTCCAGGTTTACCAAGGGCTCTCCAACGCACATGCGAGCAAGTACCCTGGCGCCTGTCGGTCCTGCCAGCGTTAGACTCGTGCCTAGGAAAGGAAGGCGCAACCCACGGGTCACTTGAATGGGAAGCTCCAGGAGCCCAACACCTCGACGCCAATACGGCGTTCCTACCCGATAGGGCCCCGTCGGCGCCGCCAGCACCGCAGGCGTGTCAACGATGGACTGACTGCGCCGTCCTTGCGCCCGTATCGCTAGCACCTTCGCTGCCTTCGCAACCCAGTACGTTGGACAGGGGAATACCGAGGAGTCGTATTGCACCCCCAGCTCCTCGAGCACGCGGAAGTACTCGTCGCTCACCGTATACCCGGGGGCGCGCGCTCCCACAGGTGCTTCGCCAATGGCCTCCTTGAGGATACGGATCCCTCCTTGGATTTCGGCGCAGAGCTCCTCACGTGGCAGACGGACCAGATCGTACCGGTGGCTCTTGGTGTGGTTGGCGATCTCGTGCCCCGCCTGATGCGCGCCTCTGAGGAGCTGGGCTGCTTGGGCCCTCAGGACATCGGTTCCTACCGCAAAAAACGTCAGCGGGATACGCTGTCCCTTCGCCAAGCCAAGCAGCCGTGGCACGGCAACGTCGTAGACCGCTGTCACCGGCGTGTCGGTCCCCACCGAGAGACCATGAATGGCAAAGTAGTTAGGGATTTCGTCCAGGTCGACGCTGACTGCGCAAAGCCGCATGTGGGTCGTTCTCAGGGGACGTTGCCTTCGATGTTGTCGATCGCTATTGCGACCCCACCAGGAACGTTGAATGCCGATGGTCCCAGGAAGATCATTACGTCACCGACCAGGACGGCGGAAAAACTCTTGGTGACGGCCGTTCCTCGATTGCGCGAACACGTTACTGTGGTGCTGGTAGCTTGACGCTCCACGGTAACTTCGTAATGGTCCCATTGACCAAAGGTGGGATTAGGACCGATGGGAGCGGGCTCCACGACGGTCTCCGTGGAGTCCATCTGCACGAGGGTGAGCCCGTCACTTCCAAAGGCCACGCCGAAGGCTCCGGTGGAACCGCGCAACTCGGCTACGGTCACATACGCCATGGGGTCCGTGATCGCCGGAAGCGCGTCGATCCGTAGGTCGAAGCCGAGCACGACGCGGTTCCAGGTGCGCGGCAATGTCTTTTTGCATTCTATCCGGCCTCGGGCCCAGATGGCGCTGCTGGTCGGGACTTTGCCCACGAGAGCACGCGGCGGCGAAAAGGGATGATCGTCGGTCGTTTCAACCTTGCTCCCCGTGTCTGCATTGCGGATCCACGTCTGGAGCCATGCGTTGGGGTCTGCAGGATCGTCGAAGTCCTCGCAGAGGAAAATGCTCGACTTGTCAGCGCAATACCGCTGTCCGGCCCCGTCCTGACCCGCGGAATCCGTCGCCGCGTCGACACTTGCCTCGCTCCCTCCATCGGAAACCGAGGCCGTGGAGAACGCCGACCCGCAACCAGCCAACACAAGACCAAGCAAACCAAAGCGTACGCCCATACCTGTCACCCTAGCGCAGCACGCGCTCTTCTCAAAGAGGCTTTACAACCCACACGCAAGCGCCATCACCACCACGGTCACCGGCGGGATCACGTACTTGCCGAGACGGAAAATCCGCTCCACGTGCTTTTCGCCAAACACGAACCACGCCCAGGTCGCCAGCATGTTCAGGATCAGCGAGATGTACACCCCCATCATCAGCTTGTCAGCCCGCGTCAGATAGGGCGTCGCTGGAAGCGACTGGTTCAACGTGAAGTGAAAAATCACCGCCGCCGCTAGCATCGGCGCGCTCGCATTGGACCGCACCTCGAGCTCCTCGCGGGGAAACCACAACCCCAGAAGCGAAATGAACACAATCACAAAAGCAGGTACGAACACGCTGAACACCGCACTCGTCGCAAACCGACGTACCCCTAGAATGAAATGATACCGCCCATAGTAAAGATCGTCGTTGGCAAACCGCGGCGGATACCGCCGGTCTAGAACACGCGCCGTGTAGTCCTCGACCAGCCAACCAGGCATCTGAAAGCCTGCATCCAGATGCGTGTAGTCTAGGTCCGCTACCAACTTGATCTGATCCCCCCCATTCTGATTGTCCTCAATCTCAATCTCCAACTCCTGCCTGTCGAATGGGTAATTGCGCAAGTCGGGAAGCGACTCGAACTCACCCCGAAAGTGATACAGCTTGAATGTCGGGGTGTCCGCCACCACTTCCTTCTCGTCCACCTTGCCGTTGGTGAAGTCCGGGTCCATCGGAGGCATCGTGCGGTCGCTCGTATAGGAGAGATAAAACTCCGCTTTGAAAGTCCCCTCTTTGATGTCGTAGTCGGCAATATGACTGAAAAGAAACCCCACCTTGACGATCGCAGGAGCACCGAAGCCTGGATTCGCAAAAGGAGAGCGGTACGGCCCCTCGGTATGCACCGGAACCCCGCCAGTTGTCCCCACCACCGCCGAATCGATAGGCTTTTTCTCGCTCTCTTTCCCCTTTGCCTCGGTCGACACGGCCGGGGGAGCCGCTGGTGCCAGCGCCAGCGCCGCCGACAGGGACGGTCCCGCGGCTGCTGCCGTCGGAAACGCCGGCCAGCTCTGCAAACGCCCATGAGGAGCGGCCGCCCTCGGTTCGAGCCGACGTGCTACCAGGTAGCTTCCCAACACGAACGCGAACGCCAACGACAGCACCGAGAGAACCCCAACACGCCTGCCCTTCATGCCACCACCCTAGGCCGAAGCGGTCCGCGGGCTCTACTCTTTTGCCGACGCGGCTCTCTTCTCCAGCACCAAGCGAGCATTGCGTGCGAGTCCTTGCGGCGTCGCTCGCCCAACCGGGGTCGCTCCCATCAACGAGCTGCAGCGCTCGGGCGTCACCAGATCCTCGAGCCCAAGCTCGCCCCATCGGGGCAAAGGAGCAAACGCCTCGGTACGTTCGGCATTGAGGCCCCGTTCCGACGCATTGAACGGGCACACGGTCTGGCAGTCGTCACAGCCAAAAAGCTTGTCGCCCACCGCATATTGCAAGTTCTCTGGAATCGGCCCACGCAGCTCGATGGTCAGGTACGCCACACAACGACGTGCATCGAGCACAAAGGGGGCCACCATGGCGCGTGTGGGGCACACGTCAAGGCAACGTGTGCAGCGGCCGCAGCGCGCAACTTGGGGGATATCCGCCTGGAGCTCGAGAGTCGTAAGCACCTCTGCAAGCAAGGTGAGCGAGCCTAGCCCCGGCGTGATCAGCATGCCGTTCTTGCCAATGAAGCCAAGTCCCGCCCGCACGGCCCAGGCGCGCTCGAGGATGGGGGCGTCATCGAGGAGCGGACGGGCGCGGGTGGACGGCGCCAGCGTGCGTACGAAGCTGGCAAGACTGCGCAGCTTTCGCCGAAGCCCCTTGTGGTAGTCCCGTCCCCGCGCATACCTCGCGATCAATGTGGCAAGCGCTGGATCCCGCGCTTCGTCGGCCCGCGGACGTTGGTACCGCTTCACCAGACAGATGACACTCTTGGCCCCTGCAAGCATCCGGTCCGTGTCGACCTGACGACGCACGTCGCGGTGCTCCGAAAGGTACTCCATGGTCCCGTGAAACCCTGCGTCCAGAAACGCCAAGTACCTGGCATGGTCGACGTCGAGCGGAACATCGGCACGAGCCACGCCGAACGCATCGAACCCGAGTTCGTGGGCCCGCTCGAAGATGCGCGCCTTGTGATCCCGCGGATCCGCGTTCGTGCCATGAAGCGCGTTCACCGGCTGAAATTCACATACCCTCGCCACGTTCCTGCAACCGCAGTCCCCTCGCGGTCCAGCGCCACGTTGAAGCGCTGACGCATCGCACACTGCGTTGCTGCACGCCCAAAGCCATTGCCGGGATCACTCAAGGGACGGGCCGATGCTGCCACGCCATCGACACGTACGCTGACCTCCACAAGAACCCGCGCCTCGTCTATCTGCGCTACATCGGCCTCGGGCGGAAATGGACAGCTCCAACTCTGCACCAAGCTCGTTGGCCCCTTGGTCCGATCAGGCCCCTTGGGGGCCGGTGGAGGCGGAGGCGCCGTGCCGGTTCCGCCTGGAACACCGTCGGGACGTACCACCTGCGCGGTTACGGGCTTGTCCGAGGTCCCCTGATTGGACGTGGTCCCGCCCGGTGCTTCCGCAGCTTGCCCGGTCACGATGGAGAACCCAGTGAAGTCCGCAGGCTCGTCGTCTCGGGCGGTCAGTACTGCTGCGGCTCTAGCCGGCGCTGCTGCAGGCGCTTGGGGCGGAGGAGTAGGCTTTTCTGCCGTGGGGTGAGCGGCAGGCTCGATGACCTTTTCAGGCTCCGGCAGCGGAACCGGCTTGTTTTCTATCAGGTCGATCTCGTAGCTCTCCGCAAGACGCGCCCGGATATAGTGCTGAATGTGTTTCGTCCAGGGAGCTAGGCTCCAGAGCCCCACCAGCACCACGAACACAATGGAGCCCACATAAAACGCCGCAGCCATGCCGCTCCATCCCAGAAGCCCCCACGACGAGCTCGCTCGCCCCTCGCCAAATTCGAGCACCGCCGCAAATGGCTCGCGCGCCAGTACGGCGTCGCCCAGAAAACGGGAAGGCCCACGAGCACCGTTCGACGACGAAGCCACCATTGACGTCTCCTACTTTGGAACCGTAGCCGGTGGGATCGGCGTGACCCCAAAGGCAATCTTCTGAATCCCTGCCTGCTTTAGTAGGTCGAGCACCCGTATCACCCGTCCATGCGTCACCGCGCTGTCGGCCTTGATGATCGCTCGCAGCTCCGGGTTCTTCTTCCGCTCCTCGATGGCCAGTGGCAAGATCGCGTCGTCCGATGCCACGACATTGGAGTTCACCTGCGTTTTACCGTCCACCGCTAGAACCAGGCTAAAGATGGTCTGCACCTCGGTCCCCGACGCCGCCTTGGGCAAATCAAGTGGGACCGACCGCGATACAATGACCTTGGCCGTCACCATGAAGATGATCAGCAGCACCAGCGTGATGTCGACCAGCGGAGTGACGTTGATACCAACGATGCCGTCGTCCGTGTCTTGGGAAGCGCCCGCCATGGCTAGTTGGTCCCCTCCTCGGGCTCACTGGTCTTGACCGCTCGAAGGGACGTTGGAGCCTTGCGCTCGATAACCTTTGAAGCCATGGGTTTTGCCTTGAGGTCCGCTAGCAGTACGTGACCCAGAGCATCGGTGTTCGCAAGCTTCGACTTCACCACCCGTTGGAACGCATTGTACGCAGCTACCGCCGGAATCGCCACGATCAGCCCCACTGCCGTCGCCACCAAGGCCTCGGCAATGCTCGCCATCACCGCTTCTGGCGCAAACGCCGAGCCGGTCCCAACGCTTGCATTCGACTTGCTCAGGTTCTGGAACGCCCCGACGATTCCAATAACCGTCCCGAGAAGTCCTATGAACGGGGCGTTGTTGCCCAAGGTCCCCAAGAACGCCAGGCGCCTCTCAAGCTTCAACCGCTGAAGAGACGTCGCCCCCGCCATCGCCTCCTCCGCCGCCGCGGCCCCACGCTCTGCCTCGACCAGCCCCGCGATCACCACCGCCGCTTCGGCACTGCGGGACTCCTCGAGACGCTTTCGTGCCCCCTCGAGATCCCCCGCCCTCAAACGCGCGGCAAGATCCCGCATCAGACCGTCGATGTCGTCTCGGATCGACCAAAACAGCCACGCCCTCTCCAGCATGATGGCCAGCGAAATTACGCTGAGAACCAACATCAAGACCAGAACCCAAAGGGTTCCGGCTCCTACCATCGCGCTCGCTATTCGTTCTATCATGTCCTAGGACTCTCTTCTCTCGGACGGTCGGCCCCGTCGCTTTCGCCGGCGTTCTGGTCCAATGAAACCGCTTGGCTCAACACCGTGGTCGCATAGGCGCCCTTCGGTAGCACAAAGGTAACCCTGCAGCCGGTCCGTTCTTCCCGCTGGTCGCCCTCCATGGGCTCGAACGTGAGCTCGTTGACGTGAATTCGAAGCGGTCGACGGGTCCCCTCGCCCAACGCTTTGGTCTTCGCCCAGTCGAAGTCGGCCGCAAACCGCTTGTCTATCGCACTGCGTTCGAGCGCCTGAGGAGCTCCCGAAGGCTCCCGCATCTTCACCCCCACCATCGGCCCCGTAGGCGAAACCTCCCCGCGCAACGCACGCTCCGCATCCAAGGGAGCGTCCACACACAAAAACAGCCCCCCCGACGCATGCACCTTCAAGAGGTCGCCCTCGAGCGCCGTGGCCCAGGTCCCGTCGGCCACCCGCTGCTCGAGCACGTCGTTGAACACCACGCTCTGCAGCGACGAAAAGAGGAGCCTACGCAGGTACGGACTCCTCGGCGCCGGCGCTTTTCCGCCAAGCCACGCCAACGCACGCTCCGCGTTTTGACCGTCCCGCCCAAATCGCTGAGACCCAAAGTCGTTGCGCACCCCCTCGCGTCCCATGCGCTCGAACGACGCCGCGACCTCGGGAAGACGACTGCGCTCGATACCCCGTACCACGATGGAAAAGCGGTTTCCCGCGAGGTGGCCCGGTTTCAGCTTGTTTCCATGAGGCACCGCCTCGTGCACGGTGATCCCTTCCAGGACCACCTCGTGCGCTCGGTCCACCATACTGGCCGCCGAAACGCCAGGCGGTATCGCCAGTGAGATGGTCTGCGTGGTGACCGCCACCTTGTCTTTCATCCCGGCGCACCCCGCGTCTCGCACCGACGTGTCCAGAGCCGACGCTAACGCGGCCATGGCCTGTTCCGTGGTCAAGTTGCGCTTGGTGAAACGGACAAAAAGATGGCTTCCTTGGCCGCTTGGCGCGTAGGCGGGAAGCTCTTCGACCACGAAGTCATCGGCAGAAGCCTTGATCTGCGCCGTAGGACGAGGGTTCATGCGAGTTCACCTGGCAGCATTCGCGTCCGACGTAAAGCCCCGTGCGTCGCGTGTCGCCAGCCAACGCACGCTCTGCGTTCCGATCGTCCTGGCAAGGGCGTTCAGCGGTTGCCGCCACTGATGCGCGATGTTGCCAATCATCTCCCCCATGGCCGCCTGCTTGCTTTGCGCAATGAGGAGCTGGTCTTTGGTGCGGCTTTCGGCCACCGCCAGGCTGACACGATCGGCCAGCGAGCGATTGTGCTCTTCGATCTGCCGCTGCAACTCCTTGCGCACCGTGATGTCCCGGGACACGGCCAACTTATACCGCTGTCCATCCAGTTCGACGCCAACCACGTGGACTTCCACGTCCAAGACGCGCCCGTCTGCATGGCGGTGTTTCGTCTCGAAAAGGAGAGGCCGGCCGTGTTGCAGTAGGGCCTCGAGCTGATCAGCCGGGAACGCTGCGTCCCAGTCGCGCACGTTGAGCCTGCCGATGGCCTCTGATGTCAGCCCGCGCATGCTCAGAAAGGCCTCATTGGCCTCGACCAGGGTGCCGCGTTCGTCGAGAAGGTAAATGCCGTCCTGGGCGATGGCCACGAGGGTCTGGTATCGCCGCCGTTCGCGGACCAGCGCCTGTTCGGCCTGCTTGCGCGCGGTAATGTCGACCATCACGGTCAAGAAGGACTGCCGCCCGACGCTGCCGAGGAGCTCGCCAGAAAAGATACCGTGGAGCACGGTCCCGTCTTTGCGCCGGACGAGAGCCTCGAAACCGTCGATGTGCCCGTCGGTCTGAAGCCGATCGGCGACCGCGGCTTGTTCGTCGGGGCTCACGAACAGCTCGAGATCGATGGGCATCTTGCCGATGACCTCGTTCATTTCGTAGCCGAGCGCCGTGAGGAAGGCGTCGTTGACATCGGTGAACTTGCGCTCGGGAATAGTGGCGACAGCCATGAGCGCGGGGTTGCAGCGGAACAGGTGCTCGAAACGCTGTTGCGCCTCGAGTTCGACGGTCAGGTTCTTGGAGATGCAGAAAATGCACGGCTCGCCGTTCCAGTGGGGCGGTCACTTGCCGAATGCATTTCCAACGTGCCCATGGCGGTGAACTCTTCGGTGGCATGTTGTTCCCCCGCATGAAGCTCGAGCCGGAATCACCCTAAGCGGGTCAATCTGGCAGCCCCGAAGGGGCGACACAAGCAGGTTCGTGCGGTCGAAACCAAAGCGCAAAACACGCATTCAAGGGGAGGACCTCAATGCTTGCACGCTGCGACCTCGAGGCTCCCATGCCGCGACCTCGATGCTCGGCCACATGGATGTCGAGCGTCGCACGCTGGACGTGGATTACGGACACGTCGCGCATGTGAACGTCGAGGTCGACGTGGGCAATGCTCCCACGCGCAGACCTC
>CAITRH010000316.1 GCA_903894755.1 uncultured delta proteobacterium
CACTCCTCCCCCCTCGCTCGAAGACGATCTTCCTTGCCCGCATGGGCAAGGAAGATGTCGAGGGAGAGGGGGGCTGGGGGGGTGAGGTCTGCGCGAGCAGAAACCTGCGGTTTTCAAGATGGGTTTGGTTTAGGACCCGGGAACGCCGTTCGACGGTGAGAGGTGGCACTGCCACACGGTGTGCAATCCGCTGTACACGGCGTTCATGACCCTACCGAGCAAGGACAGGGCAACGGTGTGCAGGCTACGACGATTTATGGCGTGTCAAGTTTGGTGTTTTCGGGCGGGGCCAGGAGCTCCTCGGCCCGTGTGACGGAGACCGCGAGGGGGAGACCGCGAGGGGAAGGTCGCGGCAGGCGAGGATCTGGGGGCGCATGGTGTCGTCCACGGGGATCGCACTTCCGCGGCGACTGCGCCGACAGAAGTTGTCCCGGCGGGTCCCTTCGCCCGGGTGCCTACAGCCCAGGGTGGGTAACCGTGGAGAGCGGGTGTCGTGGGCTCGGCTGCCCCGGAGTGTCCAGGACTTACGCCGCGAGCTACTAGGCCAGCGGCTTCTCGACCTCGGGGAGGGCATCGGCGCGGCGTGCCTTGACGTACTCGATGATCCCTGGAAGCACGGACAAGAACACGATGGCAATAATGACCAACGTAAAGTTTTTCTTCACTACCGCTAGGTTGCCGAAGTGGTATCCGAGACTGACGAAGCTGGCAACCCACGCGACGCCGCCGACCACGTTGTAGAGGATAAAGCGTGAGTAGGTCATGGCCCCCGCGCCTGCGACGAACGGGGCAAAGGTGCGGATGATGGGAAGGAACCGGGCGAGGATGATGGTCTTGCCACCGTGTTTCTCGAAGAACGCGTGGGTACGTTCAAGGTGCTTCTTGTTGAGAAAGCGTGTCTTTTCACCGCGCATCACCCTTGGGCCGATGTACTTGCCAACATGGTAGTTGACGGTGTCGCCAACAATGGCGGCCACCATGAGCAGTCCGGCCAAGAGCCATACATTGAGTGACCCCAGCGATGCCACCGCACCGGCAGCGAAAAGAAGCGAGTCGCCGGGCAGGAACGGAGTGACGACGAGGCCAGTTTCGGCAAAAACGATGAGACCCAGGATCGCATAGGTCCAGATCCCGTAGCTTTGAGTGAGTTCTGCTAGGTGTTTGTCGAGGTGCAGTACGAAGTCAATGAAATAGCGTATATAGTCCATGGGATCCTTGGGTCGAAGGTCCCCTTCCATAGCGCGCCCCCTGCGGAGAGGCAACACGGCACCGCTGCGCGCCGGGCCCATCCACATTAGCGCCGAGATGCTCAGCTCTTTCCGAGCGCTTCCGCCGTCCGCATTCCACCCGAGAGGGTCTTGGCGCGGTAGCCGTGCTGCATGAGAAATCGCGTCGCGTAATAGGCACGCTGACCCACTCCGCAACAGAGCCAAAGCTCTTTGTCCTTCGGAAGCTCCTCGAACCGCACCCGAAGCTGAGACAACGGAAGGTTCGTCGCGCCGGCAAGGTGCCCCGTGTCGAACTCGCTCGGCTCGCGCACATCCACCACCAACACGTCGCTCGACGTCGACGGGACCGCATCCCAGTCGGCGAGCGCCATGTCGCCCCGTAGGAAGTTGGCCGCGATCATCCCCGCAACGTTCACCGGGTCCTTGGCCGCACCAAACTGCGGCGCGTAGCAAAGCTCCGATTCCTCGAGGTCGAACACCGTCGCCCCCATCTGGATCGCCATCGCGATCACGTCGATGCGCTTCTCTGTCCCGTCCTCGCCGATCGCTTGCGCCCCGAGAATCCGCCCGTCAGGCACCCGAAACAGCAGCTTCAAATGGATAGGACGCGCCCCCGGGTAGTACCCCGCGTGATGCCCAGGATGGAGATACACCTTTTCGTACGCAATGTTCCCGACCCGCCGCAGTCCGCGTTCGGAAGCGCCCGTGGTGGCGATGGTGAGGCCAAAGAGTCCGCATACCGCCGTGGCTTGCACCCCTCGGAATGGCCTTGGACGTCCCGCGATCGCTTCGGCCGCAAGCCGCCCCTCACGATTGGCAGGTCCTGCAAGCGGTACGATCGCCTCTTGCCCTGTCACCAGATCGTGAATCTCGATGGCGTCTCCCACCGCCCAGATGTGCGGGTCCGACGTCGTCAGAAACTCGTCGACCACAATCCCGCCGCGCGCTCCAAGGGTGAGTCCGGCCGCCTTGGCCAGCGAGACCTCGGGACGAACCCCGACGGCAAGCAGCACCAGGTCGGTTTCAAAGGCTGCTCCTGACTCGGTCAACACGGCAAGACGGTCGCCGCGCTTTTCGAAACCTGCGAGGCCATCCCCAACGCGTACGGTGACCCGGTTTGCTTGGAGCTTCGTGGCCACGGGCGCCGCCATCTCGGGATCGAGGATCGGCATCACATGGGGAGCTTTCTCGACGAGGGTCACGTGCAATCCCCGATGCGCAAGGTTCTCGGCCATCTCGAGACCGATGAAGCCGGCGCCGATCACGACGGCGCTCTTGGCCCCCTTCGTTTCGATCCAGTCGCGGATCTTGCGGCTGTCAGGGATCGTGCGGAGCGCGAAGATGCCATCGAGGTCGATGCCAGGCACTTGGGGACGAATGGGACCGGCGCCTGGCGATAGAACGAGCACGTCGTAAGGCTCCACGCGCTCCTGGCCGGTGCGGAGGTCTTTCACGCGAAGGGTGCGATTTTCGCGGTCGATGGAGAGTGCCTCGGTCTCTGTGTGGACCGCGATGTTGAACCGGTTTTGAAAGAGGTCGGCGGTGGCCACAAGGAGCTTTTGTTCCTCGCGGATCACGTTGCCCACGTAGTAGGGGAGCCCGCAGTTGGCGAAGGAGACGTAGAGGCCTCGATCGAAGAGGTGGATTTCAGCGGTTTCGTCGAGGCGACGGAGCCTCGCAGCACAGGAGGCGCCACCGGCGACGCCGCCGACGATGAGCACGCGTTTGGATGAGGGCATGGACAAGGTTCCTTTCGTATGCGCGGAACCAAGAGGATAGCCCACCGCAAAGTCCAGCGGGCGCGTACCGAACGGTCATGCCCGCAAAGAGCCGGAGTCAGCGCAGCAAGCTTAGAGCCATCTGCGGCGACTGGTTGGCCTGGGCCAATATCGACGAGCCCGCCTGCATCAGAACCTGCTGCCGCGACATCTGCGCGGCTTCTTCTGCCACGTCAACGTCGCGGATACGCGAGTTGGCGGCCGCAATGTTCAAGCGGGCGGTCTGGATGTTGGCAACGGTGATTTCGAAGCGGTTCATGACCGCGCCGTACGACGAGCGTGAGGTCGACACGGACTTCAACGCGCTGTCGATCTTATCGAGCGAGTTCCACGAGTTGAGCTGCCCACTGGACACCCTGGTGTCGCCGGTGGTGAGCGTCTTGAGATTGAGGTTGCCAAAGGTGATGGTGATACGGTCCGTGCCAACGTTATTGATCCCGACCTGGAACGTTACCTGGTTGGCACCGCTGCCAATGACCTGTGCATTGTTGAACTTCGTGCTGGTCATGATGCGCTTGACTTCGGCCTGAAGCGACGAGAACTCGGTCTGGAGATACGCTCGGTCCGCGCTCTGAAGCGCGCCGTTCGAGCCCTGCGCCGCAAGCTCGCGCATACGCCCCAGGATATCGGAGATCTGTCCGAGTGCCCCTTCCGCCGTCTGCGCCATCGAAACTGCGTCGTTCGTGTTTCGCTCGACTACCGTGTAGGTTCGAATCTGCATCCTCATGCTCTCGCTGATGGCGAGACCTGCAGCGTCGTCCTTTGCCGAGTTGATTCGGTATCCACTCGACAGTCGGTTGAAGCTTACTCCGAGCGATTGCTGCGAACTGCTCAAGTTACGTTGAGCTTGAAGCGATGCGACGTTTGTATTGATTACGAGTGCCATGATGTTCTCCGTCTTGGAGATGTTCAGACCTCCGCGAAGAGGTCGTCAGGGCGTCATTGCCCTGTCCTCCCAAACGGCACCCACTCCCGATCCTTGAGCCCGCCTCGCACGACCCGCGTCCACCCGCCGTGGTAAGAGCCCACCAATGACGACGCCGGTTTTCGCCAAAGTCTCCCCCGAGCTCGATTTCCCCTCTGAAGAACGACAAGTCCTCGCGTTCTGGAAAGACCAACGCATCTTCGAGCGCTCCCTCGCAGACCGTCGTCACGGCCCGCCGTTCGTCTTTTACGAGGGCCCCCCCACAGCCAACGGCCTCCCTCACAACGGTCACGTCCTCACCCGTGTCCTCAAAGACCTCTTCCCGCGTTACAAAACCATGCGAGGCTTCTTCGTCCCTCGCAAAGCCGGCTGGGACACCCACGGCCTCCCCGTCGAAGTCGAGGTCGAAAAAGAGCTCCGTATCCACGGCAAAGCCGCCATCGACGCTTACGGCGTCGAACCCTTTGTCCAAAAGTGCATCGAGTCCGTCTTCCGCTACACCGCCGAGTGGGAATCCCTCACAGAACGCGTCGCCTTCTGGTGCGACCTCCAAGAAGCCTACGTCACCTACCACCAAAGCTATGTCGAAAGCGTCTGGTGGGCCCTGTCCGAGCTGTTCAAAAAAGGGCTCCTCTATCAAGGCCACAAAGTCGTCTGGTGGTGGGCCCAAGGTGGTACCGCCCTCAGTTCCGCTGAAGTAGGCCTCGGCTACAAACCTGTCGATGACCCCAGCGTCTTTGTCGCATTCCCCCTCGTCGACAGCTCCGTCTCCCTCCTCGTCTGGACCACCACACCTTGGACCCTCCCCTCCAATATGTACGCCGCGGTCCATCCCAACTTCGACTACGCCACCGTCGAAGTCACCGAGGGGCACCTCTCAGGACGTCTGTTCCTTGTCGCCCTCGACCTTGTCGACTCGCTTGCCAAAAAACTAGGCCCCCTCAAGGTCCTCCGCACACAGAAAGGGACCGACCTCGAAGGTCTCGCCTATATTCCCCCCTTCGACCTTCCCGCCCCAAGCAATCCGCGCGTGAAGACCAAGGACGGCCGCGAGCTCCCCGCCTATTGGCGTGTCATCACCGCTGACTTTGTCCTCAAAGACGCTGCCGGCATTGTCCACATCGCCCCGGCGTTCGGCGAGGACGACCACCAGGCCCACCGACGCGAGCTTGCACGCCTTGTCGACCCTTCCGCTGTCGACATGCTCTGCGCAGTCCGTCCGGATGGTACCTTCGGCGACGACTTCCCTCGCTACACTGGACGTTGGGTCAAGGACTGCGACAAGGAGATCCAACACGAGCTCAAAGAACGTGGCCTGCTGATCCACGCCGAGACCACGCGTCACGACTACCCATTCTGCTGGCGCGCCGACTCGGACCCGCTGATCCAGTACGCCCGCCCTGCTTGGTACATCCGCACGACCTCGCTTATCCAGGACGCCATCACCAACAACCGCACCATCCAGTGGCTTCCAGAGCACATCAAAGAGGGACGCTTCGGGGACTTCCTCGCTAACAACGTCGACTGGGCCCTGTCACGCGAGCGTTACTGGGGAACTCCCCTCAACATCTGGATCAACGACATCACTGGAAACAAGGACGCCCCAGCCTCGGTCGCCGAGATCCTTGCCAAGAACCCTCGCGCCTTCGATCACTTCCGCGCTGCCAAGGAAGCCAACCCGTCGCTCAGCGACCACCTGATGGTCCACAAGCCCTGGATCGACCAGGTCACCTGGGAAACCCCAGGAGAACCTGGAGTCTACCGAAGGGTCCCGGAGGTCATCGACTGCTGGTTCGATTCCGGCTGCATGCCGTTTGCCCAGTGGGGTTTCCCCCACAAAGGAGTCGCGGAGTTCCAACAGAGTTTCCCCGCGGACTTCATCTCGGAGGCCATCGACCAGACCCGCGGCTGGTTCTACTCGCTGCTCATGATCTCAACGCTGGTCTTCGACAGCGAATGCCAGAAGCGTCTTGGTCTCAAGGCAACGCCCTTCCCCCACCCCTTCAAGACCTGCATTGTCCTCGGGCACGTCTCCGACAAAGAGGGGAAAAAGGAGTCCAAGTCCAAGGGCAACTACACCCCTCCCGAGGTGATCCTCGACCATGTGCGTATGGAGTTCGCAGTCGTGGAAGGGGCGGAAGGGCCCGAGACGCAACCCGGGACCGCGCTCATTGCACGGGAAGACCTCGAAGGACTGGACCTCACCGAAGGGGCTCGTGTGCGGGTCTACCGAGCCGGACAAGCAGTAAACCTCGAGCTCGTGCTGCACGCGGGCAAGAAGCTTCCTCGACGCGTGGTGGTGCTCCACCCTTCGGACCGGACCGCGCTGGGAGTACGTCCCACCACCACAACAAAGGTCAAACCTGTGGAGGTCCCGTGGCTGGCCTCCGAAGAGCGCGTTGTGATCGAGGATCCCTCGTCTCCTGCGCCTGGTGCGGACGCGTTCCGGTGGTTCTTTTACGCTTCCAATCCCCCCTGGAGCACCACGCGTCATTCCCTTGCCAACGTGCGAGCCTTGCAGAAAGACTTCGCGGTCAAGCTGCGCAATGTCTACTCGTTCTTTGTCATCTACGCCAACATCGACGGGTTCCAGCCAGGAGGGAAGCGGCCGCCAATCGGGACCCGTCCAGAGCTAGATCGCTGGATCCTCAGTGAGCTTGCCGAGACCACCGAGCGGGTGCGCAGTGACCTTGATGGGTACGACGTCTATGCCGCGACGCAGCGGCTCACGTCGCTGGTAGACGCGCTTTCCAATTGGTACGTGCGGCGAAGTCGCGAGCGGTTCTGGCGCACGGGGTGGGACCTCGAGAAGACCAGCGCTTATGCGACGCTCTACGAGGTACTGACGGTGCTTTGCAAGCTCATTGCGCCTTTTGTTCCTTTTATGGCCGAGACGATGTACCGCAATCTTGTGGTGGGGGCCTCCTTGGGGAGCGACATTGTCCCGAGTGTGCATCTAGCGTTGTATCCGGAGCCCGACCTGGCGAATGTCCAACGCGAGCTGTCGCGCAAGATGCAGAGCGTTCGGGAGCTGGTAAGTTTGGGGCTTCAGGTGCGCACGGCGAGCAAGCTGAAAGTGCGTCAGCCTTTGCGAGCGGCCCATGTGATGGTGGTGGACCCGGCGATCTTGGATCGTTCTGCGGTGGGGATGCTCGCCGAGGAGCTCAATGTGCAGGCGGTCCATGTGCACGGGCCGGAGGATGCGTCGCACTATGTGGACTACAAGATCAAGCCTAATTTCCGAACGCTGGGACAACGCGGGCTGGGCAAGCAGGCACAACAGCTGAAGAAGACCATGGCTGGGCTTGCATCGGCGCAAGCGGCGATCTTTGCGGCGGCACTGATGCAGACAGGTCACGCAATCCTGGAGGGCATTACGCTGGAGCCGGCGGACGTGGAGCTGGAGTTCGTGGCGAAGGAAGGGTTTGCAGCAGCGGGGGATCGCGTTGGGGTGGTGGTGCTCGAGACGGTCCTCGACGAGGCGCTGCGGGACCTTGGGTTTGCGCGGGAGCTTCAGAACCGGGTGCAGACGCTACGCAAGGAGCTTGGGCTCGAGTACACCGATCGCATTGTGGTTTCCATCCTTGGCTCGGACCGGGTGCTGCGGGTTTTGCGGGCGCACGGTGAGGCGATGGCAAAGGAGGTCCTGGCGCAAGGGGCCATTGGAACCGTTGTGCAAGATGGCGCGTCGGTACGGGAATTCGAAGTGGATGGGGAACGGGTGACTGTGGGGGTGACAGCGGTCAAGAGTTAGCGGTGCTTCTTTGCCATCGAGCCCTCGGGACTGATTGACCTGAGGGCTGTGCCCGTAACTTACGTCTAGCGTGCAATGCTCGACGTCCATATGTTGGACCCTCGAGGTGGCAGCGTGCGAGCATCGAGGTCGCGGTGTGCGAGGCATCGAACGCGTCCACACAACGTTCGACGTCCGCGACCTCGATGGTTGCACGTCGAGACCTAGATGCTCCACGTGGCCACAGGCAACCAATTGAGGTCCATGTGTACGATGCTCGTGGTCCCTGTGGCCGATGTTCGAGGTCAGCGTGTTGGAGCATTGCCCACGTCGACCTCGACGTTCACATGCGGGACATGTCCGCAATCCATGTCCTGCGTGCGATCCTCGACGTCCATGTGGCCCTGCATTGAGGTCGCAGCGTGCGAGCATCGAGGTCACGGCGTGCGAGCATCGAACGCGTCCACACAACGTTTGACGTCCGCGACCTCGATGGTTGCACGTCGAGACCTCGATGCTCCACGTGGCCACAGGCAATCAATTGAGGTCCATGTGTACGATGCTCGTGGTCCCTGCGGCCGATGTTCGAGGTCTGCGTGTTGGAGCATTGCACAAGCCGACCTCGACGTTCACATGCGGGACGTGTCCGCAATCCACGTCCTGCGTGCGATGCTCGACGTCCATGTGGCCGAGCATCGAGGTCGCGGCGTGCGAGCATAGAGGTCACGGCGTGCGAGCATTGAGGTCCGTCCCCACTGGTAACTGCCCGTGCTCTACCCGTGTGAACGCCCATTTGTCCCGGATGTCCTAGTGGGGCATTGTAGCGGCTCCGTCCATGTCCCCAGCAGAGGAAAGACCCGAAGGCCTCGGCCTTCCGAGGCTCGCTGGATATGCCGTGACTTTTCGAACCCCCGGATACGGACCCGCGTGTCCACTGTTGTGGGAGGGAGCGGGGCAATCCTCGCGATCCCTATCCCGACAATAAGCCCCCCACCGTGTTTCTGCTGCTGAAGGTGGGACATGCAAGCGCAACGCGTGAGGCAGCGTACAGGCGGTTTCCATGGTTGGGGGCCTCCCACGAATGACGTCAACGGTTTCCGGCTCTGCGGCAATGGAGGAACGATATGCGATGGTATTGGCTTTTCCCTCTAGTACTTCTAATGGGATGCCCGCCCGGCCAGGGCACGACTCCTAGCTGCGTCCCAGAGGACTGGGTGTTGTGCGTAGAAGGTGGCAAAAGCGGCAAACGGACGTGCGGCAGTGACGAGGCGTTGGGACCGTGCATCTTGGACACGCCTAGCGCGCCAAGAAGCGACGCGGGCATGCTCAGCGACGGGGGGCGAAGTACCGACGGGGGGAACACCAGTGACGGGAGCGACGGGGGCTCCTGCGGCCCCACGCAGTGGTGTGGGACAGGAAGCACATCGGGAAGCAGTCGTCTTGCCGGGACTTGCGGCGGCGACACCGCACCCGAGGACGTATACCAGTGGACGCCCGCAAGCTCCGGCCGCGCAACGATTTCGACCTGCGGCAGCGACTTCGACACGGTTCTGTATGTCCGTTCAGGTGCCGAAGATGGCCCCTCGGTCGCCTGTAACGATGACTTCTCCTCCTGCGGCAGCCAGTCGCAAGTTACCATCGATGTGGTCGCTGGAACGACCTACTACGTCGTCGTGGATGGCCACGGCACTGCACTGGGCAGCTACATCCTCACGGTTACGCCTCCCAGTGTTTGCAGTTGCAGCGGCAAGTGCGGGGGCACTGATGACGGTTGCGGAGGTACGTGCAACGCGTCTTGCCCCTCAGGACAAGTCTGTCAAGGACAGATCTGCGCTTCGACGTGTATCGGCGACCCTACGCAGGCGTGTGGCAATTGCGGAACGCAGAGCCGAACATGCAACAACGGTGTCTGGGGCACGTGGGGCACCTGCACGGGACAGGGGGTGTGCAGCGCGAGCACCCTCCAGAACTGTGGCGATGGAGGCACGGGAGGCACGAGAACCTGCGACCCTGCGACCTGCCAGTGGACGGCCTGTGTGACGTGCGTCGGCAACCCCACGCAGCCGTGTAGCAACTGCGGCACGCAGAACCGAACATGCTACAACGGAGTCTGGGGCGCATGGAGCACGTGTGCCGGACAAGGCGCGTGCCCCGCGGGCACCACGCAAAGCTGTCCAGGAGGAACCCAAACGTGCACGTCGCAGTGCCAGTGGGGAACATGCGTACCAACGGGTCCCTGCGGCTCCAATGCGGTGCAGACCGTTTCGCCCGGAGGGGGCACGGCGACAGGAAGCACGTCGGGAAGCAGTAGTCTCACGGGGACCTGCGGCGGCACTGCGCCCGAGAGCGTTTACCAGTGGACACCCGCCAGTTCCGGCCGGGCGACGATTTCGACCTGCGGAAGCGCCTTCGACACGGTTCTGTATGTCCATTCAGGTGCCTGCAATGGCCCATCGGTTGCCTGTAACGACGACTTTTCCTCCTGCGGCAGCCAGTCGCAAGTCACCATCGATGTGGTTGCTGGAACGACCTATTACATCGTCGTGGATGGCTTCGGGACTACGAATTATGGCAGCTACATTCTCACGGTTACGCCTCCCAGTGTGTGCAACTGCAGTGGCAAGTGCGGTGGCGTTGCCGACGGTTGCGGAGGAACCTGCAACGCATCTTGCCCTTCGGGACAAGTCTGTCAGAATCAGACCTGCGTAACATGTTCCCCAAACTGCGGCGGCAAGTGCGGGGGCGCTGCAGACGGCTGCGGAGTCGGAGGTACCTGCAACGCGTCCTGTCCCTCTGGACAAGTCTGTCAGAACCAGTTGTGCGGAATGTGCTCCGCAAACTGCAGCGGCAAGTGCGGAGGAGCGACCGATGGCTGCACCGGCACGTGCAATGGGTCCTGCCCATCCGGTTACGTTTGCCAAGGACAGACCTGCGCTGGCTGCTCTTCCAGCTGCACAGGCAAGTGCGGTGGCACCGCTGACGGTTGCGGAGGTACCTGCAATGCATCCTGTCCCTCAGGACAAGTCTGTCAGAATCAGACCTGCGTAACATGTTCCCCAAACTGCAGCGGCAAGTGCGGTGGCTCCGCCAACGGTTGCGGAGGCACGTGCAATGGGTCCTGTCCATCCGGTTACGTTTGCCAAGGACAGACCTGCGTCTGCTCTCCAAGCTGCAGCGGCAAGTGAAATGGTGCGGCGGATGGCTGCGGAGGGGGCTGCTACGGCTCATGCTCCTCAGGACAGATTTGCCAGGGACAGACCTGCGTAACATGTTCCGCGAACTGCAGCGGCAAGTGCGGAGGAGCGACCGATGGCTGCACCGGCACGTGCAATGGGTCCTGTCCATCCGGTTACGTTTGCCAAGGACAGACCTGCGTCTGCTCTCCAAGCTGCAGCGGTAAGTGCAATGGTGCGGCCGATGGCTGCGGAGGGGGTTGCTACGGCTCATGCTCGTCAGGACAGATTTGCCAGGGACAGACCTGCGTAACATGTTCTGCGAACTGCAGCGGCAAGTGCGGAGGAGCGACCGATGGCTGCACCGGCACGTGCAATGGGTCTTGCTCCTCAGGACAGGTCTGCCAGAACCAATGGTGCACCGCCTGCACGCCTTCCGTCACCTCGGTAAACCCTACCAGCGTCCGGATCAACACACTCGCGACCTTCAATGTCTTCGGGAGCTGTCTGCCAAGTACCATCGCGGCATTTATAGGAGAGTGCGTGAATCCTCAGATCACCTACACCAGCGCAACGTACGTGACGTTCACATGTACTCCACAATATACGACCGGCTCCAAGAGCGGCCTCATCAAGGCCACCGCTGGAGGGGCACTCCTCTACTCCTTCAGCGTCAACGTGACGCCCTAGGCGAGTAACCAGCCAGAGTCTCATGGGTAGAAGAACTGAGAGGGACTATGCACAGAGAATTGATTGCATTTCAAGGACAAGGAAGCATTCGGCCGGCCCGTACACACACGGAGACGATGCATGAACGCCGCATCATTCAACCCAAGGTTTCGCGCCGCGGTCTTCTGGTCGGCGCGAGCGCCATTGCCGCTTACGCTAGCCTGCCCAGCCTCGGATGTGACGAAATAGACACCGATCTCCTTTTCGCCCTCGGTGCGGCAGTTCTGGCCCCGACCGGGATCACCAGCGTATCCCTTCTAGGAATGAGCGTTGGCAGTCTCCTGTACAGCGCCTATAAGACAGTCCAGACGAAGACTAAACCCGACAAAATTGGGATCACCTATACGTCTGTTCCGACAACCTACGACGCGAACTCCAAACAGGGGCAGGGAAGCATTTACAACTTCTCCGATGCGCCGGCATCCGTTCAGGGTGAAATAGACGCGGTCAGCAGTCTTGCGGCAGACGGAAAGAACTACGTGATGACAGTCAATCCGACGCCAGACACGATCGTTAAGGTCCAGCTCGAGACAAATACGGGCGTAATTGATTAGCGTCCAGTCAAGCAGACTGAGGAACGACAGCGACAGTATAGCATCTATGTGCAGGGCAGAAGGTGCCGTGGAACGCAACGTGGTAGGGAATCGATTTCGTGGTGTCAGCAGAGCATGCGCGCTGCTCTGAAGCACTCGCTGCTGGCCACGGATTGGACGAGTCCACCGAACTGGCTTTGTGGCCCTCAGGTTGTCTGGCCTTTCACCGCGCAAGCCGC
>CAITRH010000317.1 GCA_903894755.1 uncultured delta proteobacterium
CGACGGTGGGAGTAGCGTGGGAGCCGACTCCGTGTCAAGGGAACGTGTGCCCGGATGCCAACTCCAACGTCTCTGGGAAGTGCACTGTTGGATGGCTCCTTCAAGCACGAACTTTCATGGCCCCGAGTTTGCTGCAGTCAAGGCATTGGCTAGCGTCTACGGATTGGGAGCCACGGATTGGATTAAGGAGGAGCAATGGGCCTGCACTTTATTGGGTTTACTCTGAACACTATGGAGAATCTTGGTGACCGCTTTATGCGAAGTAGACGCGAGCGGCAAAATGCAATTGGACGCATGAAGCAGGAAGTCTACGATTTCCTTCAGCAGTCAGGGCGTAGGCGCGCCCAAGTACACTTGGAGCGTTGTCAGCGCGAAGGAGAGAACCGGCAAGCACGGCGTCTCTTTACCAGTGAGCTCAGGGCGGGGACTCACGCACTTCTATGGCGCTTCAAGTTGTGCCGAAAGGAATTGGCGGTTGCTCGACAGAGGCCGGAATGCCGCACAGTAAGTCAGGCATGGAGAAGAGTCGCTGCGTCTGTTGCGGAAACGCCCTGCGAAGTTCCTGCTATCCAAGAAACTGCCACGCCTGCGGTAAACATCACGGTACAAAGTTTTGCCATGCATGCGGCGGTGCTGGAGTTCATGGGGGAAACTCTGGTCCTGATAGGAGATACCGAGCAATGATCGCTTCCAGACCCAGCTTTCTGACCCGCCGTGACCTAAGGCTCCTTTTGGTTGGAGGAAAGGGAGGCGTGGGAAAGACAACTTGTGCAACATCCACCGCGATTTACCTTGCCCGGCGTGGGCGATCGAGCAAGTTCTTACTGGTTTCAACCGACCCCGCCCACTCCGTGGCCGACAGTCTAGGAGCAACCACCCCTCCCGCCAATCTCGAGGTTCTGGAGCTCGATGCGGCCCAACGTTTGGAGGACTTCAAACGGGAACACGGCGACAAGTTCAAGACAATCGCCGAGCGCGGGACCTTCTTGGATAAGGACGATGTGGGCCAATTCCTGGACCGCTCTCTTCCAGGGATGGACGAATTGATGGCGTTTCTGGAGATCTCCAAACGCGTCGAAAGCAAAGCCTACCGATGTGTGGTGGTAGATACGGCTCCAACAGGTCACACACTGCGTCTTCTTGCGATGCCCGTTCTTTTGCGCAAGTGGCTTGGAGCGCTCGATGTTCTCTTGGCCAAGCATCGGTATATGAAGAGCATCTTTTCCAGAAGCCCCCAACCCGATGAGATCGACACGTTTCTGACAGGCATGTTGGCCTCGGTGAAGAAGATGCAACGGCTTCTGCGCGATCCCAAGCGAGCGGTCTTTGTGCCGGTGATGCTCGCGGAGATGCTGAGCATTGACGAGACCAGCATGCTCCTTCGTGAGCTTGCACACAAGAAAGTGCCTGTATCCGATATCATTGTCAATCGCCTCTACCCTGCCAGCGACTGTCCGGTGTGCTCGGACATCCATGCGCGCCAGTTCCAAGAGCTCAAACTATGTCTTCCTCAATTGAGCCAGTACGTCGTTTGGGCAGCTCCGCTCTATCCCGAGGAGGTGCAGGGGGTCACTTCGCTCAATACCTTCTGGAAAGATGTGGTGCGGGTCACAGCCGCAACTTCGGCTCCGTCTGGTGCGCTGGCCGACCTCCGTCCTCTTGTGGAATTCGCTCCCGAGCTCCCCTCTAAAGAAATCCAACTTGTTCTTTTTGCAGGCAAAGGTGGGGTTGGAAAGACCACCCTCGCGTGCGCCACCGCTTTGCGCCTGGCCCAGGACCTATCGGAAAGGAGCGTTTTCCTCTTTTCAACCGATCCCGCCCACTCGCTATCGGCGTGCTGGGATAGGCATATAGGGTCACAGCCTACGTCCCTCACGCGCAGGCTTAGCGCGATGGAGATTGACGCTCAAGCCGAGTTCAAAGAGCTGCGAAACGCATATGAAAAGGAACTAGCTCATTTCATCAAGTCGCTCTTGGGGAAAGTGGACCTCAAGTTCGACCGAGAGGTGATGGAGAGAATTATGGATCTCTCCCCTCCCGGAATCGATGAAATTATGGCCCTCACCCTCGTCATGGACCTGCTCTCGGCAAAGAAATACGATGTGTTTGTGTTGGACTGCGCTCCAACAGGGCATCTCATTCGCCTTCTGGAGCTTCCTCAGCTTATCGATGATTGGCTCAAGACCTTTTTTGGCCTCTTTGCAAAGTATGGACGCATCTTCAGACTTCCAAAGATCTTCCGTCGCATGACCCAAATATCCGCGCAGATCCAACAGTTGCGTAAGCTCTTCGCCGACCCGTCCCGCTCCACCATCTATGGCGTAAGCATCCTTACCGAGATGAGCTTTGAAGAAACCAAGGACCTCGTGGGCTCGGCAAAGCGACTCAACATTAGTTTGCCTGTGATCTTTCACAACCTTGCCACAGCCCCCTCCTCTTGCTCGTTGTGCAGTGCGCTCGTGCAACGAGAATCGAAACTTCGAAGTAAGTTTCTGGAGACCTTCCCGTCCACTGCCCAGCCTCTCGTTTACCGAAGAGGCGAGCCGCGTGGACTGACCAACCTCGAAGCACTTGGTCAGGTGCTGTACCAAGAGCGGTGAAGTTTTCTCCTACACTTCCCAACAAGGCACGCTACGCTACGGGTACATGGCCGCAGACCGCACCGACCGCACCAAGAGGGATCCCATGGACGACCGCACGATCAAACGCGACTTGGTTCTTGCCCCCAATGAATACGCCTATATGCAGGATGTCACCAAGGGCGTCATCAAAACGTACACCGGGCCCACCGTCATCAACCCCACCGCACAAGAACGCGCCGTTGTCTTCAACCAGGAGTCCAAGCGCTTCGACCCCTGTCCGCTCGAAGGGGCCGTGCAACTCTCGGCCATCGCTCCTGAAGGCTACTACATCATCCTCAAGAACCCCGCAGTCAAAGGGGACCGTCCCGCCACAGGCGGCGTGTATGCCACCCCAGACCTGGACATCGGCAAGAAGATCAACATCACCGGCCCTTGCATCTTTGCCCTCTGGCCGGGACAGATCTTCAAGCTCGTTCAAGGCCATCATCTGCGCTCGAACCAGTACTTGTTGGTCCGCGTCTACAATGAGGAAGAGGCGCGCAAAAACTGGGGCAAAGCCATCATCAAACCCGCATCGCCCGATACCTCCGCAGAAAGCTACGTCATCAACGCCCCCCCCTCGGACCTGAGCGTTGGCAAGCTCTTTATCATCAAAGGAACCGACGTCTCCTTCTATATCCCTCCCACCGGCGTTGGCGTTGTGCCCGACGAGCAGCGGTTGTATGTCCGTGACGCGCTCACCCTCGAACGCCTCGAATATTGCATCCTGGTCGAGCAGAACGGCAAAAAACGCTACGAACGCGGTCCACAGGTCGTGTTCCCCCAACCTACAGAGTCCTTCATCGTTCGCGACGCTCAACGTAAGTTCCGAGCGCTGGAGCTCAACGAAATCCAAGGACTCCACATCAAAGTGATCGCCCCCTACGAAGAGGCTGGACGCACCTTCAAAGAGGGAGACGAGATCTTTATCACTGGAAAAGAAACTGCAATCTACTTCCCCCGCGAGGAACACTCGTTGGTCCGCTACGATGGACGAGACAAACACTTCGCTGTCGCCGTACCAGCTGGGGAAGCGCGCTACGTCATGAACCGCAAGGCCGGCGACATCCGCATGATCCGCGGGCCTGCCATGTTGCTCCCCAACCCTGTGGAAGAAGTCATTGTCCGCCGTATCCTGTCGGACAAAGAATGCTCTACCTGGTACCCAGGCAACGACGAGGCCCTGGCCTACAATCGAAGCCTTCGTCAGCTCGCCGTGGTCACCCCCACCACCAGGTCTGGAGTGGTCTCCGAGGGGGACGTGGAGCGCAGTCGAAAGCGGGATGCCAAGGGCCATCATCAGGCGGGTCCAGTGACCATGGAGGCCAGTTTCGTCTCTCGTGACAGTACAGCCATGATGGGGGATGTCGTCGAGCGCGGTTCGAACTTCACCCAGCCGCGGACCCTTGTGTTCAACACCAAGTTTGAGGGCGTCCCCAACCTGTGCATCTGGGTCGGCTATGCAATGATGGTCGTGGACAAGAAGGGGAGCCGAAGGGTCGAGCAGGGGCCCAAGAGCATTCTCCTCGAATACGATGAGGCTTTGGAAATCATCCACCTTTCCAAGGGACTTCCCAAGTCGTCGCAACAGCGCATACAAACCGTGTTTCTGCGTGTGCTCAACAACAAAGTGAGCGATATCTGTGAGGTCGAGACCGTCGACCACGTCCGCGTGAAGCTCACCTACTCGCTCCGCGTCAGCTTCGATGGAGACCCAAACCGTTGGTTCGAGGTCGAGAACTATGTGCAGTACCTGTGCGATCATATCCGCTCGGTGCTCAAGGGGACCACAAAGAGAACCACCATCGAGGCCTTCTACGCCAGCGCAGTCGACATCGTACGCGATACCATCCTAGGCAAGGCGCAAGACAAAGGGGAACGTCCCGGTATGCGCTTCGCTGAGAACGGCATGCATGTGACCGATGTCGAGCTGCTTGATGTTGCCATTGGTGACGAGCGCATCGCAACGCTTCTCAACCAAGCGCAACACGAGGTGGTGCAGAGCAACATTGGGCTTCTTCGGGCAGGACGGAACCTAGAGGTCGTCAAGAAACAGGAGGACCTCCAACGGCAGGAGGCGGAGGCAAAGGCAATCACCACCAAGAGGAAAGCCGAGCTCGAGATGGACGACATTGGCGCGAAGCTTCAAGTGGAGCTCACGCGCATTGGAGCCGAGATCAAGCAACAGGAGCTCGCCGAGGGGGCCGCAAAGGCAAGGAACCTCGCGCTCGACGTGGATCACCAAGCAAAACTGTACCGAGCGCGTCTCACCGAAGGCCAACGTCAGGAAATGGAGACCAAGGATCAAACGTTGCGTCTCGAGGGGCTACGTGTCGAGGCGGAGACCATGGTGGAGCGGTTCGAGGCTGCGCAGGGGGGCTTCTCCGAGGCGTTATTGGCGCTCTCCAACCAGGAGACGTTGGTAAAGGTGGCCCAAGCCATGAGTGTACAGAGCTTCATTGGCGGCAAGACCCTAACCGACGTGATCGACAAGATCTTTGCCAATACGCCGCTGCAGGCAGTGGTCGAGACGGTCAAGGCCAAAGCAAGCCTTCCCGAGAAGCCTGCGAAGTAGACGGCCCGATAGCCCGGCATCCCATGCGCTTTGTCCATACAAGCGATTGGCACGCAGGACGGGTCTGGCGTGGGCTGTCGCGGCTGGCTGAACTGGAACGCGTTCTCGACCACCTTGCGCAGTACCTGGAGCGCGAACGCGTCGATCTTCTGCTGGTCACGGGTGACGTCTTCGACAACGGTGCACCGTCCGCTGAAGCCGAACGCGTTGTGTTCCAGTTCTTCTGTCGCGTTGGCCGCGCTCGCATACCCAGCGTGGTCATTGCTGGCAATCACGACAGTCCATCACGCATGGAGGCTTGGGGAGCACTCGCCGAGCTCGTGTCGGTCCATGCCATCGCTCGTCCGCGCGGGCCTGACCAGGGGGGAGTCCTCGAGCTCACCACGAGGTCCAATGAAAAAGTTCTCGTAGCGGCTCTCCCCTTTGCCAGCGCGGGGGCTTTTGTCTCCGCAACAGCGCTTGCCGAGGACGATACACGGGCTCGTCGGTCCTATTGCATGGGGCTTGCCCAGCTGTCGCAGCAGTTGAGCGCGCGGTTTCGGGACGACGCTGTCAACTTGTTTCTTGCCCATACCCATCTGGATGGCGCTCGGCTTAGCGAATCCGAGCGTGAAGTGCATGTGACAGACGCGTGGACTGCATTGCCTTCCGCCTTTCCAGCATCCGCAACCTACGTAGCGCTAGGACACCTGCACCGTCCCCAGCGCATGGACTCGGTGGCCTCACCTGCCTACTACGCAGGGTCGCCGATGCAACTTGACTTCGGCGAGGTGGGGGATGTCAAGTCGTTTGTCGTGGTGGAAGCCGCTGCAGGGAAGGCCCCGCTCATCGAGCTTGTACGCTACGAAGGGGCGCGGGGGCTTCGCGACGTGCGTGCAACGCTTTCGGAGCTCGAGGGGTTGGCTCCAACGTTGGGCGACTTGTGGCTTCGAGTGCGGGTTCCTCTGGAACGTCGCGACCCTGATCTTTCTGCAAAGGTCCGGCTGCTTCTCCCCAATGCCATTGTCATTCAAGACGAGCTTGCTCCGGGGGGGGCTACAAAGATAGAAGACGCTGCGCAGCCTCCGTCGGGTCTGGTAGCAGGGGGAGGATTTGCGGCGTATTTTCTTGAGGCCCATGGGTGTCCCGCAGACCAGGAGCTGCTGGCCGAGTTCGAGGCGTTGAGGCTCCGTACGCTGGCGGAGGAGCCATGAGACCCCTCGAAATTGCCTTGTCTGGATTCACCTGCTTCAAGCAAGAGACGGTCATTTCACTGCGCGACCTGGACGTGTTCACCATTGCAGGAACCACGGGAGCAGGCAAGACGAGCCTCCTCGACGCCATGTTGTTCGCGCTCTTCGGCCGTGTCCCCAGGGTGGGACGTAGTTGTGCGGACCTGATCTCCTCGGGACTTGACCGCATGTCCGTGCGTCTTGCGTTCCGCATGGGCGACAAAGAGTTTACAGTGTCGCGTATCCTGCGACGTGGTCGCGCTGCAATCGCGCAGCTCGACGACGCCAACGGCGCTGTCGCAAACGGCGTGCGCGAGGTTGACGACGCTATCGAGCGTCTTGTTGGCATGCCTTTCGACACCTTTGTGCAGGCCGCAGTGCTCCCCCAAGGGGAGTTCGCCCGATTCCTGAAGAGCACACAGTCCAACAGGACAAAAATCCTTCGCGACCTTCTCCGAGTCGAGGTCTACGAGCGGATGCGATTGGTTGCAGTCGCGTCGGAGCAGGCGCTCGCCAAGACCCTTACGTTTACCGACAATTTGCTCGCCACGGACTTCGCCGGGGCCACCCCGGAAGCCATGACCGCGCTGTCTCAGGAGTTCTCCCGTTGCATCGAGGGGAATGAGGCGCGGGCGGAACGTTCCCTCGAGGTGCGTTCCAAAGCATCCGAGCTGCGTACACTGTTTGAGAAGGGGGTGACCCTCGACAAGCTGCAAGCCGAGCGTGTGGCTCTCGAGGCCGAGCGCTCCCTGGCCGAGCGGGCCGCAACCGAGTGCGATGCTGCCGAACGGGCTCTGCGTGTGGAGCCGCTCCTGCGAGCGGTGGATGAAGCGGCCGTGGCTTTTGCCCTTCGTGAACAAGGTCGTCTCGCTAGGGGGGCGGCAGTAGGGCAAGCCGAGGTGATCCTTGGAAAGTGCCAGGCCGACTTCGAGCAAGCCAGCCATGCTGCTGAGGCTCTCCCGGGGCTTCGGGCTCGTTGCAGCGCCCTCGATGCTGTAATTGGTGTACTCGCTCCGTTGGCTTCCGAGCGTCGATCGCTCGAAGGTCTCAGGAAACGGCAGGGAAAACTGGTCGAGGAACTGGACCTACTGAGCCGAGAGCTTGCAGTGCTCGATGCACGTTGCCGTTCCGCGGAGCAGGCGTCGGCAGTCGCTCGAGCGCGGGTCACGGGGTGCGGCTACGATCCTCAGAGCACGGAGCGTCTCGAGGCGCTTCGCCCCGCAGTGGAGCGTCTCGGGGAGCTTCGACGTGAGCTGTCCGGGGTCCAGACGGAAGCTGCAAGGGGAGAAGCCTCCGTGACCTCCAGGACTGGGGCAGTAGCCGAGGCAAGACATGGGTTGGAGGCCGCGCTGTTGGCGCATCAGGAAGCTGAAAAGGGGGCCGCACGGGCGGTTTCCGAGGTCGACGCTGGGACCCGTGTGGATCACGCGAGGGCGCTTGCAACGAGCCTGGTGGTTGGTCAGTCCTGTCCGGTCTGTGCGCAAACAGTCCTTGCGGTTCCAACGGTGCCCGAGGCTGTCGACAAAGGGGCGCTTGTCGAGCGTCGTCACCGAGCTGTCGCAGAGGAGCGGAAGGCGTTCGAGCTGCGTTTGAAGAAGCAGGCTGCACTTGGCGAGGCCGAAAGGCGGCTTGCGGAGGCGAAGGAGACGACTGCGGCGCTAGGCGGACATCGTGTGACCCTAGAGGCCGGACTGCGGGCCGCAGAAGCGAGCCTCGAGGAGCTTTCGCGTGGCCTTGTTTCTGCTGCTACGGGGACTGTAGAAGCGCGGGTTCTTGCTGCGCTCACCCGTGCCATGGCGATGCGACGGGCTTATGACGAAGCGGTTGCAGAGCAACGTCGCGCGGACGACTCCTTGGCTCAGGGGCGCAGCGCCGTGGATGGCAGGAAGCACGGGGTGGCTGCCCTCGAGGCCCAGCGGAGCACGTTGGATGCACAGGCAGCGGCGGTCCAGCAGACCGTTGCCAGTTGGGAGCAGCAACTGCGGGCCGTGACAGAGCATCCGGATCCTCGGCGTGAGCGACGGGAGCTTGGGGAGCGGATCGAGGGGCTTGAGGCGGCGTTGCATCAGGCGCGTAGCTCCTCTGAGCCCGCGCAGGCTGCTGCGAGCCATGCGAGGAGCCTCCTCGAGCTTGCGCTGAAGGAGGCGCTGGTTGCAGAGGCCAACGTCATCGAGGCGAGGCGAGCGGGCGAGGCTGCTGCGCTGGCGCATGGCTTTCTTTCGCTGGACCAGACGCGCGATGCTGTGAGAACTCCTACGGACTTGCAGCGACTTAGGACCACAGTGTCGTCGTTTGAACGTCGCGCCCATGCGCTGGACGGTCAGATGTCCGGGCTCGCTCTCGAGCTCGGGGACCGTCGGGTTGATGCTGCAACGCTCAGGGAGGTGGAGTCCGAGCTGGCGGAGCTGTTGGCGCTGCACGACAGCGAGAGGAAGCGCGAAGGGGGGCTTGCTGCGGAGCTTTTGGCGATGGCGCGTCGAGTCGATCGGGCAGCGGCGCTTCGTGCCGAGCACGCGATCCAGACGCGGTCGCGCGGCATATTGCATCAATTGGCTGACAACCTAGGGACCACGAAGTTCCAGCAGTACATGTTGCGGGAGACGCTGTCGGACCTGGTGGCGCGCGCGAGCACGCGGCTTTACCGGTTGTCGACGGAGCGTTACACACTGGAGCTGCGCGATGACGACTTCTTCGTAGTGGATCACGACAATGCCGAGGAGCGTCGTCCAGCGACCACGTTGAGCGGGGGCGAGACGTTTCTTGCGTCCTTGGCGCTGGCACTTGAGTTGTCCGAGCAGGTGCAGCGAGCGGCGGGGGCGATACGGCTCGACAGTTTGTTTATCGATGAGGGGTTTGCGAGTCTGGATCACGAGTTCCTCGATGCAGCGGCGGAGGCGATCGAGTCCTTGGAGCTTGGGGGGCGGATGGTGGGGGTGGTGACGCATTTGACTGCGCTTACGGAGCGTTTACCGGCGCGTCTATTGGTTACGAAGCATGCGGACGGCTCGCGGGTCACCAGGCAGCTTTGACGCTGCAAAGGAAAAACAACTGGGTAGCGGGGATCGCGGTCGGCCCCCCCGGAACTTAGCGGGCCGTTAATGGAAGGGGCTCTTCGATCTTGATCTCGCGAATGGCTTCGCGGAAACGTACCTCGAGCTCGGTCAGCTTCATGTTGTTTTCCACCGATTGCTTCGTGAGCTCGTCGAGACGCGCCACGATCTCAGTGAGACGCGCAGTCAAACGGCGCCGGAGCGCATCGGCGTCGCGGTTCTTCTCAATGGCCTTGAGGTTGCGACGGGTCTCTTCAGAGGCGGTGCTGAGATCGTGCTTCTCCCGCTCCAACTTGAGACGCACTTCCCGCTTCTGAACAATCTCGTTGCGCAACGCCCAGGCCGCCGTCAGCTTGGCCACCGTAGCCGTGGGCGCGCGAGGATCGGCGAGGTACGCTTTGACCGCGTTGTTGGCAATTGGAGAAAACCAGTCTTCCCAACGTCGCACTGTCGCGCGCTCGTCGACAATGAGCTCGCCCGTCGTGTTCGGCGCCACCACCGTAGGGACCAGTGCGGTGCCTGTCCCCACGTTGTCTTCTGTCTCCTTGGGCGCTTCGAAAAGACGGGTGTCGCTCTGACGCGGATGTTTCACCAGCAGCTTGATGGGACGCTCTGTGCCGTTTCGAAGGCGATAGGTGGTCCTCAAGACTGCGTCGCGTTCGATCCAAAGCTGGCCGTTCTCGATCTTTGCCACCCGCTCGCCGGTTTCATCCGACTTTTGCTGATGGTCGACAGCGATGGCGCGCTCGAGTGCAAAGGGGACCGTCGCCGTTGCGCCCGCAGGGAGCGGGTCGACCATGCCTTGTCCTAGGAAAGACCCGTCCTCGAACACCGCAATGGGACCGCGTTCGAGCATGCCTGCAGTGGCGTTGCGAAACCGTGCAACGCGGAACGGGTGGCTGCGGGAGTCGGGCACTCCACCGTCCGGCGCATAGAGGAAATTGGCCTCGCCAGGGACTTTCCGAGAAAGCATCATCACCATGGTGGCGCTCTGGTCCGGGATCGTCAGCGGCACTGGAAGATCGTAGCGGGTCGTTCCCCCTTCGACGGCCACGGCAGCAAGGGCGCGCACATCGCGAGGACCGGACGGGACAATGCGTGCGGACGGCGCGGGAGGCGGAGGAGGAGGAGGAGGAGCAGAAGGAAACATCATCCGAGGGGCAGGCACGCGAGCGGCTCTTCCCATGCCACCTCGTGTCCTGCCGCTAGGGGCTTCGGCGGCGGACTTTGGGCTGTCTTCTTCGTCGCTGTCGCGTGCCACCGCGGCGGGACTTGGCGCGGGCTCGGCAGGCGGTTCTTGACGAAGCGAGGTTTCGGAACGCGGGACCACGGCCAAGACCTCCCCCAAGTCGGTGATCACGGGACGTACTGGGACTACAGGCACGCCCAGTTGCGCCTCGAAGGCCAGCGGGGCACCAGCTACGAGCGACAACCGAACATTTTTCCAGTCCTCTCCAGAGAGATTTTGGACAATGCCCCAGGCCTGGAGGTCGGCTTCCCCCGTGCGATGCACGACCAGTCGATACGAGGGGCGCCAGACAGGGCATTCGGCGACGTAGCCGACCTGTAGGTCATGTTTCTTGCCGTCTAGAGACAGCACTATGGTCTGTAGATCGCTCTTAGGTTTGGACTCCTTGTCTTTGTCTTTGTCGTCGTCGTCAGGTTTCCTAGGACGCGGGGCTTCTTCAGGCTTGAGGGGGAATGCGGCGGAGCGCACCGAGCTTCCGCCCTGTTCCATGACGGCGAGGGTGGCAAGGAAATCGCCGACTTGTTTGCCACGCATGCGAAAGTGGACTTCGTCGGCTTCGACCTGTCCGCCGCGTTCGAAGTAGGCGATACCGTTTCGATAGATGACTACTCTTTTGAGAGGAAGATTGCTTTCGACGATGGGGCCTCGACCGCAACCCATCAAAAAGAGTCCACCGAGCAGCAGCGCTGCCCCATTATGCTTCGTTGACCACGTACGCATCGAGCACCTCCGGATGCGGCGAGCATACGACCTCGCCCTGAGCAGCGTCGAGTACCGAACGGTGGAAACGCCCTTGTTGCGCGGTTCGGACCCGGCTCGGACCTGCGGTTTTCAAGTTTGGTTTGGTTTAGCGTGCGCATGTGGCCGGGAGACGCGACGGGCGGACAGACCCGCAGCACTTCCGAACGCACCCGCAGCACTTCCGGACGCACCCGCAGCACTTCCGGACGCACCCGCAGCACTTCCGGACGCACCCGCAGCACTTGCCGGACAGACCCGCAGCACTTCTCGGGTGCTCCCCCGGTGCGCTTCGCCATCATCTGGCGCGGCGTTGAGAGTACCGACCGGCGGAAACTCCCTTGTCGCGTCCGATCGCTGCTAGCGTGCGGATGTGGCGGCCAAGGTCACCCATGCGGCAAAAGTAGGGCTCTTCGTGGTCCTTTCCGGAAGTGCGCTCTACGGCATCTACCGCACGGTGAGCCGTGAGGTCGGCACCTCGTCCAGCTACACGGTCCACGGCTACGTTAAAGACGCGACCGGGCTCGCCAGCCACTCGAGGGTCACCATCGCCGGTATCCCCGTCGGCTCCATCGACGGGATCCGTCTCGAACGCGGCCTGGCACGCATCGATGTGCGCATGCGGTCCGATACTCCCCTCTACACCAACGCGACCATCGGCAAGCGGGCCGCGTCGCTCCTCGGAGAGAACGTCATTGTCCTGACCCCGGGCACCCCCGACACGGCCGCACTCAAGGACGGCGACGAGATCCACACGGTCGTCGAAGAGACCTCCATGAGCCAAATCATGGAGGAGGTGAAGGAAATCGCTGACCGGGTCAAAGATGTCGCCACCCAGCTTGCCAAGTCTGTCGGCACGGAAACCGGCGGCCAGAACATCCGGCTCATCTTGCAGAACCTGGCCGAAGCCACCGACGCCCTCAACAAGACGATCAACGAAAATAGGATCTACATCAACACGGCGCTCAAGAACGTTGCCAGCATCACCACCCATGCGGACCCGCAGATCGCGCGAATCCTCGACAACGTGCGCGTGGTCACGGAAGACGTACGCGGGCTCACGGCCTCGGCGGGGGGCGGACGGCAATCCGGGGAGCTACGCGAAACCGTCGAGCGTATCAACCGTGCCACCAAGAGCTTGGAAAGTGCGTTAGGTCACGTCGACCGCGTTGTCGCGCGGGTGGACCGAGGCGAGGGGACCCTGGGACGACTTTCTAAGGATGACGCCTTGATCAACGAGGTCCAGGGGGCGGCCGAGGGGGTCGGCGAATTCGTCGGCGGGATTCAGCGGCTCCAGACGGTGGTGGGCCTACGCAGCGACTACAATTTCCTGGCCAACACGATCAAGAGCTACGTCGAGGTGCGTCTACAGCCACGGGAGGACAAGTATTACCTTATCGAGCTAATCAACGATCCAAGGGGTAAGACGAGTTTCTCTCAGGTTGACGTCGACACGACCAATCCGCGCGATCCGGCGCACTACCGGACCATCATGACGACGACCACTGACGCGTTCCGCTTTTCGCTGCAGTTTGCGCGGCGCTTGGGGCCGTTTACGGGACGGTTTGGGATCAAGGAGTCGACCGGGGGCATCGGGCTCGACATCCATCTGTTTGGCAATCGTCTCGAGGTGGTGCAGGACATCTTTGGGTTTGCCGAGGAGGTCCAGCCGCGTTACCGGATTTACTTTGGCTATGAGTTTATCAAGAGGTTGTGGCTTCTCGGAGGAGTGGACCACCTGTTTCTTGGAAACCGTCGGGACTACTTCCTGGGGCTCCAACTCCGGTTTAACGATGAAGATTTGAAGACTATCCTCCCCTTTGTGCCGACCGGAGCGGCGAAGTAGTTTCGCCGGAGCTTAAACCAACCCCATCTTGAAGACCGCAGGTTCGAACCGAAGACCTCACCCCCCCGGCCCCCCTCTCCCTCGACATCTTCCTTGCCCATTCGGGCAAGGAAAATCGTCTTCGAGCGAGGGGGGAGGAGAGCCGCGGTTCCGAGCCCCCCTCTCCCTCGACATCTTCCTTGCCCATTCGGGCA
>CAITRH010000318.1 GCA_903894755.1 uncultured delta proteobacterium
GTCGAGCCGTGCCCCGGAGACAGCTCCGAAGTCACGACAAGCTGTGGGGATGCAACCAGGGCCCCTGCAAACTCCTGGTCCGCCATCGAGCTCTTTGCCGATGGCACGACCTGCAAAGGCATCGTGTCTACAGCGGTTCAGTGCCTGCTCGGCTCCGACGGCGTCGCTACCTTCGGGGTGCGCGCGGTGGGTTCTGCTGTTGGCGGCTATATCCCAGTCTGCATCGGAGCGGCTGCACGCGATGTTGGGGCTACGACCTCGGATGCGGCCACTGCCTTCTCCCGCACATTGCCAGTCTTTGTCGTCGATCGCCCTGCGTCGGATGCCGGGACTAAGGATGCACCATGAAACGAAGCCTTCTGTTCCTTCTCTTCTCGTCCATGGCCGCTGCGCTGCTATGTGTGTTTCCTGCGGTGAGCTTCGGCGTCGACCAACGTGGCTCGCAGCAAGACCGTGCCAAAGCCCTTCAAGACGCGCGAAGCGTTGTCGAGGAAGCCGAAACACAGGTTAGGCGGACCCAGGAGCTCACCCGTGCTGTCCTGGTCAAGGCAACCGAGGAGTGCGAAGCCATCCAAAAGCGTCTGGCCACCAGCGTCGATCTGAAAGCTGGGCAGGAGGCACTGAAGACAGCGCGCGTCACCGAAGACTCCGCAAAAGGGGCCAAAGAAAGCAGCACGCCGGGAAGCAGATCGTGAAGAAGAAAAACGCAAAGAACAAGCCGCGTCCGCATCCACAAAATCATACACTGGCACTTACGCCAACGAGGTCGCACTAATCCTAGACAAATATAGGGCAAATGGGCAGTTATAGGATCGGGACGTCGCCAACAGATACCTCATTGGTGTTGCCAAGCTGCTATGCCGGCAGTAGCCCGAACCAGCGGCAAACTCATATATGCGCAGCTGTTATTTTCGCGTACAACGCAGTTAGGTATGGGAGCTGGGGAACATTTACACACAATGGAGAAACGATAGACGGAGCTGCTGTAGGTCAAACGAAGGCGGGTCAGATGCATAGCGAGCTCGAGAAAGCGAAAGCCTTCTGTGATACTGGGAATGCTCCATCCGGCAACAACGATCCTGTTTGGCCATGTCAGTAGTACTCCTAAACCAAACCCATTTTGAGGGGCTAGGTAATCCAAGGAGTTTCGCTGCAAAGGACTGCATGGGCCTCGCACCTACGCTGACAGGACTGCAGGTTCGATTGGAAGCGTGACCGGATCTGAGGCGGGGGCGGGTTGGGGAAAAATCCGTGAGGAAGCTATCGTCCTGGTAGCCGCTGCTTCCAGTACCCGGGCCGCTTGCGCGCGTGCGCGACCGCGACAACCAACAGCAGCGGCGCGGCGTCAGTACGAACACAACGAAGTACGGGAACGATCGCAGGAACACTCGCCGGACGCCTGCAGGGAGTCCTGGGCGCGCCCAAGGTGCGCACGATAATGCGGCAGAATCGATCCGGGCGAAGGCCGACGCCACCTCATCAACGAAGCGCAGTCCAAGACCCTCCGCGCGAAGCTCGTACCACGCAGCAGCTTCTCGCATCTCCTCGGCCGCGGCTTGAAGGACCCTAGCCACGGCACCTGGCGACGTGTGCTCTCGCATCTGCGAGCGCTTGTGCGGCGTCGCAAGTGTTCGCCTCCCCACGCGCTACCGCACCAAGCCGCTCGACAACCTCATTCGCCCAAGCAGATTCGGTGTCCGCATCAAAGTCTTCGTCGAGGCTTTCAGCGAGGTGCAGTACGAGGGCGGCCCGTTCCCGCACGGGCAGGGCGAGAGCCTCCTGGGCAACGCTGTCGGAAGAACGCATAAGTCTTCGGTAGCACCCTGGATCCGTCCCGTCGATGGCCGACAGACGCCATCGCTCAACCCCGAGTTTGTGCAAC
>CAITRH010000319.1 GCA_903894755.1 uncultured delta proteobacterium
CCTCGCAAGCCGGAAACCACCGTCCGGGTCCACCAACGCTCCCAAGGGGACCAGAGACAGCGTACCGTCGGGAGCAAAGAACACCTTTGTTTTTCCCCCGAGGAGATCCCACATTGGCCTAAGCCGCTCGTCGAGCGCTCGCGCGGACTCGCGAAAGCTGCTCTGTGGGGTTGCCAAAGCGCGTCGGAACTCCAGAACCAGCGCGTCCATGTCACTGGCTAGGCCGAGATCGACCCAGACAAGGGAGTCGGAATGAAGGGCATACGCTGCAACCCTGATTGGATCGAATTTTCCGCTTCGCGGGTCAGTGGGGAGATAGCGGACAAATTCGACAAGCACGGCATCCGCCGGAAGCACTGCCTGGACCTGTTCGAGAGTGACGGGCACGGTCAGCTGTTGGAACTCTGCGCTGCGTGTATTCAGGGTGGACTCGAGCTGTTCGGCCTCTCCTTGGAGCCGGAGAAGTCGAGCTTGGTAGGTAGCAGTGTCTTGCTTGCCCTGTCCGTCGTAGACCGCCGTGGATAACTCAGAGCGTACGGCGGTCAACTGGTCGAGCAGCTTTTGCGTATCGGGGTCCAGGTGCGCTCGTAGCAACTGCAAGTTGTCAGACACGGAGTCGAGGACCCGCCCTTTGCGACGCAGGAGGATCTCGAAGGCAAGACGGGCCGCATCGAGGTTGCTTGGTGCCGAACGAAGATGGAGCGACAGAATCCGGTGGGTGCTTCCCTGCACTGTAGTCATGTAGGCCAGTTTCTGGGACTCCGATCCTACCGAGAGATTTCTGCCCAGGTTTACTTCCTCCACCCCTGCGCCACGCCTACGGAACTCGAGGGCGCGAGAGGTGTCTCCAGTGGCGTCATAGAAAATCGCCAGCTTGCCTAGCGACATACCGACATTGGGATGGTTTGGGCCCAGCGCCTTCTCGAAGATGGCCAGAGCGCGCAGGTAAAGCGGTTCTGCTCGCGCGTCGTCCCCGTTGTCCTTGTACAGAACCGCCAAGTTGCCCAGCGTCACTGCAACGTCCGGGTGGTCTGGGCCCTCAGCTTTTTCGCGTATCGCCAGCGCGCGTTGGAAAAGCGGTTCAGCCCGCGTGTAGTCCCCCTTGGCAGAGTACAGAGACGCCAAGTTGTTCAGCGCAAGCGCCACATTGGGATGCTCGGAGCCCAGCGCAGTCTCGTAGATGGTCAGAGCGCGCAGGTATAGAGGCTCTGCTCGCGTGTAGTCGTCCCTGGCAAAGTACAGGCCCGCCAAGTTGTTCAGCGCAAGCGCCACACTTGGATGGTCGAGCCCCAACGCCTTCTCGTTGATGGCGAGAGCCCGCAGGTAAAGAGGCTCTGCTCGCGTGTAGTCGCCCTTGGTATCGTACAGAATCGCCAAGTTGTTTAGCGAAACCGCCACACTTGGATGGTCGGGACCCAGTGCCGCTTCGTAGATCGCCACCGCGCGCAGGACAAGCGGTTCGGCTTGCCTGTAGTCGCCCTTGGTCCAGTACAGCGTCGCCAAGTTGAGCCTCGTGCCGGCGACACGGGCATCCTCTGGCCCCAGCGCCTTTTCCTTGATCGCGAGAGCGCGCTGGTAAAGCGCTTCCGCTCGCGCGAAGTCACCCTTATCCACGGACAGCAGTCCCAAGTTGTTGAGCACGTCGGCGACAAGTGGGTGTTCGAGGCCCAGCGCCTTTTCTCGGATCGCCAGAACGCGCTGGTAAAGCGGTTCTACCCGCGGGTAGTCGCCCTTGCCGAGGTATAGATTCCCCAAGTTGTTCAGCGCTGTGGCTACACTAGGATGGTCTTGACCCAACACCTTCTGGTAGATCGCCAGAGCGCGCAGGAAAAGGGGTTCTGCCCGCGGGTAGTCGCCCTTGTCGAGGTACAGATTCCCCAAGTTGCCCAGCGCCGCCGCAACATCGGGATGGTCGGGGCCAAGTGCCTTCTCGAGGATTGCCAGAGCGCGCAGGTAAAGCGGCTCTGCTTGTGCGTAGTCGGCCCTCTCTTGGTACAGCTTGGCCAGGTTGTTCAGCGGTCGCGCAACCGATGGATGCTCGGGCCCTAGCGTCTTCTCGAGGATTGCCAGAGCGCGCAGGTAAAGGGGCTCTGCTCGCTCGTAGGCGCCCTTCTCATCGTACAGACCGCCCAAGCTGTTCAGCACGGTCGCAACATCGCGATGCTCGGGGCCAAATGCCTTCTCGTAGATCGCCAGAGCGCGCAGGAAAAGGGGTTCTGCTCGCGCGTAGTCGCCTTGTTCCTTGTACAGAGTTGCCAAGTTGTGCAGCGAAGCCGCGACATTCGTGTCGTCGGGGCCCAGCGCCTTTTCTCGAATCGCCAGAGCGCGCAGGTAAAGCGGTTCTGCTCGCGCGTACTGGGCCTCCTCTTGGTACAGATTGGCCAAGCTAATCAGAGATAGGGCTACATCAGGATGGTCTGGGCCTAGTGCTTTTTCGTCAATGGCCAGAGCACGCAGCAAAACCTGTTCTGCGTGCGCATAGTCTCCGTTCGCGCTGTAGAGAACCCCAAGGTTTCTCAGTGGCCTCGCGACGTCTGCGTGGTCGGGACCCCACACCTTTTCGTAGATCGCCACTGCGCGCTGAGCCAAGAGCAAGGCCGCAGCGGCGTTGCCTTCTCCCGAAAGGCGAATCCCCTCCGTTTCCAAAAAGCCCGCCTGGGCCGTCGACGTAAGTAGGTCGAGTCTCTCTGTCGGGGTCTGTGCCGCAGGAGGCTCTCGACGAAAGATGGTTCCATTCGAACCCACAGCCCAAACGCTCCCACTTCCCCCTATGGAATAGAGCTCGCGCGACATCATGCTGGGAACCCAATAGGTTCCGTTCCAGTTGTACGCCCCTCCCGCAGAAACCGCCCACACATCCGTGGGCCCTGTTCCCCACACCTTGTCAACGGAGGCCGACAACGGAAACGGCATCTTCTTCCATTGCGTGCCATCCCAGCGGCGAAGGTCCCCGCCATCCCCGCCAATCCAAACATCGCTCGGGCCACTTGCCCAGACGGTCCAATACGTGCTGGTTACCGAAGTGGAGACTGGAGCCGACCACCCGGAACCGTTCCAGCGAATCACTGTCCCGCTGTTTCCCACCGCCCAAACATCGTTGGTCGCGGCCCCCCAAACGGCCCACAAGGTACTCGTGACGGTCGTGGGAACGCCGACCCATTGGTTCCCATTCCAGTGCAGACTGGTTCCTTGGCTTCCCACCGCCCACAGGTCGTTTGGGTCACTGCCCCAGAGTCCAAAGAGAGACGGCGAAGAGGAAACCCCAAGAGACACTTCGGACCACGACGTGCCACTCCAATGTAAGAGGCTTCCGCTCGATCCCCCAGCCCACACGTCATTGGGAGCAAAGGGCCAAACCGCCCAAAGATGCCGCGTAGAACTGGCGGGAGCGACGGAAGCCCATGTAAGTCCGTCCCCATGGAGAATGGCGCCGTAGTTCCCCACGGCCCAAACATCGCTCGGCCCCGTGCTTCGCACATCGTAAAGTGCATTGGTGGTCACTCGGGATTGGGAAACCCACGTGCGACTGTCCCAACTGAGAATGGCGCCGTCAAACCCCACCGACCACAGGCTGCTTCCGGCCCCCCACACGTCAATGAGGGTCGAAGCGGGGACTCCAGTCGAAGGGGACCAGCTCGTGCCATTCCAGTGAATCCGCGTCCCACTATATCCAACTGCCCACACGTCGTTGGATGCTAGACCATACACTCCCAAGAGACCGGACGACCCCGTGGTCGAGATCGATGTCCAAGTGGACCCGTCCCAATGCAACGCCGTGCCAGCGTCACCTACAGTCCACACGTCATCGGAACGGGTTCCCCAAATCGACCAGAGCCGCACGGATGTAGACGTGGCGCTTGTAGCCCACCGGCCGCCATCCCAGTGAAGCATGGTCCCGTTGGTCCCCACTGCCCACACATCTTGCGAACTGCTTCCCCAAATCGACATCAGGTTGCTCGATGTGGAAGTGGCCGCTGCTTCCCACACCACGCCGTTCCAGTGAAGCTGCGTGCCTGCAGCTCCGACCGCCCAGACGTCGTCCGCACGGCTTCCCCATACTTTAGTGAGCTCGTTGGATGTGGACGTTGGCGTGAGAGTCCAAGCGTTGCCGTCGTAATGAAGCATCGTTCCCGCCGAGCCAACGACCCATACATCCTGAGCGCTGCTTCCCCAGACCCCGTAGAAGCTGGCACTTGTGGCCGGGTGAAGGGCGTTTTCCCAGCGCCAGCCGTTCCAATGGACAATTGTGTCGTTCCATCCCACGGCCCATACGTCGTTTGACGCACTGCCCCACATCTTGTGGAGGACATTGCCGGTCGGTGACGGGTGGCTCCAACACCAGGAATCGGTGAGGCATTGAGCACTTTGGAAAATGGATGGCGTTGAAGATTGTATGGCTTGCGTTGTCTGGGATGCGACGGGGGCTCTTCTTGGCTCACCACCGCATTCGAGAATGAAAAGAAGTAGTAGTCCCAAGGCCACGACAGGCCACGGAATTCCAAGTGACGTTTGTTTCATCGCAATCCTCCACCTGGTACGAACAGGCCCCACACCCAGGAGCCAGTGTAGGCACGCCGCTTCGTCAGCGCCCGAAAATTCGACCGTGTCGCCAGGTTTTTCGCCTACAGGCGCGTTATTGCGCTCGAGGGTGAGACGCCAAGAGCGTGCACTCGCATCAGGAACGAACTCGCCTCACCGGGCTAGAACGTTATGCAATAGGTCCAGAGACCTTTGGCATGGGCGCCGAGAGGATGCGGATAGGAGCAGAGACCATCGGCATAGGAGCGGAGACCATCGGCATAGGACCGGAGACCATCGCGATAGGAGCAGAGACCATCGCGATAGGACCGGAGACCATTGGCATAGGACCGGAGACCATCGGCATAGGAGCGGAGACTATCGCTATAAGAGCGGAGACCATTGGCATAGGACCGGAGACCATCGCGATAGGAGCGGAGACTATCGGCATAGGACCGGAGACCATCGCGATAGGTGCGGAGACCATCGCGATAGGTGCGGAGACCATCGCGATAGGTGCGGAGACCATCGAGGAGGGTGACGAGCGTTGATGGGCGGCCCCGAAGGGGCGATACAAATCAGCCCAGGACTGGGTCCTGGGTCGGGGGTATCGCGGTTCAAACCTGCGGTTCAAACCTGCGGTTCAACCCTGCGGTTCTCAAGGTAGGTTTGGTTTACCACCTTCCTTCGACCTGAATGCCCATTGCAGTGGGGGTTACCCGAATGCTCCGCTCCAACCCTTGTCGGGGCACTTCGCTTCCACTGGGGGCAGTCAACCACAGCACCACTCCGCCAACCGTGAGGAGCCCCCCCGCGATCATACTCACCGTGGCAATGGTGCCCGCTGAACGCGACTCGTCCCTCAAGCTTACCCCTTGCGCATCACAAGTGTCCCCAGAACAAAATTGCTTGGAATCACTCAGCTTGCTCATCGCACGAAGCCCAAACACCGTTCCAATGCCGATCCCGACAACCCCAGTGGCCGCCCCCACCAGCCCGATCGTCTTCATTGTTCGACCACCAGTTGCAGGCGGCTGGGGGACCACCTCGGGCTCCTTCGCTGCTTTCGCCACCGGCACAAGAGAGACCTCCACAACCTGAGAGGTCCCTCCCGATAGGTCGACCACCTGTTGGTACAGTCGATATCCCTCTTTTTGCACCTGAAGCCGATGGGATCCCAGGTCCATGCCGACTGGCTCGCGAAGTGGAGTCGTTCCTACAACCTCGCCATCGACCATCACGGAGGCGCCAGCCGCATTCACATGGAACTCGATGGAGCTCACAAGTGGGCGAAGGGCAACCAGGAACTCCTCTCCGCTGCGACGTCTTTCGGGCGTCGCGAGAGTTCCCACGTCACGGAGGTACCTGGTCATGAGTACCTTTGCTCGATAGTAGTGACGCAGGTTCTTCTCACATGCTGCCATGTTCCACAAGAGCCGAGGGTCTTTCGACAGCTCGTAGCTGTCTCTGAACTTGACCAGAGCACCGCCAAAGTCGCCGTTCATCTCGAGGAGCTTGGCAGCATCGTACGCGTCCTTTGCAGCCCCATGAAGGGACTCTGCAAGAGAGGAAACAGGGGCTTGTGCGTTGGCGCTGGAGATGGAGCCGGCAGCGAGAAGCACACTCAGGATTGCAGCGGATAAACCACGTCCAGATCGAGACCCGCCATTCCCGCCATACTTCGTTTTGGCCTGCGGTGCCTGCTCACGTACTTTAAGTACGCTGCGCGGGCTCCTCGGCCAAAGCCTCGTCTGGAAGAAATGGCGGGTCTCGATCTGGACGTGGTTTAGTTTTCTCATGACGTCACTCGGTTCTGATGTCGAGAGGGTTGGCAGGTTTTACGGGGGGCGCAGAAGGCGTTGGAACGGTCGTAGGCTTGGAGGTCGCGGACGGATTCGGCGTAGGCTGCAATGTAGTTCCAGGAAACACCCGAGGCCGCAACGCAGTCGGCGTACTCGGCACGGTGGCTTGCGAAGAAGACGTAGCCCCAAGGACCGTCGTGGAGGTCAATGTGCCCACAGTAGATGCGGCCGGCGCAGAAGGAAAACTGGCAGCCATCGCAGAGACCGTTGGGGGTTCTCTTGTCGGCACGGAACCGCTGGACGCGCGATAAAGCAATACGCCTCCCGTCGCCGCCGCCGAGAGGACCACCCCAGAAAGACCCGCAAGCATCCAGGCGGCGCGTCTTGGTGTGGCTTCAGTGGTTCCTGTCGCACTGTTTGGCGCTCCTGCAGACAATGTCGAGGCAAGCGCCTGGGTTGTTGTCACGGGATGGGGAATCGATGCAACAGGGGGCAGCGCGGGTTTCGGTCCCTCGGTCGCAGGGACGCTGTACGGAGGCAACCCCGCGCTCTCGAGAGGTGCAACACGTTGGGGTCGTGAGTCCCGCTCGCATTGGGTGGCGGAGGCCCGAAGGGCCGTAAGAGAGGGGCGCGATGGTATTCGTGCCTCCATCGGCCCTCCTGCAAGACTGACAAGGGCGTCGGCCATCTCGCGCACTGAGGCAAAGCGCTTGGAGGGATCGAGCGCAAGAGCGGTCTTGAACCACGCGTCGACCCCGGGAGCAATGGACTGTTGGACAGATGAAGGCGGTGCAAAGGCCCCCGCGCAGATACGCATGCAGAGCGCCACCACAGTCTCGCCCTCGAACGGAAGGACCCCAGTCAATGCTGCGTAGGCAACCACCGCCAGGGACCACAGGTCGCTTCGGAAATCGAGGGCCTTGGACGCCATAAGCTGCTCGGGCGACATGAAGTACGGGGTCCCCAACGCGAGGCCCGTCTTTGTGGCCGCATCGAGCCCCCATTGGACCTTGGCGATACCGAAGTCGAGCACCTTGACGAACGCGTCCACCTCACTGGTGTCGCAGAGGAAAATATTGGCGGGTTTGATGTCGCGGTGGATAATGCTGCGCTCGTGGGCTCGAACGAGGCCTTGGGCGGCCTGGTGGAGCACGGCAGCCACATGGCCAAGCGGAATCACGTGCTCACGCCGCAGGCGCGTTTCGAGGTCCTCGCCTTCCAGGAGCTCCATGCTGATGTAAGGGATCCCTTTGATGGTGACGCCGTAGTCGAACACCTGCACCACATGGGGATTTCGGACATCCGAGGCCGTTGCAGCCTCCCGCTCGAACCGAGAGCGCGACATCGGGTCGGAGGCGAGCTCGGGGGCCATGAACTTCACGACAACTTCGGAACGCAAGCCAAGGTTTCGGGCGACCCACACCGACCCCATGCCGCCTGCGCCAAGCCTGCGGACAAGTTGCAGATTTGGTGTAACGTATTCGCCAACCGCCGGTTCCATGTTCATGCAAGCCCCCGCGCGTGTCCAATGTAAGACAGGGTCATGAAGTTTTCAAGCGTGGGCACACCGAGTGAGAGGGGAGCCCTTCCAAGCTATTGCGCGGTGTGTTGAAACGTAAACACCTGGACAATCATCGAGTCGGCCGCCTCCGTTCGACTGCGAAACGAGGCATCGGAGGAAACCCCTTCGTACTCGAGCCCCCTAGAACGCGAACACTTCGTGGGATCTGGCGAGTATTCTAGCGCCCGAGAACAGCTTGGGTCCTTTTCGGATTTGACCTCAGCAAGCGACGCTAGTGTCGTGTCGACTCCGGCGTCGCTGTTCAGGCGTTCGACAGCGGTTTGCAGGGACGGGACCGCATCGAGAGAAGTCACGATATAGACAGACTCGGTGCCAATGTCCTGTTCGTTCACGCGGAACGTGGCCCCGCCGTCGGGACTGCGCAACGTTTGACCCGAGGGGACCGGGTTGGCCAACGCGATATGGACGCTATCGGGAAAGAGCGTGACAATGCTGCCCCCAGGAGCGCGCTGAAAGAGGTAAACGTAACCGGCTCGTGACAGGCGGATAGTGAAATACAGGTGAGCGTTGGTGGGAAGCGACGCGTTTTGGCCAATGGGAAAGAAGCCAGACTCATTAGGTCGCTGCGCATAGATAGCAAACTCGAGGACCAACTCGGTGCGTCGTTCGGTCGGAACGAAGGTCTGGTAGGCCGTCGAAACGGCTACGATGCGCTTTTGCTCGGAGTCGGATTGACGAATACCATCGAAAAGCGGCGCCACCTGACCGAGTTGCTCTTCGAGAGGTTGGCTCTGCTGGCGATAGGTGTCCGCCGAGATGACGCAGTTATTGTAGTTGTTGCACGCCTGGAGGGCCTGGGCCTCGAGCTTTCCTTTCTCGTCATCAATTTGAACAAGCGCCGTGGTTTCGGTTCCTGGCGCGCCCGCGTCGCCCCGAGAAAGAGCCAGAAACTGCACCGAAGTGGAAGGGAACTCACTGGCACAGGTCAGGGGAACCCCGGAATCCAGGGAGCATTGCGAGGAACGAAGCTTGACTTCGTCGGCACCAATGATGGCGTTGCAGCTCGCTAGGAGAAGAGAGCTCAGTAAGCCGGCTTTCCATATCATGGGATTCCCTTTCTGTGAGTGGGCTGAGACTGTCCCAGTTGCTTCCGCCGGGGTCAAGCCCGGGCTGAGCCCCTGCCTCCCTTGATTGGATACTCCGCGGCCCAGCAACCCAGAAGCTTTACGGAAACAACCCCAGCAGCGTCTCCACTGGCTCCCTCGGAAGCGTAAACGTCGCCGCTATCCCGTCGATGCGCGCGAAGTACACCTTCTCATGGTTACGCGTCGTTCGAAGCCCCACCGCAAACCGTACCGCGCGCGCCG
>CAITRH010000320.1 GCA_903894755.1 uncultured delta proteobacterium
CACCACTGTTCCGAGCCCCCTCTCTCGAAGACGATCTTCCTTGCCCGAATGGGCAAGGAGGATGTCGAGGGAGAGGGGGTTGGGGGTGAGGTCTTGGGGCGCGGAAGCGGTAGATCGGACCTGCGGTTTTCAAGATGGGCTTGGTTTAGAAAGGACGCCGTGCGTTGATTGGCAGCCCCGAAGGGGCGAATCAGAACAGCCCAGGGCGGGGAGCCCTGGGTAGGAGGAGGGGCGCTCAGATCTTCGGCGGACCCGCGTCGAGCTTCGCGCGCTTTCGGCGACGTCGCGCCGCTTCCGCCTGCTTCTTACGTCGCTTCACGCTTGGTTTCATGTAATGGCGGCGCATCTTCAGCTCGCGCAGAACCCCCTCGGAGGCGAGTTTCCGCTTCAGCATCTTGATAGCGCGCTCGATGCCTCGGTCGCTCACGACAACTTCGAGGGGCTTGCATTGGATCGCATCACTCGGCATCAGGTTCTCCACGGGCTAGATTTGGCCAAACACCAAACCAGGGCACGCCACTTAGCACGATGGCGCGGTCACGTGAAGGGGTCCCTCGACAAATGAGCGAGACAGCCGACGACAACGCGGTCTACTATCGCTCTCACCGGTGCTCGCCCCCAATCTGTATAGAAGCCTCGTCGAGGCGCTTCCTCACGGGATCCTGCTGCTCGATGACTCCCACGTCGTGAGGCTCGCAAACCAGGCGGCGCGCCGCATGCTCGGCGTGGACCCGCTAGGCCGATGCTTTCACGACCTTTTTCCCGCCTCGACGTGGAAGCAGGCGGTGACGCAAGCGCTCTCGGGAGAACCGAGCACGCTCTTGCTCGACCCGGCCATCGAATGCGCCTTTGTCTCCGTGGTTGTCGACGAGCTTGCCGAGGCGCGGATCCTGTGCACGCTCCGAGCCCTTCCCGACTTGAACCGCGCCGAAGAGACGCTTCGCGAGAGTCAAGAGCTCTTTCGTGAAGCGGTCGTTTCGGTTCCCAGCGCTGTGCAAACCGCTGCCGAGGTGAGCCGAAGGGAGCAGCAACTGCGAGCGTTGCTCGACAGCATCCCCGATGCCGTGTGGTTCAAAGACAAAGATGGCCACATCATCGAGGTCAACGCCCCGTTTGCGTCCCTCGCTGGCAAGCCCGCCACCGACATTCTAGGCAAAACCGACGGGGATCTCTGGCCTGCAGACATCGCCGAAGCCATTCGCCTCGACGACCGCGAGGTCATAAGCTCGAAAACGCGTCGACGAAGCCAAAGGAACGTGCTTCGCCCTGACGGTACGTCGATCTGGCTCGAAACGGTCAACACTCCCATCGTCGACCCCTCCGGCCAGGTCGTAGGGACCGCCGGGATCTGCCGCGATATCACGCTGACCCGAGAGGCCGAACAGGTGTTGCAACGTTCCAACGACGAGCTCGAGGCGCGCGTGCGCTGTCGGACCTACGAGATCGAGGAAGCCAACCGGGTTCTCGAGTTGGCCATCGAGCGCGCCAACCGCATGGCCGTCGAGGCGGAGGTTGCCAATCAAGCCAAGGGGGAGTTCCTGGCCAACATGAGCCATGAGATCCGAACTCCCATGAATGGCGTTCTGGGGATGGCCGGGTTGCTTCTCGACACCCCTCTGAATACGGTGCAGCGAGAGTACACCGCGACGGTCAAACGCAGTGCCGAGTCGCTCCTAGGCATCATCAATGATATCCTTGACTTCTCGAAGATCGAAGCGGGCCATCTCGAGCTCGAGATCATGGACTTCGATCTGCGGGAGATCCTCGGGGATGTCCTCGAGGTGCTCCAACACCGGGTGCAAGAAAAGAAACTTATCCTCCGCTGCCTGGTGGACCCTGGGGTTCCCGAAGCGTTGCGTGGGGATCCTGGAAGGCTGCGGCAGATTCTGCTGAACCTGGTCGGTAACGCGATCAAGTTCACCAATCGGGGGGAGGTGACCATCCGTGTGGGGACTGTCGCGGTCACGGAAAGCGGGGCCGTGCTTCGTTTCGAGGTCCGCGATACGGGCATTGGGATTGCCAAAGACAAACTGCCGATGCTGTTCGATCCTTTCACCCAAGCGGACGCGTCCACGACGCGTCGTTACGGTGGGACCGGTCTTGGACTTTCCATCTCGAAGCGTCTCGTGGAGATGATGCACGGAACCATTGGTGTCCTGAGCACTCCCGGCACTGGCTCGCGCTTTTGGTTCACCGTGTCTTTCGAGCGCACCCGGGTCGAGGGAGCATTGCAGGGAGCTGGTCTGCGCGGGCTGCGCGTGCTGACGGTGGATGCCAATCCGACGCACCTCGAAGTCCTTGGCTGTCTGCTCGACTCCTGGGGGTTTCGGCACAGTGAGACCACCGACAGGACCACGGCGCTTGCCCAGCTGCAAAGTGCGGCTCGCGCTGGCGATCCCTTTCAAGTGGCCGTGCTCGATGGACGCCTAAAGGAAGCATCCGCAGAGCAGCTTGCTCTCCAGATCCATCAGGACCCCTCTCTCAAGGGCATTGCGCTCGTGGTGATGACCGCAGTGACTGCAACCCTTGCCCCCAGTCGCCTTCAGGCCATGGGGTTTGCCGGGCAGATTTCGAAACCCATCAGACGATCGCAGTTCTATGACTGCCTGGCGTCGCTGGCTGGTCACCACATCACCGCGCGCAATCCTGTGGAACCCACAACGCCGGTGCAGAGATCCAAAGGAAGATATCGAATTCTAGTGGCCGAAGACAACATGACCAACCAGAAGGTGGCCCTCAAAATCCTCGATAATCTCGGACACCGCGCCGATACGGTGGCCAACGGACTGGAAGCACTTGAAGCGCTCAACAGCATCCCTTACGACCTGGTGCTCATGGACGTACAGATGCCCGACCTCGACGGCTTCGAGGCTACAGAACGGATCCGGGCCGGTCTCGGCGGAGCCAACCGCGCGATCCCTATCATTGCGGTTACCGCACACGCCATGAAAGGCGATAGAGAGCGCTGCCTGAACGCGGGCATGACCGACTATGTGTCCAAGCCCATCGAACCTAGCGAGTTGGCAGCCGCCATTGCGCGAGTCTTTCATGGCAAGGCGCCCCCAGAGAGCCGCCCTGTCCTGCCGACCGCAGCGGTCCCGGTCCGTTACGACCCACAGGTGCTGCTTGGACGGCTCGAGGGGGACATCTTCATCGCTCGCGAGGTGCTCGATGCCTTTCTCGGCGATCTTCCTGCGCAAATCCGAACCTTGCAGTCCGCATCGGCGGGGGTCGATCTGCCGGCCTTGGAGCGGGCGTCCCACAAACTCAAGGGGGCTGCTGGCACCGTGGGCGCTTCGAGGCTTCAACAGTTGGCCGAGCGGACAGAACGAGCTGCGCGAGGGGGAGATCTCAATGCCGCCGCGTCTTTGATAAGGGAAATGAGTGAAGAGTCTCTGGCTCTTGAGAAGCTTTTGGCCACGAGTGACGGAGGTCCGCGTGCAAATTCTAGTCGCTGACGATGACATCACCAGCCGCATTGCGGTCCGGCGCAAACTGATGCAACTTGGCTATGATGTCGTGATGGCCTCCGATGGTCCTGAGGCGCTCGCTGGGCTGCTCGCTCCCGGGGCTCCTGCTCTGGCAATCCTCGATTGGGTCATGCCAGGCATGGAAGGAACCGAGGTGTGCCGACGCATCCGTGCTGCACGGGCCGGACAGCCGCTCTACATCATTCTGCTCACCTCCAAGGACGGCAAAGAGCACATCGTCGAGGGGCTCGATAAGGGGGCCAACGACTTCATCTCCAAGCCGTTCGACCCCGACGAGCTGCGGGCTCGGGTGCGCGTCGGACAACGCGTTGTGGAGCTCGAACTCTCCCTTGCCGAGAAGGTACGGACCCTCGAGAATGCCCTCACCCACATCAAAACCCTTCAGGGGATCCTTCCCATCTGCATGTACTGCCACAAGATTCGAACCGATAAACAGGTCTGGGAGCGTCTCGAACAGTACATCGTCGCCCACACAGACGCGCAGTTTAGCCACGGCCTCTGTCCCGACTGCGAGCCCAAGTTCTGGGAAAGCCACAACGCAAAGACGTAGTTAGTTCCCTTCGCGCGCGTTCTACGCCATGATGCCCCCCAACGCGCCGAGTGGCGCCATGGAGGTCCGCGTGCGAAGCCGAGGTCTCGTTGTCGCCATCGTTGGTGTTTTCTTTATCCTCTGCGCAGTGGTCATCGCCATCGCGCTGAAAAAGGCGCCCAAACCGGACGGTGTCCCAAGCGCCGCTGCCGTTTCCGCCCCTTCCGTTCCAGTCGGCCCAGGCGGCCCGTCTATTGAGGTCCTCGTATCGAGCTCGGACGGAAAGAAGACTTGGCTCGAAGCTGTCGCCAAGGCCTTCATGGCCTCGGGCGCCAAGGTCGGAGAACGTCCTATCAAGATCAAGCTTCTGCACATGAAATCCGGAGAGTCGCTCAAAGCGATCCTGGACGGTCAGGAGAAGCCTGCGATCTGGAGTCCTGCAAGCCAGTCGTGGCTCGATCTGCTCAACACCACCTGGACTACGCGTCATTCCAAGCCGTTGGTGGTAGGGGCTAAACGCACCGTCATGAGCCCCTTGGTGATCGCGATCTGGGAGCCGATGGCCCAGGCGCTTGGATGGCCTGGCAAACCCATTGGCTGGGAAGAGATCTTCAAAGTAGCCGCAGACCCCAAAGGGTGGGCCTCCCTGGGACATCCCGAGTGGGGCTCCTTCCGCTTCGGCCACGCACATCCTGATTACTCCACGTCGGCCATGATGTCGGTGCTGTCGTCCATCTATGCGGCTTCAGGCAAGACCGCGGGGTTGACCTCGGACGATCTGAAGTCGGCGCGCGTGCTCGACCGCGTGGGCTCTCTCGAGCGGGCTGTTGTGCACTATGGGGAGAGCTCCACCTGGCTCACGGAAAAACTGTGCACCAAAGGACCCGCGTACCTGTCGGCGGTCACGCTCTACGAGGCCAATGTGGTCAAAGCAAACGACCAATACAAGGCCAAGATGCCGTTCCCGTTGGTTGCAATCTATCCCAAGGAGGGGACCTTCTGGGAGGACCACCCCACAGGACTCGTAGACGCCGACTGGGTCAGCGCCGAGCAGCGCCAGGGGGCCGAGGCCTTCCTTGCGTTTCTAACAGCCCCCGCGCAGCAGAAGCTGGCGATGACTTTTGCGTACCGTCCCACCGATCCCAGCATCCCCCTCGAGGCTCCTATCGATCGCGCCCATGGGGTGGACCCGTCGCAGACAGCAGCCAAGAAGCTCGCCTACGTGTCCGAGGAGCTCTTCACCCACGCCAACGAGCTTTGGCACCAGGTCAAGAAGAAGGCGACCGTGCTCCTTTTGTTGGACACCTCAGGGTCGATGCAAGGGCCCAAGATGACTGCGGCCAAGAAGGGAGCGGTCAAGTTTCTGCGGTCCATGCACAAAGATGATGAAGTCGGGGTGATTACCTTTTCAACCAGGGTTTCGCTGCTAAGGCCCATTGCGCCGGTACGCGAGGTGGGAGAGATCCTGGTCAAGGGGCTTGAAGGGCTGTTTGCCGAGGGGCAAACCTCCATGATCGACGCTGCACTCGAGGCGCTCGATGAGATAGAGCGTCGCAAGAAAGCGGGCCACGACCGCCTCTATGGCATCGTGCTGCTAAGCGATGGCCAGGACACGTCGAGCAAGAAGACCATGTCTGACCTGACGTCGCTGTTGCCAGCGCAGGAGTCGCCCGATGGGACACGGATCTTTACCGTGGGGTATGGGGAAGACGCCGAGGGGGACGTACTGCGGAACTTGGCAGTGCGGTCCAATGCGCAGTTTTTCGAGGGGAAAGTGGAGAACATTGAGAAGGTGTACCATCAGATTTCGGCGTACTTCTGATGAACCCGAAACGGCACCTTCCTGCCAGTGCGTACTTCTCTCCTGAGGGGCTTGCGGTATTGGTGGCAGCGGTAGTGACCGCGGCGGTAGCGTCGCTTCCGCTGGTGCTCGTGCCCGGGGTGGTGGCGTACGTACTCTTGACGCTACTGCGTTATACACGTTGGAAAGACGGGCTCGAGGCGGCCGCGAAGGGGCCGTACTTGCCTTCTTTCGACGGTATTTTTGCCCATCATGCCAACCGTTTGAAGCGCCTTGTGCAGCTCGAGTACCAGGTGCTAGGCGAGATCCAGGCAGCGGATGCCGTGGCGCGTCCGCTCCTCGAGCCTCACGGGGATCGTGTGCGCGATCTGCTTCGGGCTGCAGAGGAACTGGTGCGGAAGCTTCAGCGTGTAGAGCAGCATGTGCAGGCAGAGACCCCTGCAATGTTGGGCCAGCAGCTTGCGGAGCTGGAGGCGCGTCTTGGAAGGACCGAAGACGCGGTAGCACGGGAACGTCTCGAGAGTGCGTTGGGGCAACAGCGGACCAAGATGGATCTTCATCGGGAGTTGTGCCGGCGGGCCGAGCGTTTGGACGCACAGTTGACGAGCGTGCAACTGACCCTCGAGACCGTGCTGGCGCAGATCGCAAGGATCAAGAGCGCGGAGTCTTCGGCAGCGTCGCACGAAAACGCTCGGGTGGCCGAGACGCTGAGGGTGCTGTCGAGCGAGGTCGATGCCGTTGCGGAGACTGTAGAAGAGGTCGCCGACGAGAATTTCACGTTGCGTCGGTAGGTATCGCTTGACGCGCTCGGGCGCACCGTGTCACGCAGCCGGTGCCGAATTACGAACAGCTTGCGCTGCATGGGCTTTGTTCCCGTGTCAAGAATTCGAGTGTGACGGTACGGCACGCCCCCTGCAAAGCGTACTTCGCAGCGGCGGGCGGCATGTTTCCGTCGACAGTCGATAGAGCAGCGTTGGGAGAGGGAAGCCGGAGGGGTATCGATGGAAGGTCTACAGGCGCACGAAGCGATTGGGATGCCCGAGAGGCAAACACCGGCGTGGGAAGGGAGCGACATGATGGAGAATCCGAGGTACGAACACGCACTGCAGCTTGCGCAGGAGATCGACCAGCTGCTCGCCCCCGTGGCCACCGAGCGTCACGGATACTCCGCGCGCCTTGCTCAGGCCCTCGCACGGAGCCTCATCGATCAACTCTCGGGACTCGCACCATCGAGCAACCCTCGCGGTGCTGCCTGAGGGCTCTCGCATTTGTACTTGTGGTAGGCGTCGCGGGCTGCGGTGACGTCTACTGCCAGGGAGGTCCCCGCTACGGCACCCAGTGTTATCCTGGAATGACCGTACGCGAGCGCGATCCACTGGCTCCAGTGGCTCCTCTGCCCCCCATGGGGCATCAGGCGTCTCGTGACGCAGGGCCCCCCGTGATGCTTCCCCCCCCCAAAGTAATCGTGATGACCGACGCAGCGACGCCGTAACAGGCCCCTTCGGTGGTCTCGCCGTCAGGAGAGCTCGCCTTTGGGACGATAGGTTGCACTGAAACGGGAAACCGCCCCTCCACGAGAGCCGCGAAGGGGCG
>CAITRH010000321.1 GCA_903894755.1 uncultured delta proteobacterium
GCCACTGTTCCGAGCCCCCTCTCTCGAAGACGATCGTCCTTGCCCGCATGGGCAAGGCAAATGTCGAGGGAGAGGGGGTTGGGGGTGAGGTCCGCGCGAAATTGGGGCGCGGAAGGGGTAGATCGGACCTGCGGTCTTCAAAGTAGGTTTAGTTAGAAGGAGCCGTGGGCGGTCATGACTCCGCCTCCGTAGGGGGTAGGGCTGAACCCGACTTCGACCGGCGGTTTGAACTCCTTTGCCTGACCGGGCTGGTCGGAGAGGCCTGCAGTGAAGATGGCAGCGAGGGCGACGCCGGCGAGGCCACCCAAGCTGTTGGCGATGAGTCCACCTTTCGGGTCCTGGTCACTTCCAATGTAGAAGAGGTAGACGACGGAGCTTGCGGCGGTGCCACCGAGATAGCCAAGCCACATGTACTTTTGGGTTTGCCACGAGGGGGTCCACTGGGTAGCGAGGACACCGGTGGCGACCATGCCGAGGTTGTAGCCAACCAAGGCCCCGACGCTTCCAGCGTCTTTCCAGTCTTTACCGCTCACACCGGCGCCAAAGAGGGTTCCCGCGAGGGCGCCCCATCCCGAGCCACTTGCGACGAGGGCGAGGCCACGGGGGTCAGGACGGAACCATTCGCCAAAGAAGAAACCTCCTACGCCTCCTCCCGTGGTGGTGGCGAGGGTGGCGCTTGTTTGGCTTGCGAACGACCAGTCTTTTCCTTGCTCTCGGGTAAACTGCCACTGCACTGCGGAGATCAGTAGGCCTTCCCCTGCGCCTAGGGCCAGACCGGTGGCTATCGAGGAGGGGACCCCTGGGCGAAATCGGTCATAGCTGTCCCAGAGGTAGACCCCGATGGGGGCGGCGACACCGAGGATCACGGGGGCGACCACGGCGGGGCCGGGGTTGGTGATCTTGGCGACCGAGTCCATCCAGATGCCACCGAGAGCTCCGTATCCCATGGCGGCGCCGTACAGGAAGACCATTTCGCCGCCGGTTCGCCGGGTGGGGATGGTCGGCGGGGGCGCGGCCTGAGGGGGAACGGGCTGGGGAACCCCCTGAGGAGGTTGCGGGACCGGCGGAGGGGTGGCCCAGGGTTGCGGAAGGGTGGTCGGGATCGGTGAGACCCAGGGCGGCTGTTGCGCGGAGACGACGGAGGTCGTTAGGACCAGAGCGGCGCCGAAGCATGCTGCGAGGGCAACAGGGGCGAGGGGCGACGGTGCGGGCGACGGCGTGACAGGACAAGTGCGCATGGGGTTCCTTTCGTTTCGAGCTAGATAGTCCTTTTTCAACCGAGGCGCCGCGGAAGTCCGTTCCCCGGAGCCGAAGGGCATTCTATCGTCGAACCGATGCTTGTGCCTCGAATGATCCCCCTGGTCCTATTTCTCTCCCTCGAAGGGTGCGCTGGATGCGGCCAAGCCGCCGTCTGTAACCTTAACGGTCCCATCAACGACCCCACCAACCGCACGCTCCGACGGCAGATTCTTGCCCAAGGGCTCGGTGAGTTCTGCAAAGAGATGACCTCCCGAGGTGCGCCCTTGCGGATGGCCGATGACTCCCCGGTCATCGGTCGTTACTTCGCCTCGTCGTGCCAGCAGCAGGCGCTCGACAGCGGCGACCTTCTGGTGAAGTTCGACGGGTGGGGCTTCGCCTGGACCAACGTCTCCAAGAAGGTGACCTTCTTGGCGGGCGGGACGGTGCAATACAACCAAGATTTCCGCTGCGCCGACGACAACTCGATCTACGCGTATTTCCCGCCTCGTCAGGTCGTGGCGACGACGTTCACGGTGAAGGCGGTAGAACGCGCGGTTCCAAGTCCACTCGGAAACTGGGCGCAGCCTTATGTCCAGACCTTTGGGCAACAGCTTCTCACCTCGAAGCTTCGCGAGGGCTTCACGGTCATTCGCGATCCCAACGGGGGCATCGAGTTTTCCCTAGGCATTCTAGCCGTAGGCCAGCACCCGCCACGTCCCTTTGGCTTGGGTTCGGGCGACCGCACGACAGTCGAAAACGCGCGGTCCGATGTGCACCAAAACCAACGTGACTTCATCGGCCCCATTCGGTTCGACTCGGCCGGGAGCATGTTTCTCAACGTGCGTGTGGACGGCGCACCGGCCATCGATCTGCTGATCTACGGCAAGGGGGAGCTTGATCCGTTCTTGCACCAGTACTTCGAGGTGGCAGCCGCAGGAGCGATCACGGTACCTCCCCGCTTTCAGGCGGTGGTGCAGGGAGGCGTCGAGTTTCGTCAAGCCGTCCGCCTCCCCGCGGGGACCTACTACGTCGTGCTAGACAACACGGCGACGGCGGGTCAGGTCGCTCCCCCGAGCCACTTCCTCGACGACCGAGCCGCGACGGTGAGTTACGCCATTCAGATCGGGGACACCCCTTGAAGACCGAAGAGAGCCTGCCTGACGACACCACTCCAACCAAGACCCCAGCGTCGACCGAACCCCACGAGGCCCACCAGGCCCACCAGGCGTCTTCCGGGCTCCCTTCGCGTATCTTCCGCTCGCTCTACTGGGCCTTTTGGTTCGTCGGCATCCCCATCGTGCTTGCCGGGCTCGTCGTTTGGGCCCTGACTCCGGCTACTGGCGTCGAGCGCGGCGGGATTCTCGGCTGGCTCGAGGGGATCGTCCATGAGCAACCGGTCCCTGTGGGCATCGTGTTGTTCACGTTCTTCGAGATGGCGCTCTGGGCCGCTCGCCACAGTCTTCCCCTCGCCGCGTTTGCCCACCCGCCGCTCCGAGCGGACATCTCCCCCCATGTCCGTTCGCATTTCGAGCGGGCCAGGGCGCTCCTAGAAGAGGCCGAGAACATCCTCAAGAAGCACGACAAAGCCATCGTACGAGACCTCATGGCCAAAGAGCGAGACCGGGTCCATGCCGAGCTCGACGCCCTTCGCGCGGCCATGGAAGTTGTCCCCTTCGAGGAAGAGGCGTTTATCGAGGCGCTGGCCCGGGCCGATGGCGAGGTCGACATTCGCCTTGGAAAGTGGCGCAAGAGCGAGATCCGCGAGTACCTCGAGGCCATCCTCATGGCCACTGCCGTCGCCTTTGCTCTGCGCGCCTTCGTGGTCGAGGCCTTCAAGATCCCGAGCGGAAGCATGATTCCGACGCTGCAGGTCGGAGACCACATCTTTGTCAACAAGTTCAGTTATGGGCCGTCCATTCCCCTCACCCACAAGCGCGTCTGGACCAACATGCCGCCCCATCGCGGCGACGTGATCGTGTTCGCGTTCCCGGAGCATCCCGAGCAGGACTTCATCAAGCGGGTCATTGCGCTCGGGGGCGATCGTCTCGAGACGAAGAACGGCCATCCTTGGCTCAACGGATGGGAGGTGCCGAGCTGTCGGGTCGGGACCTATGCCTACAGTGACTACGATGCAGCGATCTCGCGTCATGAGGGGGACCTCTTCGTGGAGTTCCTCGGAGAGGAGGCGTACCTGACCTTCTACGACCGAGTGGCTGGCTCGTATCCGGAGTACCAGGGGCCCTACCAGACGCGTCCTGGCGAGGTTTGGGTGATGGGCGACAACCGTAACAACAGCCACGACTCTCGCATGTGGTTTGGCGGCCAGGGGGGCGGGGTCCCCTTCGAGAACGTGCGCGGACGGGCGCTTTTCGTATGGCTTAGCGTGTCCGACAGCGGCGTCGACTGGTCTCGTTTGGGGACGCCGGTGATGGGACGTGCGCGGCTTCCTCGCGCGATGAAACATCTTGACGCGGGGCTCGATCGCTGTCTGAAAGCGCGTCCCCCCTTCGACAAAACGACTCCGCCTAGTCCCTGATCCCAATGGGCAGCGGCCACAAGACGATGCTTCCGGATGCTCCCAAGTCGTCGCGTTCGGCCGCTCGCGACGTTCCCTCCCTTGCGCCGCGTTCCGCACCGGGGCGCGTGCTGCTGGTGGACCAGGTCGACTCCAGGCAGGCTCCTCTGATCGAGGCGATCATCCGGTCGACGGGGCACCTGGTCGAAGTCTCCGAGTGGCCGATCAACCTAGAGGACGCGCTCGCGCAATACACCCCCGACCTGCTCCTTCTGGGGGTGGATCTCAACGGCGTCTCCGGTTTCGAAGTGTGCGGTGACCTGCGTTTGACCGACCTTGGACGCGTGGTGCCGGTGGTCCTCGTTGCCGCGGCGCACGGGGCCAAGGACCTGGTGGAGATGGGGCTTCGAGCGGGGGCCGACGATGTTCTTCGGATGTCCATGACTCCTGGGGAGCTGCAGGCGCGCATGGAGGTCCAGATCCGCAACAAGCGGACCCGCGATGCCCTCCAGGAGCTTCGTCGCGAGCGCGACGAGATGCGTGTTGCGGCCTCCACCGATGCCCTCACGGGAGTGATGAACCGTCGCGCCCTCGACACGAACCTCGCGTCCGAGTTTTCAAAGCGCGAGCCCTTCACGGTCCTGATGCTCGATGTCGACCACTTCAAGGGGGTCAACGACCGCTTTGGTCACGAAGTAGGCGACGTCGTTTTGCGCGAGGTTGGGGCGTACCTACGGAAGTCGATGCGGTCTGGGGACTTCTGCGGACGTTACGGGGGAGAGGAGTTCGTTGTTGCGCTTCACGGGTGCACGCTAGAAAACGCCGCTGCGATTGGAGAGCGTCACAGGAAAGCCATTGCGTCGATCAAGTTCCCCAAGGGGAGGCATCCAGACAAGGTGACCGTGAGCATTGGGGTGGCGATCTTCGACCCAGAGCATGCGGACACCGATCCTGCGTCTCTGCTCCATCGGGCCGACACGGCGCTCTACAAGGCAAAACGTACGGGACGAAACCGCGTGGTCGTTGCGCCTGCCGTGAAAGCCGCTCGAGAGCCCGACAAGCCTGCGGCGCTGTGTCCATCGCACGCGCGGATCACGCTGGACTCCAAGAAGGCGCCTCGCACGACCGAGACACTCGAGGCGGCTCTTGTTCGCCAACTGAACGCTGGTCGTGCTGCGTTGCCCACGATGACCGCCGTAGCTGTCGAAGCCCTGCGACGTTCACGAGACGGCAAGACGAGCATTGCGCCTCTGGCACGCATTCTCGAGCGCGACCCTCATGTGACGGCGCGTTTCCTTGCGGTAGCCAATTCGGTGCTGTACCGAGGGACCGTGCCGGTCAACTCCATGCGAGCGGCGCTGGTGCGGGTTGGCATGGAGGAAGCGCGCGATCTCTTGTCTCGCATGACGCAGACGGAGCCGATGCCGAAGTATCAAGACGAAGCCGTCTGCATTGCCGAGCGGGCGCAGCTTGCTGGGCGGGCGGGACGGGCTATCTGCAAGGTACTGCGTTGGCCTTACGAGTTCGACTACCTGATTGGGCTCCTGCACGACCTGGGCGAAGCAAGGGTACTGCGGATTTTGGCGAGCCTTCCCGATCCTATCCAAGGACCCACGATGGTACAGGAGCTCATTGCTCGTTACCACACCCGTGCGGGGGCGCAGCTTGCCGAGACCTGGCATCTGCCGTCCGAGATCATCGAGGCCTGCGCGCATCACCACGACAAGAGTCGGAGCAAGACGTCGTCGGTCCGCCTTGCCATGTTGACCGACGTGTTCTCGCGTGCAGTGACGAGAAGCGACCCTGACGATGCCGTGGCATGGAGGGAGCTTGGTCTCAGCGACGCGCAGGCCGAGATCGTGTTGACCGAATTGCGAACCCCAAGTCCAACGGAGCAGTAGCCATGGAACCAATTCTTTCCAATTCGACGGAGCGTCTTGCGGTACTGACGGGGGCAGGAGTCTCGGTGGCCTCTGGAATTCGTCCATTCCGCGGTCCTGGGGGACTGTGGAACGACGAGGACATCGAGAGCTGGGCAACGGCAGGTGCCATAGCGCGGGATCCAGTTGGCTGTTGGCGGGCGCACCGAGGGCTAGCCAAGGGGATGGGGCAAGCGAAGCCGAACGCTGCGCATGTCGCGTTAGCGTCCCTGGAGGCGCGCATTGGGAGCGAGCGGCTGACTGTGATCACGCAGAACATTGACGGGCTTCATTCCCGAGCGGGGTCGAGCAACGTGGTAGAGATCCACGGCTCTTTCCACAGTCTGCGCTGCACAAGGTGCTCAGTTTCGGGGATTGCGGCGCCGCCGGCTGACGAGGACCACGAAGAGCCTCCTCATTGCACGCGTTGCGGGGCGCCCCTTCGATACGACGTTGTGTTGTTTGGCGAGATGTTGCCGGAGCGTGCGACGCTGCGGGCGTACGCAGCGCTTCTTGGGTGCGATGTGTTCTTGGTGGTGGGCACCTCGGGGGTCGTTTATCCGGCGGCGGGGTTTGCGGCGGAGGCCAAGCAAGCGGGGGCGCGGACCATCTCGGTCAATCTCGAGTCCGATGGGGACACCGGGGACAGTGGGGCATTCGACGAGGTGATTTTGGGACGAGCCGAGGAGCTTCTTCCAGGGCTTCTTGGGGATCGTGCGCCCTTTGGCATTGCGTCATCTGCGCGTTCCGAGTAGCGAGCGTTGCGATGGCAAACCTTGATTCCCGGGACCGAAGCATTGCGCCTCCACCTTTGGCACCGAACCTGAAATACCGTAGGATTGTGCTCAAGTTGAGCGGGGAGGCGCTCTGCGGGACCACGGGAGGCGTCGGGATCGACGGGACTGTGCTTCGGGCGACGGCTTCCGAGCTGGCGGAGGTTCATGCACTTGGGGTCCAGGTTGGGATCGTGGTGGGAGGTGGCAACATTTTCCGCGGTCTCAAGGGGGCGAGCGTAGGGATGGACCGAGCGCAGGCCGATTACATGGGGATGTTGGCCACAGTGATCAACTCCCTAGCGTTACAAGATGCGCTCGAGAAGGCAGGGGTTCCAACGCGGGTGATGACTGCGCTGGAGATTCGACAGGTTGCGGAGCCCTACATTCGGCGGCGCGCGATGCGTCACCTCGAGAAGGGGCGTACGGTGATCCTCGCAGCGGGGACAGGGAACCCATACTTCTCGACGGACACGGCCGCGGCACTTCGAGCCATGGAGATCCATGCCGAGTGTCTTTGCAAGGCGACCAAGGTCGAGGGCATTTACGACCGCGATCCAATACGATTCCCAGATGCCTCGATGTTTGCGCACATGTCTTACGATCGGTTCTTAGCTGACAAGATTGGAGTCATGGACTCGACCGCGGTAACGCTTTGCCGCGACAACCGCATGCCCATTCGGGTGTTCAAGCTGACCACGCATGGCAATATCCAGCGCGTGGTGCTTGGTGAGCCCATTGGAACCATAGTGGAGGAGTAGGGTTGCGACCGACGCCGTAGATCCTGCAATTCGCGAGACGCGGTACCAATGCCACGGGCTTAGAGCAGATATGTCCTGGGGACCCAGGGTACGCCGTCCACCGGACGTTCCGTGGACGTCCATGGACGCCGCAGCGCCGTCTCGAGTGCAGCTTGGCGGAGACCTATTTTCCCGCTTTAGGCGAGAGGGGCTCCAGTTGGACCGGTGGCACGCATGGTGCTCTGAAGCCGTCGTAAGAGGCATGGTAAAGAAATGTTAGGAGCGAGTTCATCATGAGTTGTCCCCAATGCGGCCACTCGTACGCACACCATGATAACTGTCCAGCGGGCAATGCGCTCGGAGACATTCGGAACGGCGTCGATCGTGTCGCGTCCGCGTCCGAAAAGCAGAGCGTACTGCAGCAGAAGATCGCCGACACCGGCGCAATGCAGCTCGCCGAGCTAAAGCGGCAAACGGAGCTCGCACGCGAGCAGCTGCAGCAGGCGCATCAAATGACCGCACTGCTGCAGAACATCGGGCAACTGCTGCAAAAGCAGATTAGCATGGCCCTCATACAGGGGGCGCTGTCCCAGTCGCTCTTCGAGGCGGAGCACCACTTGCGCAATATCCTTACGTGGGCCCAGGAAGACCGCTTCGCAGCGGGCGTGCTCGCCTACACTGTGATCCGACGCTACGGAGCGGATGGAGTCAGCGCTCAGGAATTCCAGCGCTCGGAAGACAAGCGCGCCTGGCACGCCGTGACCCAGCACATGATGGGGCTCTGGTCGGCCCTCGGGGCAGACCTGACTCAACTGGAGCTCGCCCGAAGGTACATTAGGGCAGTAGACGAGCTGACATGGTTTCTCGGACAACTTGGACGGGATCCAGAACGGACGCTTCTGTCACTGCGTGAGCGGATTGAGAAAGCCACGGAGGCACTGCGGAAGGGGCCGCTCTTGCGCGTTGCCACTGGGCCACGTCCCGAGCTCCTCGCGTGAACGCGCAGTCGATCCGGCTTAGCGACAGAAAGCGGTGACCTAGCCACAACAACCGCCGTCCCAGCCACGGAAACCGGTGACCTAGCCACGGAAACCGGTGACCTAGCCACGGAAACCGGTGACCTAGCCACGGAAACCGCCGTCCCAGCCACGACAACCGCCGTCCCAGCCACGGAAACCGGTGACCTAGCCACGGAAACCGGTGACCTAGCCACGACAACCGCCGTCCCAGCCACGGAAACCGGTGACCTAGCCACGACAACCGCCGTCCCAGCCACGGAAACCGCCGTCCCAGCCACGGAAACCGCCGTCCCAGCCACGACAACCGCCGTCCTGGGTTGAGACGCGCTCAGAAAATACCTCGATAGGCGAAGAACGCCCCCTTCTGGTCGACCTCCAAGCGCAGTCGCTCGAGGGCCTTGGCCGCACGCCATGTGCGCGGCGGGAGCAGGTACGGAAGCAACGCTCCTCCAAAACCGGCCATCCCCGCCACAAGCATGCGGACCGAGCGATGTTCCGTGGACCAGTCGAGAGGCACAGGCCCCGTCACGATCCCCGTGATGATCGGACCAAGGGCCGCTCCCGCCAGAGCAAACGACAGCGCGATGGGCCACTCTTCATGCACTGCCCCCTCCGGTGGCGTCGATGGAACCCACGTCCGGCTGCACTTGGGAAGCGCTAGGTAACCGCCGCCTAACGTGGCGCCAAAGGTGAATCCCACCGAGAGCGGCCCGACCAGACGTACCGCGGGACTCTCTTGGTATTTCAACTCGTTGGTGAGAAAAATCGACCCCACGTCGAGCGCCACCAAACCCCCGAGGTAGAGCCAATCGGCCGTCCGCGCGTCGTTGCAAAGCTCTGTCTCTCGGGAGTTGCGAGGGGAAATATCGCCCGGCGCGGTCCGGTAGATCGCAGGAGGCGGAGGAGGAGGAGGAGCGGGAACGTCCACGCGCGCGACTATGGCAGCCCGCCACCGAAACGGCCACCGGTTCCGACGACCCTTGACGTCCCCATGAAGCGCATTACTTTCACGCCGTCGCTAGCACTCTCCCAGCGTGAGTGCTAACTGGAGGCAGCCGGTTGCCGGTGCTCTCCTTACGTAAGCTCCGTTGACCCGTTTGTGTTCCAGATAGAGGAAAGAAACATGGCTTCGATTCGACCACTTCAAGACCGTGTCATTGTCAAGCGCATCAAAGAAGAAGAAAAAACCAAAGGGGGCATCATCATCCCCGACACCGCAAAAGAAAAACCCATCGAGGGCGAGGTCATCGCCGTCGGTAACGGCAAAATCCTCGAAGACGGCACCGTGAGGAAGCTCGACGTCAAGCCGGGCGACCGCGTGCTCTTCGGCAAATACAGCGGTACCGAGGTCAAGATCGACGGTGAAGAACGCGTCATCATGCGCGAGGACGATATCCTCGGCATCCTCGAAAGCTAACCCCACTAACTCGAACGAAAAGGACTTATCACCATGGCAGCTAAAGAAATCGTCTACACCGAACAAGCCCGTCGCTACATACTCGCAGGCGTCAACGCCCTCGCCGATGCCGTCAAGGTCACGCTCGGCCCCAAGGGACGGAACGTCATCATCGAGAAGAGCTTCGGCTCCCCCACCGTCACCAAAGACGGCGTCACCGTAGCCAAAGAGATCGAGCTCGAAAACCGCTTCGAAAACATGGGCGCCCAGATGGTCCGCGAGGTCGCCTCCAAGACCAGCGACGTCGCTGGCGACGGCACCACCACCGCCACCGTGCTCGCGCAGGCCATCTACCGCGAGGGCTCCAAGCTCGTCGCCGCTGGCCATAACCCCATGGAAATCAAGCGCGGGATCGAACGCGCCGTCGAAGTCTTGGTAGCTGACCTCAAGAAGCAGGCCAAGCTGACCAAAGACCCCAAGGAAATCGAACAGGTCGGCACCATCAGCGCCAACGGTGACAAGGAAATCGGCGCCAAGCTTGCCCAGGCCATGGAAAAGGTCGGCAAGGAAGGGGTCATCACCGTCGAAGAGAGCAAGACCGCCGAAACGACCCTCGAAGTCGTCGAAGGCATGCAGTTCGACCGCGGTTACCTCTCCCCCTACTTCGTCACTGACCCCGAGCGCATGGAGACCATCCTCGAGGACGCCTTCATCCTGATCAGCGAAAAGAAGATCACGAACATGAAGGACCTCCTTCCTGTTCTCGAAGCTATCGCCCGCTCCCAGAAGCCCCTCCTCATCATCGCCGAGGACATCGAAGGGGAAGCTCTCGCCACCCTCGTGGTCAACAAGCTTCGCGGCACGCTCCACTGCGCCGCCTGCAAAGCCCCGGGCTTCGGTGACCGACGAAAAGAAATGCTCAAAGACATCTCCATCCTCACCGGTGGTCAGGTCATCTCCGAGGAGCTCGGGCTCAAGCTCGAAAACGTCACCATCAGTGACCTCGGAAAAGCCAAGCGCATCTCCCTCGACAAAGACAACACCACCATCGTCGATGGCGCCGGGCAAAAAGAGAAGATCAAGGGACGCATCGCGGAAATCCGCGCCCAGATCGAGACCACCACCTCGGACTACGACCGCGAGAAGCTCCAGGAGCGTCTTGCCAAGCTCGTAGGCGGCGTGGCCGTGGTCAAGGTCGGTGCCGCGACCGAGACCGAGATGAAGGAGAAGAAGGCCCGGGTCGAAGACGCGCTTCACGCCACCCGCGCAGCCGTCGAAGAAGGCATCGTTGCAGGCGGCGGCGTCGCTCTGCTCCGTGCCCAGTTGGCGCTCGATGGACTCAAGGTCGACGACGAGCAGCGCTTTGGCGTCCAGATCATCCGCCGCGCCATCGAGGAGCCGCTCCGACAGATCGTCGAAAACGCAGGCCTCGAAGGCTCCATCGTGGTCAACAAGGTCAAGGAAGGCACCGCGGACTTTGGCTACAACGCGCAGACCGACCAATACGGCGCGCTCATCGCCATGGGCGTCATCGACCCCGTGAAGGTCGTACGCACAGCCCTCCAGAACGCTGCCAGCGTCGCGGGCCTCATGCTGACCACCGAATGCCTTGTCGCCGAGCGCCCCAAGGAAGACAAAGCCGGCGCCGGAGCACACGCCGGACACGGTCACGGCGACTACTAAACAGCCGCCTTCTTGAGTGGAACGGGGCCTCGCTTCGACAACGAGCAGGCCCCTGTCTCCGACTGCTACGCCCTCGGCCCCCTCATACGCGTTATCCAAGTTTGCCGGCGTTCCTGCGCGACCCAGGGTTACCCACCCTGGGCTGATTTGACTCGCCCCTCCGGGGCTGTCGAACAACGCATGTCGCCCTTATCTGCCCGATGGAACAGACCCCTCGCGTTGATTGGCAGCCCCGAAGGGGCGAGTCAAATCAGCCCAGGGTGGGTAACCCTGGGTCGCGTGTATCGCGGTTCGGACCGGTGGGTCGGACCTCCGGTTTTCAAGATGGGTTTGGCTTAGGAGTCCCTAACCCTGAGGGGGCCCCCTAAACCATCGCCAGGCGCTTTCGATCACCTCGCGAAGCTCCGTATGCCTCGCCGACCACCCCACCTCACGCTCGATCTTGCTCGCATCGGCGTACAACACAGCGGGGTCTCCTGGACGACGCGCCGCGACCTCGAAGGGAATCCCGAACCCCACCACGTCGCTGGCCGCCGTCAACATCTCGCGGACACTGTAGCCCCGGTCGACTCCTAGATTGTACACGCGTCGGTCCCCCCTCTCGAGCGCCTCCATGACCACGCCGTGCGCTTCGACCAGATCCTCCACATGAAGGTAGTCCCGGATGCACGTGCCATCCGGCGTCGGGTAGTCGTCCCCAAACACCAGGAGCTTGGGATGGAGTCCTAGCGCCGTCCTGAGCATCACCGGCACCAGGTGCGTCTCGGGATCGTGATCCTCCCCAAGGGTTCCATCCTCGGCGCACCCTGCCACGTTGAAGTACCGGAGAAGGGCGACTCCCAGGTCCGGCAAGCTTCGCTGGAGGTCCAGGATCATGCGCTCGCAAAAGAGCTTCGACGCCCCATAGGGATTGATCGGCTGCTGCACCGCTCCCTCCACGATAGGCACCTCGGCGCGGTCGCCGTAGGTCGCGCAGGTGGAGCTGAATACGAGGCGCCGGACCTCGGACCCCGCAAGCGCCTTGAGAAGACTCAAGGTGCCTCCAACGTTGTTGTCGAAGTACTTCAGCGGGGCCTCTACCGACTCTCCGACATAGGCGAACGCGGCAAAGTGCATCACGCAATCAAACCGCTCGGTACGCAGAAGGGACGCGAGGGTTTCCGTGTTTCGAACGTCGGCTTCCACGAACGGGATGTCCGCTGGAACGGCCTGGCGGTGGCCGCGGCTTAGGTTGTCGAGGGCGAAAGGAGCGTGGCCCCGCTGCCGCAAACTGCGCACAGCGTGGGAGCCGATGTAGCCCGCCGCTCCTGTCACCAGAACCTTCACGTCAGTGCCTCCGCGACCACACCGCAAACGCGATCACGAGCAGCGCGATCAGAACCGCGACCATCCAGAGCATCCGATGGGACCCTGGAGGCGGCGGAAGTACGACCTTTTCTTTCGTGGGCTCGATGGGACGCGGTGCTAGGGGCGGGGAAACCACGGGTTCCACCTTTGGCGTCGACGGCACCGGTGGAGGCGGAGCCACAGGCCGCGGTGTCCGCAGGATCGATTCCGAGACGGGCGGAGCCGGCGGCGGCGGCGGTGGCGGTGGCGGCGGTGGTGGTGGTGGCGGTGGCGGTGGCGGTGGCGGTGGCGGCGTCCGCACCACGGCAACTGGAAGCGGCGGCGGACGCGAGATCGCATTCAAGACGGGAGCCTTCACGACAGGCTGGGGAGCTCTAGGAGCCGTCGATAGCGGCCTCGGCACGGGCGGCGGAGGCACCCGCGCTTCGAGACGCGCAAGGCGCACCGCCGAGTCCGCGTAGCTCTTTGGAACCTGCCGTAGATGCGCTAGTGCCGCGGGAATCCTTCCCAGGTCTTCACACGTGACCGCAGCGTCGTAATGGAGAACCTCCGCCTGGTGGGGGGTGAGCAACTCGGCTCGAAGGCCCCGCTCGAACGCCTCGAGTGCGGCTACGTGTTGGCCGCGTCCCCGCTCGATCTGTGCGGCAACCGACTCGCATACACTCGTTCGTTTCGGGTCTCTGGCCGCAACGGAAAGCTCTCGAATCGCGTCGTTCGCAAGCCCCATCTCCTTGTACGCCAGCGCAAGGTCGTAGTGCGTCTGGGAGTCGTCATCGGAGATCTGCTTGGCAACCCCCTCTTTGAACTTCTCGAGCACCTCCTCGGCCGATACCTGATCGGACCGCTCGCCGAAATCGATCCCGAGCGCCGCGGCCGCTATCACGCTGGGCGTCTTGCCCATGGACTGCAATTCGAGCTCCGCAAGTTTGGCAAGCAAAAGCGGATGCCCCGGGGCCCGAGCCAGTTGCTCGTCAAGCAGCGCCCTCGCGTCCGCATGAAGCCCCCGAGATCGATAGAAGTCGATCTCCTCCAGCGTCGCTATCAGCCCTTCGTCCGTCCCCTGTTTGTCGTTCGACATCCGTGGTGCCTCCGCCGAGCCCCAGTCTTACGACGGCCCGGTCCGAAAATGCGATGGGAAGTGTACGGCCATGGTCACATCGCACCTGGTGAATGCCCAGACCCGAGAACATGCCCCCAATCCACGCCTTTCCGACCTTCCGCGACGCTTGGATCCTCCACCGCGACGACGACCTGGTCGCGATCGACAAGCCCTCCGGGATCTCCTCCCAGGCCGCTGAACCGGAGATCGCCGACGACGTCGTCACGCGCCTTCGGGACCACCTCGGTCTCTCCTATCTAGGCGTCCACCAGCGTCTCGACCGCGATACCTCGGGGGTCATGGTGTTCGCCCTTCGACGCGAAGCCAACGGTGTGCTCGCATCCGCCTTCGAGTCCCGCACCGTCGACAAACACTACGTCGCCTGCGTCAGCGGCTCGCCCCGAGCTCGCTTCACCCTTCGTGACCGCATCGCTCCAGGCCACGACGGCTCCATGACGGTCGTTTCCAACGGGGGAGCGCTCGCCGTAACCCATGGCGAAGTCCTGCAACGACGAGGACCTCGCGCCCTCGTTTCGCTCCGTCTCGAGACCGGACGGACCCATCAAGCGCGCATTCAACTTTCCCACGCCGGGTTCCCCATCGCAGGAGACGCGCTCTATGGAGGTGTCCCCGCCCCGCGTCTTCTGCTCCACGCAAGCTCCCTCTCATTGCCCCATCCAAACGGCCCCATACGCTTCGAGGCAAAGCTCCCCTTGGAGTTTCACGCGTGGCTCGAGTCCGGCGACCTCGGTGTGGCCATCTTCGACCACCTGCCGCTGCTCGCAAGCGCTCTTGAACGCGCAGTCCAGCGTCGTTGGGGGCTCGGACGATCGCCCGAAGGAGAGCGTCGAACCACGGCGTTCCGCCTCGTGAACGAAGCGGGCGACGGGCTCTTCGGCCTCGCCGTGGACTTCTACGATGGCTTCTTAGTGGCGCAACTTCATGGCGATCAGACGTCCGGCACCTGGGGGGATCCGGCGCGACGTGATCGGGTATTCGACGCTCTCGACGCGTTGGGTTTCGACGGTGTGTACGTGAAGTACCGTCCCAAGCAGGCCAACACGCTGGTGGATCCGAAGCAAGCCGAGATCGCGCCGACGGCGCCGGTCCGTGGAGTTGCGGCCCCTTCGGAGCTCGTGGTGGTCGAAGAGGGGATCCCGTTTGGGGTACGTCTAGCCGACGGTCTTTCGACAGGACTTTTCCTCGACCAGCGCTCGGCACGTCGACGGGTCAGGGCGATGGCGGAAGGCAAAGCGGTGTTGAACCTGTTTGCGTACACGTGCGGGTTCACGGTAGCGGCGGCACTCGGAGGGGCGTCGCGCACGGTGAGCGTGGATGTTTCAGCAGCCGCACTGGAGCGCGGGCAAGCGAACCTTGCGCGTGTAGGACGGCTCGACAACGCGCACGTGATGGTGGCCGACGATGTGTTTCGATGGCTTGGGCAGGCTCATCGAAAGGGGCTTTTGTTTGACGTGGTGGTGCTCGATCCACCGAGTTACTCGACGACCAAGGCGCGACGGTTCGTAGCGTCCAGCGATTACAGCGAGCTAGCGGCGGCGGCACTTGCGGTGGTGGGACCTGGCGGGAAGCTTTTGTGCAGCACGAACCACCGCGGGGTGACGCCGATGTCTTTTAGGCGCGCGCTTTTCGATGCGGGGCGGCGAGCGGGAAGGACCCTGGTGCAGGTCAAGGACTTGCCGTCCCAGTCCGATTTTCCTGGGGAGCAACACTTGAAGAGCGCGTTGGTGACGGTGGGGGATCGCTGAGGCCAGCATCTTTGCAACGCCCACACACCAAAACTGGAAGCGCTCCGCAGGGGGGGCTCCGCGGCGAGGTGTGAAGGTTCCCGGTGAGGTCAGGTCGTGGGCATCTGTCGCGGGACCGGTCGACCGGTGCCGACAGGGGGACCCCACCCGTGAGAAATTTCGCTCCCCGGTTCCGACAGGGGGGCCGCCGCCGCTGAATCGGAGGCGTCCTGTCGTGTCAGGGTGACCGGGTCGGTGACGGGTGGCGTCACCCTGTGAGGTCAGGGGGAGCGGATCGGTGACAGTCGGCGTCACCCTGTGAGGTCAGGGGGGCATCACCGGCCACGTCCGCTCTCCCTCAGCATTCCGCTTGCCCATGCGGGAAGGCAGGATTGTCTTCGAGCGAGGGGGGCCCTCGAAGCCCTCGCCGTCGCCCACGAGCTCCACATCGCTCATAGGGACCTGAAACCGGAAAACCTCTTGGTCGTCCAAGGGCGCCAGGGGCTCACGCTCAAGGTGCTCGACTTCGGCATCGCCAAGGCCATGCAAGAGGGGGAAACGGCAACGCGGGTCCAGACGCGCACGAGCAGCGGATTCAGCGCGTTCTCCCCTTCGTACGGCGCCCCCGAGCAATTCTACGGAAAGAAATACGGCGCCACAGGCCCATGGACCGACGTGCACGCGCTGGGGCTTATCTTGACCGAGCTCGTAAGTGGTCGTCCGCCCCTCGAAGCCGTCAAGTTCGAAGAGCAAAAGGAACCGGCAGCTTCTCTTGGTGATAGGCGTGCCCCTCGTGGTTGCGGTGCTGGCCGTGGGCGTGGGTACCGAAGCGCCGGCGCCAGCGGATTTCGTCGACGCTGGCGCTGCTGCGCCCCGACCCGTGGCGCCGTCGCTTGGAGCGGCAGGTCTTCAAATCCAGGAGATCACTCCAGGCGCGGGAACGGCCACGGCCAAAAGCGGCGACCGCGTACGCGTGCATTACGCCGGGACTTTAGTTGACGGCACCGAGTTCGACAGCTCGAGAAAGCGAGGGGACCCGATCACCTTTACGCTCGGTTCGGGCCAGGTCATTCGCGGCTGGGACCTCGGTATTACAGGGATGCGCGTCGGGCAACGTCGCAAGCTCACCATTCCACCGGGGCTTGCCTACGGGGACCGGGGACGTCCCGGGATCCCTCCGAACGCGACGCTGGTATTCGACGTCGAGCTTGTTGGCATCGAGGCAAAATGAATACCTCGCCAGCCGGCGGACAAAAATTGGAGCGATCCGAGCCTGCGGCGATCGCTCTCCGGACGGAGGATCTGACGGTATGAGTGGTCGAGCGCGTGGCAAAGATGCCACGGGAGCACAAGGGACAAGTTGGCGCTGCTGGCGGCGGCATCGAGGGCCTTGACAAGGGCGCGGGTGCTTTACCGATCGAGGCGCAGGCGAATCTTCTCCTGGACGCTGACGGGCAGACGGGCAAGTGCGCGGGGATCGAGGGCACCCAGGATGTCGTCGGGAAGAGCAAGCACGAGTTGATTGGGCCCAAGCCCCGCCAAACGCTCCTCGGGCTTGAGCCCCGCCAAACGCTCCTCGGGCTTGAGCCCCGCCAAACGCTCCTCCGGCGACAACCCGGCAAGCCGCATTTCGATGGGAACGCCCTCCAGCAACTTGCGATACATCTCGTCGTAGCCTGGAATATCTTTCTTCTGTCGTTTCATGGTGCCCTTGTCTAGCCAGTCCCGAAGCCAC
>CAITRH010000322.1 GCA_903894755.1 uncultured delta proteobacterium
ATGGGCAAGGAGGATGTCGAGGGAGAGGGGGTTGGGGGTGAGGTCTGCGCGAAATTGGGGCGCGGAAGCGGTGGATCGGACCTGCGGTTCTCAAGATGGGTTTGGTTTAGAGCACAACGGCCTGGTCGAACTGTTCCGCGCCAATCCGTCCATTGCGCCACAGTTTATCGAGTCCCTCTTCAACATGAAGGTGCCTACCTACACCTCTGTGAGCGTCGTCGAGGCCGCTCAGGACAAGATGCTCCCCATCGAGTTCCGAGCGGACCTTGTCCTCGAGCTTCGCAATGCCGCGGGCGAGATTGTGCTCGCGGTAGTCATTGAAATCCAGCACAAGCAGGAGCCGATCAAGAAGTACACGTGGCCCGTGTACGCGGCGGTGGTGCGCGCCCAAAAGCGTTGCGATGCCATGGTGCTCGTGGTGGCTCCGGATCCAAACGTGGCGCAGTGGGCATCGGAACCTATCGACCTTGGTCTCGGACTCGGAACGCTGCAGCCGCTCGTGTTGGGACCTCGCGTGGTTCCCGAAGTCACCGACGCGAAGGTGGCAGAAGGCCATACGGAGCTTTCCGTGTTGTCGGGCCTTGTCCACGGCAATGGTCCCAATGGGCTTGCGGTGGAGGCGATGGTGATGGAACGGATGACCGGTGAGAAAGCGACCTTTCCTCCGTTTGCGCAGGTGGTTTGCGCGAGGGGGTGCGCAAGGGGAAACGCGAGGGCAAGCTCGAAGGCATACGCGAGGCGTTGGTCGAGTTCCTGAAATGCGCGGGGATCTCCACCACGAAGAAGGAACGCGCTCGCATCGAAGCGTGTACCGATGTGGCCACCCTCGACACGTGGATCAGCCGGGTCTTCGGCGCGAAGTCCGCCGCAGACGTGCTTTCCTGACGAGCGGTACGCCCCCACACCGGGACCAAATCGATCCTGCCAAGCTCCTCTCTCGCTCCCGAGACCTCCACATCAAGGCCAACTCCAACCGCGTAACGTCGCATAAGTACACACTCGTGCCGCAGGTCTGAGCTTCCAGGTCGAGAGCCGACGCCGCCGTCCTCGAAGCCGCCGTCGGCGTGTGTAGCGCAGGCGCCGGTGGTGATTGCGCGAGGGGCTCGGCAGGACACGGGGCTAACTGCTAGATTCGGACGCATGCCGACACTAGAGCACAACGGGCTGGTCGAACTGTTCCGCGCGAATCCGTCCATTGCGCCACAGTTTATCGAGTCCCTCTTCAACATGAAGGTCATTCACGGCCTCGGGCAACCGTCGAGCGGAAGACTCAAAGACGCCATACGTCGGTATGCCGAGGGACTGCTGCGATGAGGGCCATCGTCACATCGTACCTTGTGTGTGCCGTTGTTTTCGGCTGGGGGGCAATGGGGTGGAGCGGCCGCGCTCCCCCACATGTGACTAAGGCTGCGATGAGGAAGCGAGCTGTGTTCGTCTGGGCGTTTGCATTGGGCTCGTCGGTCTGGCCGATCGCCCGTGCCGACAGTACGTCGATTGCGGCGGCGATTGCGTCCCAACGCGCCTTCGTGTTCACCCTCGGGCTGGACCTCGAAGAGGCGCGAAAGGCGCTCGAAGAGGCCGACCCTGAGGTCCCTGAAGTGGCCATCGAGAGGGGGCGTCTTGCGATCTACGAGGGGGACTGCGACGCCGCGCTTCTGGATCTGACCCGTCCCGAGGTCGCGAAGACCGAAGCGGGCGAGATGCTTGGTGAGCTGGCGCGTGGGTGCGCTCGGGTGACCGCTGCGACGCGCATCTTTGTGGATCACGAGCATGCGTTGGAGGTCCGCTATCAGGACGAGGAAGACGCCGCGCTCGGGCCGCTGCTTGCGGACACTGTGGTGGCAGGACGCGACATGTTGTCCCGGGAGCTTGGGGTCACCTGGCCAAAGCCAACGCGGTTCGTGGTGGTGCGCGATCATCTGTCGCTGTCCGCGATGACGGGGCTTCCGTACCGCGCAGCGCAAACCACGGGCACAGTGGCCGTGGCGAAGTGGGGACGGGTGACCTTGCTTTCGCCTAGGGCGACCCATCACGGCTACGCGTGGCGGGACACTGTGGTCCATGAGCTGACGCACCTTGCGATCACCCGAGCGACCCGGGATCGAGCGCCGTTGTGGGTTCAGGAGGGGATAGCTAAGCATCAAGAGGCGCGCTGGAGGACACTGGGGCCTTTTGACGATCGACCGTCGCCCGACGCAGTGGCGGCTCGCGGTGTGGAACTGGGGTTGGCCCTTGCGCTGGACAAGCTGGGGCCCTCCATTGCGATGCTTCCGAGTGCCGACCAGGCGATGGTGGCGTTTGCCGAAGTTACGAGCTTCGTGAAGTTCCTTGTGGCAACCCAGGGGAACGAGGTGTTGCCGCGGCTTCTTGGAGCGCTTCGTGAGGGGGCGTCCATAGAGGATGCGATGCAGACGGTAACAGGCGCGGACCTTGCAACCTGGGACAAGCGTTGGCGAGTCGAGCTAGCGAAGGCGCCGAAGGGGTTATCGTCGCTGTTCGGCCTAGCTGGCGGCGGGGCGGACCATCGCGACCTTAGGGATGTTCGCGACCGAGCGCGTCTAGCGGAGCTTCTATTGGCGCGGGGGCATGGGGGGGGAGCGATCCTCGAGTTGGATCGGCTTCGGGCGACGGCGCTGGATGATCCCAGTGTGAGGCGGTTGCGAGGGGCGGCACTTGAGACTATGGGACGTCCCGACGATGTTCGGGGACTGGTGGCCAATCCGGCGGAGGTGTTGTCGTCGTTTGCGCCGTGGTGGGCACTTCGAGGGCGATGGGCGCGTCGTCGAGGGGATGAAGTTGTGGCGGTGGCATCGTTTGTGGAGGCAGTGGCGCAGGATCCCTTTGGGCTGGAGGGAGCTTGCGAGGGGAACCTTGCTGACAGTCGTCCGCTCGACCTGCGGTCCGGGCCGCTTTGCGAGGCGTCGAGGAGGAGGGGGGAGCTGCTCTATGGTGGGGATTGAACGCCGTCATGGAGGGACGCCCACGCCGGAATGAAGAAGATGTGACACTGTTGGCAGCAGCGGGAGCGGCGCTTGGGCGGCTTCATCCAGTGGACCTGGCGCCGAGGCTGGGACCCGTCCCCTTCGCCACACCCGCTGGCACAAGGATTGAGGCAGTTGGGGGGAACCTTCACGAGTCCGAGTCTGCCGTGCTGGGACGCTGCGGAGGGGCCGGAGGCTCGAACCCGCAGTTGTCGCTTACCCTCGCTTTTCCTAGCCAACGGGACGCGCGCCGCTTTGCAACCGCGTTGGCAAGACGTTGCTGAGGATCCGGATCGTCGGCGTCGAGCACCTCGTGAAGAAGTTTGCCGTACAGGTCCTGGTCGTGCTTCGTGCAGGCGTACTTGGTCGCGTAGGTGAACTGCACCGTGAGACTCTTTCGCGCCGTCTTGGTAAGAGCCAGCTCGAAAAGCTTCTTGGATTCCTCGGGCTCGGACAACGCAGTCCTAATGTGATAGGCGGCAAGTGCAACCTGCCCAGAATGATGTACCGCTGTCGCGTCGAGCACCACACTGCGCTCCACCAGGTCGACGCCGACAAAGAGCCCCGCGACATACGGAGCGCCAAGCTCCGCGTCGCCGATCATCACGTTGACCCGCGCCATCCATGCATAGCCAGTCCAGAACAGGATCTCTGAGTCGGAAGCGTCGCGGAAATTGGCAGCGAGCCATTTCCCTAAGCTGTCGTGGGACTTCTTCGCGTCATCGAAGCCTTTGGCTTTCTTCCCGATAAGCTCCGTGCCGTAGGCGATCGCACGGTCGTAGGCCAGCTTGGTCCGCATGCGGTGGTAGACGATCGTCGGCTCGTGACGGGAGTCCTGAGCTACCTCGAGATCATCCTCCGCAAACGCGTACCCGTAGCCCGCCCATCCCTTGGTCAGGAGGTAGAGCGCGTCGGCGTTGTCAGGAGCCAACCGGTGCATCCCCTCGAACTGCGCAAGCCCGGCGGCCACCGCCGAGCGTGCAAGCTCGTAGTCGCCAAGGGTGTCGACCGATGGTGCCGCCTCGCGGGTCGCTTCTATCTGCCCGTCAAGCATCATCTTTTTGAGACAACCCGTCGTTCCTAGTGAGACCGATGCGGCTAGGACCGCCATCACAATGGTTCGCATGAGAGCCGATGGTACCTATTTTCCAGCCCGTGAGGCCACGAGGAGCGCACACGCTGCTTGAGTCCGTATGGAGGGCTCCGCATCGGCCAGAAGTATCGCCCCCCTGGCCGATCGTCCCAGCGCCGCCAGTGCCCAAACCGCCGCTATCCGTTGGCTCGACTCGGAAGCCTCCAAGTCCTTCTCGAGCCACGCCTGCACCCGCAAATGCCCCACCGACGCCAACGCAAAACGTGCTCGCGGCGACGCGATCCCTTCGAGTGCCCGTAGGGTTGCATCGCGCTCTTGCCCCACTTCGAGCAGCCGTGACAGCGCTGAGATCTTCACCTCCGGGTCGCTCTCCGTAGACGCCTTCTTGACCGCGTCGAGTGCCCCCGGCGCGTCGAGCGGAATCACCGCAAGGGCGTGGAGACGGTCGACGCTCGCCCCCGCCGCGAGGGCCCGAAGTACGTTGGCCAAAGCCGAAGACACGAGCTCCGCATCATCCTTGCGCCTCGCCCGAAGCAGCGCGGACGCCCCTTCGAGCGGCCCGGGGCCGTGGGACGTCGCCACCAATACCGCGAGAGCGTCGTGTCCTCCGACTTCGTAGAGCTTCGAGCCCGCCCACGTAGAGGCGATCGCCTCGCGCGCCGGTCCGTCGGCCTTGAGCCATAGGTCGCGTTCCTGCGTCACCGTCGTCGAGAGAGGCGCAAGTACGGCAATCGCTTCGATGGCCTCCACACGCACCGTCGACTCCGGGTCGAGACGCGCAACCTCGAGGAGCGCCGTCGTGTCGTCGTCATCCGCCGCAACGCGAGCCGCACGGACCGCTTGGCGACGCACGTCAGGGCTCGGATCGACAAACAGCGCGCGACGCTTGGTGCCGTCCTTCGTGCGCACAAGTCCTCGAGCGCCGACGGCACGCCACAGCGGATCGGGGTCGTCGACGAAGTCCCGTGCGGCGCCCTCACCGAGGTTGCCTGCGTCGAGACGCGCGAGAGCCGCTGCCGCGCCGGCATCGTCGTGGGTCTTCATGCGGTCCGACAACGGCCCATCGAGCTCCCGAGCGCAGGCGCGTAGCTCACGGACACGAAGCGACGCGGCGGGTCCTTTGGCGTCGGCGAGCTCGCGCCGAGCGATGCCAAGAGCGGCCTTGGCGGCCTCGGAATTCGACAGACTCCCCTGTTTTTCGCGAGCTGCGAGCTCGGTGCGCAGGGCGACGAGATCACCTCGGTCGACGGCCTGCAGCACCGCCGAGCTCCCACATGCCGAAAGAAACGCTAACGCCAACCAAACCCGCATGCGCTGGGGAGTACCGCAGTTTGGGCTTCTTGAGGGGGCCGAATCAGCGGATAAGGGTCGGACATCCCGCCACCACCCGCACGTCGAGCGCGTCGCCCCGCAACACGCGGTCGCAGGCTGCGCCAAGTAGATTCACCTGGGCTCCGTCGAGACGCCACCCGTCGACGGGATCCTGAGGCACGACCTTGCCGTCGAGATACACATTGACCAGCCCTGGGTCGGGGGGCGCGGAGGCTAGGTCGAACTGGCAGGTGGCCGTGATCTTTGCCGCTACCTCAGACAGCGCCGCGGCGAACGCTGTCGTGCCCGCCGAATCGACGCGGTAGTAGGCCGGGTCGCCGCTACGGGCCGTACCGCCGGCGCGAGCCACCTCGTTCAAGACCGACGCGTACGGACCGCTTCCTGGAACTCCAATGACATATACGTCGATCCCGGCGGCCTGCAGCGACGCTACCGCCGACACAGTGGCGCTTTCATCGAGGCACTGAAACGGTCCATAGGTCGTTTCCGTGCAGCAGCTCGGTCCGTTGAGAGCACACCCGCCAGCCCCCTCGATGTTGGGAATGCACAAGCTCGCCCCGCACATCGTGGTGCCGTTGCAGTTGGGCCCGCCGTCGGTGGCGAGAATCACGTAGGTACGTCCAGGAAGCGCGGTCAGGTTAGGGCGAAGGGCACGGAGCGTTGCTGCGGTGGGGGTTCCTCCCAAAGCCACCAGGTTGACCGACTCGATGAACATGCGGGTGGTCGTACCGAGCTGGGCTCCTGGCGAATCCCCCGCGCGGACCGCCATCACCTCGACACCCGGGACACATCCCGACGCCAACGGGGCAGGAAAGACCGCAGCGCCCACGCGAATACGAGGTCCAAGCTTGCGGATCGCCTCCATGGCGACAATGCGGACCGTGGTCCATTTGTCGTCATCGACCATGCTTCCAGAGCGGTCCAAGACGAAGTAGAGGTTAGGCGGGTCGCGAAGGAACGTGAGCTCGAGGCAACCGCAGACTGTGCCCAGTCCGCCGTCGCAGCTTGGAGCGGAGGGTTGGTCACCGAAGTGGCTGACGGGGCCCGCGTCCGGGGTGGCTGCGGGGATCCCCAGGTCGTCGCCGCTGAGCGGGGGACGAGCTTTCTCGCATGCGGCAGAAGCCCAGAGCGCTGCAAGTGCGGCGAAACAAGCGGACCTACCGAGGTTTTTCACGCGCGGACTTTAGCACCGGGGGCAAAGAAACCCATTTTGAAAACCAGAATGTCGTGGTCCGCGGTCGAGTCCACGTGATCCCACATCGAGTCAACAGAAGCCGACAACGTGACGACAGAGTTTCGGACCGTGCACGCGTGGTCGGCTTTCCCGTCGAGTCGATTGGCGATCGACAGCTCAGGGAACGGATAACCTCGTGCTAACGTTTCAACCCATGGGACAACAGCGCACTGCCTGGCACGTTGGCTTTTTCCGACTCATCGAACAACGCCGTCCCAAGTGCTTCGAGGTCACCTCGGAATACCCCTTCGGCACGTTGCCCCAACGTGCGGATTTGCTGCTGGTACGTCGTCTCGATCTGCCAGCAGATGACGCATCAGCGCGGGTGCTACGTCGTCTGTGGCCGGAGGTGCGACGACATCCAGTCTCTTGGATGGCGCCGCAGAGCCCCACTTGGAGGGTACACGCAGGTGGTGGGAGGGCCGTTTCCTTTGTGGATCGTCGAGCTCGACAGGGTGTCCAAGAAGGAGCGCGACGGGTTGGTCGGGATGTTTGGGACGCGACGCGTACGCGATAGAGATGTTTTTCAATGGTGCTATGAGAACGTCATGCAACTTCGCCAAAAAGCTTCGCCTGCCGACCTCGTTGGCTTCGACGAGATGGTGTCGCGGTTCCTCGATGTGCTCACACCGGAGCAGGTTCTCTCGCGGTTTGCGCCGGCGCAGAGGCTCGAGGGACTCACACCGGAGCAGGTTCTTCCGCGGTTTGCGCCGGCGCAGCGGCTCGCGGGGCTGGCTCCGGAGCAACTCGTACTTGCGCTTCCCGACGACCTGCTTCGTGGGCTCGATGCGACCGCGCTCGCCCAACTGCCCGACAGCGTCCAGAGCGAGATCCGCAAGCGTCTCGGCCGCTAAGCGAAAGTTGCGTCCAGGAACGCACGCGTTTGTGGTAGCCGTCCCCTTCTTATGCGCTTCGTCTGGATCCTGACCGCGTGCGCCTTCCTGGTAGCCCATTGCGCGCTGCCAGTGTTCTCCGTCGACCCGGAGCTCGACCCGACCCTGTGCGGCGGATTCACGCATGTGGAAAGCACCTGCGGCACCTGCATGCGCGCAAGCTGCTGCGCGGAGCTCAACGCGTGCGGCGGAGCGTCGACCTGTGCCTCTACCTACACCTGCGTTGCCCACTGCGCCTCGGACCCGTCGAAGGGGGACCCATGCCGACAACGTTGCTTGGACACCAATCGGGTCACGTGCTCCTTCGCCGATGGCCAGGTCGGGGTTAGCCCCGCGGAAGCCTCCCTGTTCGCGTGCCGCGCTCGTTCGTGCTCCAGCGCCTGCGGAGTCGGTGCCTTCGAAGGACTCGCGGTTGGGTGCTCAGCATGCGTCCGGGAACTTTGCAATGACAGGTCCGTTGCCTGCCTGAGTGACGATCGCTGCGCCCGCTCGTCGTCGTGTGTGAGCCGTTGCCTCACCCCTTGGTGCCAGTCCAACTGCGTCGCTGCGAACGACACAACGCTTTACACAGATGCCTTTGCCTGCGCCATGTTCACGTGTCCCTCAGCGTGCGCAGGGACCGCGTGGGGGTGCCAGGGGAACTTCAGTTGGCCAGCAGCCAAAGAGCCGCCGACTCTGCAAATGCGGCTATTGAGCTTCCTGGACGGCTCGTTCGTACCGGGGGTATCGGGACGCGGCTGTTTTCTTCGGGATCTCAGCTGTGAAACCTCCATTGGAAAGGCCGTGTCGGACAGCGAGGGAGTCCTGAGCCTTGCCGTGCCCGTTACGGTCCGGGAGGGCTTCAACGGGTTCGTGGAAGCCACTGGAGGTGGCCTCACGCCATCCCTCTACTACTGGAGCGCCCCGTGGTACGCAACGGAGGTACGCAATGCAGCTGCGATTCCCGAGGGGACTGTCGCTATGCTGACACAGGCGGCGGGGCGCTCGGTCGACCCAACCAAGGGGATTCTGGGCATCTCCATTCAGGACTGCCTTGGACGGTATGCCGCAGGCGTGCAGTTTTCCATTGATCGCTCGTTCGAGGGGCCAGTGGTGTACACCATGGACGAGCTGCCGGATGTGACCCGAACGGAGACTGCGGGGGACGGCAATGCCATCCTCTTGAACGTCGAGCCAGGTCCCGTCTCGGTCCGTGCGGTCCTGTCGGCTACGGGTGAGGAGGTGGCCCGCTACACCGTACAGGTGCGTGCGGGATGGGTCACTGTGCTGCAAGCGTGGCCACGGACCACGTAGAGCCTCGCCGCAAAGCTGCTGCGCCGCAAATCGTCGGTCCGCCCCCCGTGTGAGGGACGGGCAGTGGGGCCGCGGTGTGTGCGGGCGGGTCCGCGGTGTGTGCGGGCGGGTCCGCGGGTGTGTGCGGGCGGGTCCGCGGGTGTGTGCGGGCGGGTCCGCGGTGCGGGCGGTTGGTTCCGCGAGGCGGGCGATTGGTTCCGCGAGGCGGGCGGTTGGTTCCGCGAGGCGGGCGGTTGGTTCCGCGAGGCGGGCGGCCGGGTTCCGCGAGGCGGGCGGTTGGTTCCGCGAGGCGGGACCGGACCACCGGAGTGTCCAAGGACTTCCGCCGCGTCCCACTAGGGCGGTCTATTCGACGGAAACAAGCTCCACGTCGAACTTCAACGCGGCCTTGGGGGGAATGTTCGGGGGATGTCCTGCTTCCCCGTAGGCCAGGTCGAAGGGGATCACGAGTTTGCGTTTGCCCCCTTCTTTCATACCGACGATCCCCTGGTCCCAACCTTTGATGACCTGACCTTGGCCAAGTACGAGCTCGAAGGGTTGGCCCCGGTCGAGCGAGCTATCGAACTTTGTGCCGTTCATCAGCGTGCCTGTGTAGTGGACCTTGATTTTTTTGCCCGACTCGGCGGTCTTGCCGGTGCCTAAGACGTCATCGGTGATCTCGAGTTTGGTGGGGCCCGGCGCTTCGGGGGCGGCTTGCGAGGGTTTGAAGGTGGAAGCTGGGTCGTCGACGCGTTTGGAGCACGCGCAGGCGAGGGTGAGGGTGAGGGTGAGGGAGAGCAGGATCCAGATGCGCATGGGAGCGGTGTACTACAGATTTCACGCGCTGCTTGCGGCGCGGTCAGGTCGCGACCACGCAGGCGGACACTCCCGGGCGCTACGTGTTACACACGCGAACGCCCAATGATCCCGTATATCAAAGTCCCCGACTTTCCGCTCGGACCGCTCACGCTCCACCCTTTTGGAATTCTCGTTGCGACGGGGGTTCTCGTGACGAGCTGGCTGGCGACACGCCGGGCGCGAGCACTTGGCTACGACCTCGTGCTGCTCAACTCGTTCGGGACCTGGATGCTGCTAGGCGGGTTTATCGGGGGCCACGTCTTTGACTCGCTGTTTTACCATTGGGGCGAGGTGATGCGACGTCCCCAGTCACTTCTTCTTCTGTGGGAGGGATTGAGCTCATTTGGCGGGTTCTTGGGGGCGACGCTGGGGGCTATTCTTTGGAAATACTTAGAGATCCGGCGTCATTGGGTTCGGCTCCGCAAGGCACCGATGCCCATTTTTCCCTTTGCAAACCTAGTGCACGCGGTGTTTCCGGTGGGATGGGCCTTTGGACGTGGGGGGTGTTCGGTGGTTCACGATCATCCTGGCGCGCGGGCGACTGCGGAGACGTGGCTTGCGGTGGCGTATCCTGGGTTTCAGCCCGAGGCGATCGATGGGCCTGGGACGCATCGGCAACTTGGGTTCGTGACACTTATTGACGGTCTGTATCCGCGCTACGACTTGGGACTTCTCGAGCTGATGTTCACGGTGGTGCTGGCCATTTGTTTTGCGTTGACGTGGCGTCGGAGGCTAGCGGTGGGGACCTACCTCGTGGTGGTTTGCTTGGCGTACGCTCCGGTGAGGTTTGCGATGGACTTTTTGCGTATCCCCGAGACCCAAGGAGGAGATGCGCGGTATGCGTCGCTCACGCCCGCTCAATGGAGCTGTGTGGTGTTGGTGCTGACGGCGGCAGCGATTGGGCTCTACATGCGTTCGCTGCGCCGTCGGGGCATTGATGTGGAAGCGCCCGTGCGGGCCACTTCAGGCAATCAGGCGGCTGTTTTGGAGCCCGGGACGGAGTGAGATTCGAGCACTAGGAGTACATCCTTTGGGATTTCGACTGGGAGCATGGTGCGCAGGTCGATGAAGTTGACGCCGTGTCGAATGACACCGACGGGTTCTGTTTCGGTGGGTTCGGCGTGTTTACTCTTTCGGTCGAGGCAGGTGAAGACGTAGCGGAAGGTGCACGAGCTCTTATCGATCTTGTCAACGCTGGCGGTAATGCGCACGTGCTGTCCAAACCGCAACGGGGAGTGAAACTCGGCTTCCACGCTTTCCATGGCAAGGCCGATTTTGCGGTCCATGATGAGCTCCGTATATCCACCTTGTTGGGGCGAGAGGAGTCCCTCCATCGCCTCGTGGCAGTAATCGAAGTAATTGGCAAAAAACACGAGCTGTGCTGCGTCGACATCCTCGAAACGCACGGGGCGCTCGCAAGTATACATAGATCATCCCTCCAAACCGGTGGCAGGCGTCACCATAAACGCGGACGTACCGTCTTACCACACCCAGTTCATTTATGTTCCGGCTGTGTCTGTACGATTAAGCCCGTCTGTTGTTCATAGCCTCTAGGAGCTTGCGGCGGAAGTCCTTGGACACTCCTGGGCAGCCGAACCGCGACACCCGCGAGCCTGTGTTACCCACCCGTTACCCACCCTGGGCTGATTTGATTCGCCCCTTCGGGGCTGCCAATCAACGCGTGGGGTCGGTCCCATAGAAGGGAAAAATTGTGTTCCCTCACTGCACCGCGGCACTAGATGAGGGCGACGTGCGTTGATCGGCAGCCCCGAAGGGGCGAATCAAATCAGCCCAGGGTGGGTAACCCTGGGGACGAGGGTATCGCGGTCGGCTCCCCGTGACTTCGCGGGCCGTTGTTCAAAAGCGCGCTCGCATGTTCGAGTCCTTGCTGTTGGAGTCCGTGCTACCGAGAAAGAACAGTGACCGACAGAATTGCTATCGCTTCTCTTCCAAGGGACGTCATCGGGCTCTGCGCTCGTCTTCGCGAACACGGGAGGCGAGGCTGGATCGTTGGAGGCTGCGTCCGAGACCGTCTGTTAGGGCGTGAGGTGAACGATTGGGACATCTGCACCGACGCGCGTCCCAACGAGCTGCTGGCAATTTTTCCGAGGGCTATCCCGACCGGCATCGAGCACGGGACCGTCACGGTGGTTGTCGACAAGCGGCACTACGAGGTGACGACGTTGCGTGGGGAGGGGGCCTACACGGATGGTCGAAGGCCTGACTCGGTTGAATTTGTAGACGACCTGACAGCGGACCTTGCCCGGCGCGACTTTACATGCAATGCGATCGCGCTCGACCCGAGCAACGGGCAGGTGATCGATCCCTTTGGCGGCCAGGGGGATCTGGCGTTAGGGATCTTGCGAGCGGTGGGGGTGGCGATCGATCGGTTTTCCGAGGATGGCTTGCGGGTACTTCGTGCGGCGCGGTTCGTAGCGACGCTCGGTCTCGAGCTTGACCCGGAGACAGAGCGAGCCATCGCACCGACCCTTGACACGTACCGAAAGGTGTCGGCGGAGCGGATTCGCGACGAGTGGGTAAAGGCCATGAAGGCGCGAGCTCCGTCACGGGCCTTCGAGGTGATGCGACGGGTTGGCATTTTGGCCATCACCTGTCCTGAGCTTCTTGAAGGCGTTGGGATGGAGCAGAACGCGTACCATCGTTGGGACGTGTGGCGACACGGGATGGAGGCGCTGGATGCGAGCCAGGGCGATGCGGTTCTTCGCCTTGCGGCGCTTTTTCACGACATTGGCAAGCCCAAAACGCGGGGACGAAACGACAAGAGCGGCGAGTACACGTTTTACGAGCATGAGCGGGTGGGGGCGGAGCTCGTGGAGCCCATTGCGTTGCGCCTTCGGTTTTCCAACGAGGAGCGCGCGAGGATGGTCCACCTGGTGCGACATCACTTGGTGCAGTACGGGCCAGACTGGTCGGACGCGGCGGTTCGTCGCTGGCTTCAGCGTGTCGGAACTGCGTGTTTGACCGACCTTTTTGCGATTTGCGAGGCCGATGAGAGGGCCAAGGGGCTCACGTCGGAGCCGGACCTAGGGAGGCTCTTGGGGCTCAAAGCGCATGTGGAGCGGGTCGTTGCGGCAGGCGCGGCGCTCTCAACGAGGGACCTGTGTCTGAATGGAAGCGATCTAATGGAGGCGTTGGGTCTGGCTCCTGGGCGACGTGTCGGGGAGGTTCTGCGGGCGCTTCTCGACGTGGTGATCAATGACCCGTTAGAAAACGATCGCGAGCGGCTTCTGTCGCATGCTCGGCGGATCCTCGAAGGCGCTGTCGACTCACCTTGAGACTTCGCATATGGTCCCTGCGCCCATATGCCTACGTCGACCGAGCCGGGCGTTGACAACGCGAAAGTTGCACCGACGATCCCGCCCAGCATGACCCTTCGAGGTCTGCTTGATGCCCGCCGAAACATGGGGAAAACCATGTCGATCGATGAGGCCATGTCGGTACTCGTTCCCATTTGCCTCGACCTGCAGAAGAGGCACGAGGCTGGAGAGACGCTATTTGTGCATCCCGCGTGCATTGCGCCCGGTCACGACGGGCTGGCGGCGGTGAGTTTGAAGCTCGCGGTATTTCCCGAAGGGTTGCGCGATCAGCACTGCCTTGCCCCGGAGATTCACTCCACCCGCGCGGGAGGAGACGCGCACGCGAGCGTCTATGCCGTCGGGGCGATCCTCTACGAGATGGTCACGGGAGGGCACGTGGGACCCGGCATGGCGCGTCCCCGCGACGTGGACCCTGGGATTCCCGAGGCCCTCGAGCTGTTGGTGGAGAAGGCCATCATCAGCGATCGAGCGCATCGACCTTCCGATCTTGCGGCGTTGGCGAGTGAGCTCTACGCGCTCGCGCCTGCGCACAGCATCAGGCCTCCTGATCGAACGAGCAGCTTCGATGCGAGCGCGGAGCTCGAGGTCGACGTACGTTTTTCCGTGATGCCGCCCAGCGTACGGCCGTCGCCGTTAGAGCCAGCGATTCCCAGGGCGGCCGCGGTCCCTCGCATCGACGTAGGCGATCCTTTTGGACGGGTGGTCGAGCGCAAGTCTTCGAACCGACCGCGTCGCAACGACCCGACGTCGACGCTTGCGGAGCTCAAAGCGCGTCTCGAGGCCGACCCTCGCCCCAGGTACATCGTTAACAGAGAGCACATGGATCACGGCCCCTTCACGGCGGTGGAGTTGCTCCAACAGATTGCCGGCAACGCGTTTGTCCAAGACGACGTCTTGCGCGACACGCTCGGGGGCGAGGCGCGTCCCATCAAAGCGTGGGAGGAGTTCGCCCCTTTTGCACACCAGGTAGGCCTCAAACGGGAGCTCGTGGCCGAAGAGAAGGCTGTGGGCAAGGTGGTACAGGCCGAAAGGAAGGGGCGCGTTTTCAAGCTTGTAGGGAGTCTCCTGTTGGTAGGCGCTCTGGCCGCGGGGCTGTCCGTGTGGTTCTTCACGAAGAAGGGGACTCGAAGAGAGTCCGTTGGCATCGTGGTAGATGAGGGGCCTGGAAGCGTCGACGTGGGGGGAATCCGGAGGCGTGGGCCGTCGTCGAGAGCTCGCGGCGCAGGAGGAGGCGTCGCCGGTGTAGGGAGCAGCGGAGGGGCAGCATCCGCGCCGGCCGGGGCTAGCGGGGCGGGTGGCAGTTTCGAGTCGGCACTGGAGAGCAGCAACGACGAAATGACCATGGGGCAATCCGGTGCGCCGGACCTTACGAAAGCGCAGCTTGCGGGTCCTCTTGGACGGGTGTCGTTTATTTCGGCCTGTGGGGCTCCCGACGACATGCGTGTGATCGTGCAGGTCGCAGTTCAGAATGGTCGGGCGGTAGGGGTGACGGTATCGACGAATCCGCCGAATCCATCCGTAGCCGGGTGCGTGGCTGCCCAAGTGCGGAGCCTCTCGTGGCCGTCGAACCCCAAACGAGATTTCGTGACGATGACGTATTGATAAAACAAACCTAACTTGAGAACCGCAGGTCCGCGCCGCGACACCGCGACCCAGGGTTACCCACCCTGGGCTGTTTTGATTCGCCCCTTCGGGGCTGCCAATCAACGCATGTTGCACCGATGTTTTCGGCTGGGGTGGGGTGGAGTGGCCGCGCTCTCCCCACATATGACTAAAACCATAGCGTCGTTGCCTTGGCGAGGGCGACGGTGCGCTGACGCTCCGATGGGGTTTGGCGTAGCTGTTTCAGACGGCGGGATAGAGAAAGGCTTCGCTGGTATCGGCTTTGCTCTCATGGCGCCCATGGTCGATTCAGTCAGCAGTACGACGCAGGCCCAAGCGACGACAACCGGGTCGCTGACCGGGAACAACGCTCTTGGGAAAGACGCGTTTCTTAAGCTCTTGGTTGCCCAGATGTCGAACCAAGACCCGCTCAAGCCGATGGACGACACGCAGTTCGTGGCGCAGCTCGCCCAGTTTTCGGGGCTCGAGCAGCAGATGCAGACCAACACGCTCCTTCAGCAGTTGGCGACGGCGCAACAGGGGATCACGAACGCTTCAAACGCGGGGCTCGTTGGAAAGACCGTGACTGTGCAGGGGTCGACGGTTTCGCTCGATGGTCAGGGGCTTGGGAGCCAGGTATCGTTCTCTCTCGCTCAAGCTGCCCAAAGCGTGAAGGTGTCCATAACTGATAGCGGCGGAAATGTCGTTCGTACGCTCAACCTCGGTTCCAAGTCTGGGAACGTGAGCGAGATGTGGGATGGCAAGAACGACAGCGGGACGCAGCAGCCAGCGGGGTCGTACACGGTGTCGGTGGATGCCAAGACGACGGCAGGCGCGTCTGTATCGGTATCCCAGGAGACGACCGGGTTGGTGACCGCGGTTTCGTATACGGGTGGGTACAGCTCACTGGTGCTTGACACGGGCATTACGGCGCCGACGTCGAATCTCATACGTGTGAACGCGACCACGCAAGCGAAGTAGTAGAGGAGCGGGCCATGTCGATTCTGCGAGCAATGTACACGGGTGTGAGCGGCGTCAACGCCCAGAGCGAGGCGCTTGGAGTGGTTGGCGACAACATCGCCAACGTCAACACCGTAGGGTTCAAAGAGCAGCGGGCCTTGTTCGAGGACATTTTAGGCAAGTCGTTCGGGGACGGCCCTGGTGTGGGCGTGCGTGTAGCGCGTGTGCAGCAGATGTTTTCGCAGGGAGCCCTCAGCAACACGGGGGTTTCCACGGACGTGGCACTCAACGGCGACGGGTTCTTCGTGGTGAAAGGAGCCGTGGGGGGGATTGACGGCACCTATTTCACGCGAGCGGGTCAGTTCAAGGTCGACAAGGACGGCTACCTTGTGAGTCCCCAGGGACTGCAGGCACAGGGCTACAAGGTCAACCCGGATGGCGCGACATTTTCCTCGGTCATTGGTCCGATCCAGCTCACCACGGCGGCGCTTCAGCCTCGTCCCACCAGCACGATGACCGTGACCGCCAATCTCAACGCATCGGCGACCAGTCCGGCCACATGGGACCCGCAGAGTCCTTCGGCGACGTCGAACGCGTCGACATCAATCACGGTGTACGACACCTTGGGAGCGCCCCACACGGTGACGACCTTCTTCCGAAAAGAGGCAGCAGCTGGAACTTGGAGCTACCACGTGCTTGCGTCGTCATCGGAAGTCAACACGCCTACGCCGCCCACGGGGTCGACTTATACGGAGCTTACGGGCGGGACGGGGACGCTGACGTTCAGTTCCACCGGTGCGCTGATCACGGGCCCCACCCTCCCGGTGACGGTTACGTTCAAGAACGGGGCCCAGGTAGCGGGCCAGAACACCATGGTACTCAACTACGGGAACCCGCCCCCTCCCACCGGGACCGGAACTGGACTCGATGGAGTCACCCAGTTTTCGTCGCCTTCCAGCGTGTCGAGCCAGGGGCAGGACGGCTACAGCTCCGCTGACCTTGCTGGGGTCAACATCGACGCGGGCGGAGTCATCAGCGGCGTGTACACCAACGGCCAGAAGGTCCCCATGGCGCAGGCGACCATCGCTAAGTTCCGATCCAACGAGGGGCTAGGCCGTGCGGGACAAAATCTCTTCACCGACACCCGAGAGAGCGGTCAGGCCGCACTTGGCCTCGCGGGTATCGGTGGACGAGGCTCGCTTACGTCGGGATCGGTCGAGCAGTCGAACGTCGATCTTGCCAAGCAGTTCGTGAATTTGATTCAACACCAGCGTGCATTCCAGGCGAACACGAAGACCATCAGCACCGCCGACGAAATGCTTCAGGAGCTTGTGAACCTGAAGAGATGACCATACGAGGACACCGTGGCCGAAGGGGAACCCGCACCTGCACCGCCGGAAGCAAAACCAAAACCCGCTGGCGGAAAAGCAGGAAGCATCATTTTGCTTCTCTTGGTGGTCGTGCTCTCGGTCGGCGGGTCCGCCCTCGGAAGCGCCTTTGGGCCCGCCATTGCTCAAAAGTGGGCGCGCGACGACAAATCGAAAAAAGAGAGGGAGGCCGAGGAGACGTTGGGCGAGAACCTCGCCTTGGAAGCCATGACCGTCGACATCCGCGATAACGCAGGAGTCGGCCATCACCTGCGCGTCGCCGTCACGATCGAGCTCGGACATCCGCCGATGCCTGAAGAAGAAGTAAAGAAGCTCACGCCGAGGGTGCGTGATGCCGTCATCGAGTACATGCGCGGTCTGAGCTACGAAGACCTCTCCGCAGCCTCCAAGTTCACCGCAATCCGCAACGAGCTGCAGGAGCGCATTGGCCGAACACTCGGCAAACATCGCACTAAGAAGGTCTTCTTCACCGAGTTTGTGCTCCAATGAACGATCGCCCGTCCACCCGTCCTGCGGTACGCCGGGTCGATCTGACGGGCAAAGACCGACAACTTCGATCGGCCATCCAGGCCGTCACCCGCATCGTTGCGGCCTTCGCCCGCGCGTCCCGTCGAAGTATGCCGTTCCTTGCTCGCTACCGCGCCACCGTGGTGCCAGGGGCCGTCGAAAGCCTCGGGTCGGCCACGGAAGCCGCGTCGACACCAGGTGAAATCGTCTTTCGCATGTCGCTTGCCTCGGCGGACGGAAGCGCCTGGAGCACGTTGACGCTCAATGCCGAGGCCATCGCCCTCGTTCTCGAGGGGGCGCTAGGGGGACGGGGCACGATAAGCGGCCCGGTGGATTCCGAGCTCACAGTCGCGCAACGCGCTCTGCTCTCGCGCATCGTCTCGTCGCTCGTTACCGACCTGGCCGCCTGTATCTTCGCGGAGGTCGGCATCACGATGGTCGCCACCGAGGAAATCCCCGCCGCTGCCCAAACCGCAAGAGCCGGCGAAGTGCTGCGGGTCGAGTGCGCCGTCGAGGGCCTCTCTATCCCCGCCTTGCTCATCGTCGCCGTCAGCGCGCAGGCACTCGAAACCGCAGCAAGAGAGCAGCAAGCCGACGAGCCCCCAGTTCAGGGCGATCCTCGTATGGCCGAAGCTCTGGGCGGGGTCCCCATGGCTCTCGTGGCCGAACTTGGAAGGGTCACCATGGGCCTTCGATCCATCATGGCCTTGCGCGTCGGGGATGTCGTCAGGCTTCCCACCGCAACCGACGACCTGCTGCACGTGCGGGTGGGGGGCGTAGAAAAGTTCTCCGCGGTCCCCGTCGTGTCTCGCGGGCAGCTTGCGATCGAGATCCGGGCCCGTGCCGGCGAGCCTCGGCACGAAGACTGAAAGGCGGTGGCTTGTATGAGCGCTGATGGGACACAGAAACGATCCGAGCTTCCCGTTCCCGCGGACGACGGTTCGATGTTGCCGAGGTCCTTCGATAGCCTCGGGTTCGTCATGGACGTGCCCGTGGAGGTCACCGTCGAAATTGGTCGACGCACCATGAAGATCGCTGAGCTTTTGCGCATTGGACCTGGTTCCGTCGTGGAGCTCGACAAGGCCGCCGGCGACCCACTCGACGTCTACGTAAACAACCGTCGTATCGCCCGCGGCGAGGCCGTGGTGGTCGGCGATCGCTATGGGGTTCGGCTCACCGAGGTGCTTCTCGGCGACGACCCCACAGCAAGGTTTGGGGCCGTGGAATGAGACGCGCTGCTGTCGGTGCGCTGGCAGCGACCGTCATCGTATTGGCGGCAGCCGTCGCGTGGGCCGACGAGCCCTCGCCAGCGCCCAGCGTGCGACCATGGCTTGCGCAGCCACCCGCCGCCCCGGCTCCAGCCGCCCAGTCGCGCCCTCCGTGGCGTCCTATCGCAGTGTTCGCGGCAGTTGCCGGACTCGCGGGTCTTGCGTTCTACCTTCGACGGCGCTGGCAGCTTCGCATCGGAGTGAATCCACAGCCCCGCCTCCGCGTGCTCGACACAACGCGTATTGGACCCAAGTCCCTTCTCGTATTGACCCAAGTGGGAGGTCGAACGCTGCTGCTCGGAGTGACCGAGCAGTCGGTCCGCCGTCTCGCCTGGATTCGTCCCGAAGACTTGGCGTCCAAACCCATTGTGTCCCCCGCTCCACAGCCCGCGAAAGCAAAAGAGCCTCCTCCCGAGGCGCCGTCCTTTACCCGCATGCTGCGGGGGCTCATGGGGGAAGCCACCCAAGAGACCGAGGTGCTGCCCACCGATGCGGCGTCGATCCTCGCGCGCGAGACCAAGGACGTCGTCGAGACCAGGCCCCGTCCCGTGTCCCGTCCCGAGCCTGCAGACGACGACCAGGCGCTCGAAGGACAGGTTTCCGGATTGGCCCGCCGGACCCGTCCTGCTCCAATGACTGCTCGCCCTGACGACAAAAGGCGTAAATGAATCCCGTCGACCCTCTTCTTGGCGCGGTCTCCAATGCGACTGCGCAGCCGCTAAAGATCCTTTTTGTCCTCACGCTGCTCTCCATACTTCCAGCCATTGTCATGACCATGACGGGCTTCGTTCGCACGGTCGTCGTGCTCTCCTTTCTGCGTCAAGGGCTAGGGACCCAGCAGGCGCCCCCTCCACAGATTGTCATTGGACTGGCCATCTTCATCACAGTGTTCACCATGGCCCCCATCTACGAGGAGGTTCGCCAGACCGCCATCGAACCCTACCAGCGCGGGACCATCTCGGACATTCAGGCGCTCGAGACGGGAAGTATCCCACTGCGCAACTTCATGCTCCGTCAGACCCGTCAGCAGGATCTCGAGCTGTTCTATGTCGCTGCGCGTCTTCCCCTCCCCGACCAACCTGATGACGTCCCCATGAAGGTGGCCATTCCCGCGTTCGTCGTGTCGGAGCTCACGACAGCGTTCCAGATGGGGGTGATCATTCTGCTCCCTTTTCTTGTCATCGATATTGCCGTCGCCACCATCACCATGGCGATGGGGATGGTCATGGTGTCACCGCAGATGTTGAGTCTTCCTATTAAGATCCTATTGTTCGTATTGGCGGACGGGTGGAACCTGGTGGTGGGATCTTTGCTCCAGAGTTTCCGATGACCATCGATGGCGCGCTCGACATGATGAGGCAGGCCATGTTGGTGGTGGCCATGGTGGGGGGACCGGCGCTTCTTGCAGCGGTGATTGTGGGGGTGGTCATCAGCGTGGCGCAGACGGTGACGCAGGTAAACGATCAGAGCATCACCTTCGTGGCCAAGCTGGTGTTTGTCGGGTCCACTATTCTGCTTCTTGGACCGTTCATCTTGGGGGAGATGGTGCGATACATTCGGCAGATGATCTCCTCTATAGCGGGAGTGGTGCAGTGAGCCTTGCAACCCTACCCAGCGAGGTGGGGCTATTTGCGCTCGAGACGGTGCGGACCAGTGGTGTGATCATCGTGGCACCACTCGTGTGGGCGCAGGCGCCGATCCAGGCGAAGGTGGGGCTCATTCTTGGGATCACCGTGCTGGTCCATGGGATGGTTCCGGTCGACCCCTCTATTGAGTCGCTCGGACACATCGCGATGGCGGTTCCGCTGGAGTTTCTCGTGGGGGTGGCCATGGGGCTGGTCGTGCGCATCAGCGTGTCGGCCGTGCAGACGACCAACGAGATCATGGCGATGTCGCTGGGGCTCTCTATGGCGCAGATGATGGATCCCCATGCAGAAGTGTCGGAAACAGCGCTGGGGAAGATGCTTAGGAACTTGGCTCTGCTCGTTGCGATGATTCTGGGGCTCCACAGAGTCGTGCTGGGGTCGCTGATCGCAAGCTTCCGGGTTCTTCCACCAGGTCGTCTCTTCAGTCCCGCTCCTATTGCGTCGCTGCTGACCGAGTTCTCGACGAGCGCTATTGCAGCGGGAGTGCGTCTTGCTGTCCCCATCGTGGCGGTGCTGGTGATCACCCAGGTGTCGCTGGCGTTCATCTCCCGAGCGGCTCCGGCGTTGCAAGTCTTTTCCATGGGGTTTGGCCTGATGCTTGGCGTGGGGCTGGCGGTGATCATGATGGCGCTCCCCGACTTGACCCGTCAGCTCGAGTCGGAGTTTGGACGGGTCGGACCTGCCCTCGAACGGTTGGTCTCGATCTTGGTCGAGGGGTAGAGTCCGGTGGACCCCGAGGACCAGGGGAGAACCGAAGCACCAACTGGGAAGCGCCGTAGTGAGGCGCGTGGAGAAGGGCAATTTGCCAGGGCTCGCGACGCTGGCGGGGTGGCTGCAACAGTGGCCGTGTTGGCCGTGCTGTACGCCATGGGGGGGCGCATGGTCGATGCCCTCCAAGAGTACGCGCTTCGCTGTTTCCAGGACCCCTTCGACTTCGTTCGTGGGGACCCACGCCCTATCTTCTTCAAGACGTTCTCGATCCTGGTCTTCCTGGCGCTCCCCTCGGCCCTGGCAGCGGTGGCTGCAGCGACAGCGGTCGGATTCTATCAGGCAGGGTACGCGCCAAACTGGGAATTGATCTTCCCCAAGTGGGATAAGCTCGATCCTATCCCGCGCTTTCAGCAGTACTTCAATCCAACCCACCAAGCGACCGAGATCCTACAGAACGTCGGCAAGGTGTCGATCATCGCGTTCATTGCCTACGGCGCCATTCGAGATGCCTTTCCTGTCCTGTCGCACATGGTGGGGGCCGATCTGGTGCAGGTGCTCCAGGTCACGCTCGAGACCCTGACGAAGGTCGCTATTCGTTCGACACTCGCCCTCGCCGTTCTGGCTTTCGCGGATTACGGCTACAGCTGGTGGCAGACCGAGCGGTCCTTGAAGATGACGAAAGAGGAGGTCAAAGACGAGTCGAAGCAGTCCGAGGGGGACCCGGCGGTCAAGATGAAGATCCGCCAGAAGGGACGCGAGCGTCTTCGCATGGCCCTGATGCGGCAGCTTCGCACCGCTGACGTCGTAGTGACCAATCCGACTCACGTTTCCGTCGCCCTCAGGTACCGTCCCAAAGAAGGCGCGCCTCTCGTGGTGGCCAAGGGCTACGACGAGATGGCGTTCCATATCCGCCTGATTGCCAAGCGCTTTGGCGTGCAGATCGTTCCGAGCCCCGAGCTTGCCCGCACGCTGGCCAAGCGCGTTCGGGTGGGACGTCCTATCCCCGTGGACCTTTACGGCGCGGTCGCCGAGATCCTCGCCTTCGTTTACAGGCTCAAAGGAAAGACCCCATGGGATTAAACCACGCCCATCTCGAACCCCGCCATTCCCGCCAACCTCCGTTTTGGCCTGCGGTGCCTGCTCACGTACGTTGAGTACGCTGCGCGGGCTCCTCGGCCAAAGCCTCGTCTGGCAGAAATGGCGGGTCTCGATCTGGACGTGGTTTGACTTATCCCCGCGTTGTTGCGTACAAATCGGCTGTCTAGCGGCACGGTATCTTTTGCGCAACATCCCCTCTTGCTCTCGGCGGGGGTGTGAGGTACTAGGCCGGCTCGTTTCCCGACGGTACGGCATTCATGCGGATGCACGGAGCGTCGCCCGACACCGCCCGCGGCTCGGACGGTTTGGGATCCTAGGAGCGCCAGGTTTTTGGGTAGTCCACGCCAGGCCGTCATTCGAAGGATCCCGGCCGCATGGATGTCCATGAGCCTTTCGGTTGTCGCACCCATCGGTATGAGGAGGACCTGGTCGCAGGATGAGCAAGACTGCTGCGCAGCGAACGATGATACCCCGCTTCTTTGGAACTACCGAAGTTGTCCCCGCCCCGCGTCCCACCCCGCCTCGTCCGATCCCTCGGAAGGCAGCGGACGACGACGCGCTTATCGCCTCTATCGACCCGACGCGCGCGTACCTCAATAAGCTTGGCAAAATGCCGCTCCTCACCCGCGAGGGCGAAGTCGAGCTGGCCAAGCTCATGGAAGACGCCGAGCACAAGGTCGTCGCCGCCATCATTGCCTCTCCCGCCGCTCTCGCCGAGCTGCGCGCACTCGGGCGTCAGGTCGCCGAGGGGACCCTCCGCGTTCACGACTTCGTGCGCATCGATGACGACGAGAACGCCAACGATCCGAGCGACCGCGCCCGCGTCATGTCACTCCTCAAAGAGCTCGATCGCGCGGTTGCCGCCGTAGCGCGTGTTCAGTCCGAGGTCGCACGAAGCGATCGGGGACGACCACGGGCCCCATCCAACTCGCTCGCCGACGAGCGCCTGCGGCTCGAAAAGGCCGCCGACCGCCTTCGACTCGAGAAAAAAGCCATCGCCTGCATCATTCAGGCTCTCCGTACGCGTCTTCACGCCCCTGAAGCAAGCGAGTCGGAGGCTTCCGTCGCAGCCCGTAATCCAGGAGTTGCGTCGTCTCCGCGCACACGAAAACACGGCGTCGACCTCGACAGGATCGTCGTCTGCTACACGACGCCACGACGTGAGGCGCGCGACCAGGTACTCGAAAACCTGAGCGACACGCTCCGTGCGATCAAAGAGAGCGAGCGGGTCCTCGACCACGCACGTGCGCAAATGGTCGCGTCCAACCTGCGCCTCGTGGTTTCGATCGCGAAAAAGTACATGAACCGCGGGCTTCCATTCCTCGACCTGGTCCAAGAGGGGAACATGGGCCTGATGAAAGCCGTGGAGAAGTTCGACTACACGCGAGGCTACAAGTTCAGCACCTACGCCACCTGGTGGATTCGCCAGGCCCTCACCCGCGCCCTTGCCAACCAAGGACGGACCATTCGGGTCCCCGTGCATGTCCTCACCGCCATGCATCGCGTCGCGCGCACCCAACGCGAGTACGCGCAGATCGAGGGACGGCTTCCCACGCTCGACGAGATGTCCGAAAAAACAGGGCTCCCGTCGGACCGTGTCACCCACGCCCTCGACATCGGACGCGAGCCGCTCAGTCTCGACGCGCCCGTGGGGGAAGACGGCGACGCGCACTTCGGGGACTTCGTGGAAGACACCTCGTTTCGGTCCCCGGAGCGCGTCGCTCAGGACCTCAGTCTGGCCGCACGGATGCGCGAACTCCTTGGGATGCTGACCCCTCGTGAGGCCGAGGTGATCCGACTCCGCTTCGGTCTTGGCGAAACCGAGGAGCACACGCTCGAGCAGGTCGGTGAGCGCTTTTCCCTCACGCGGGAGCGGATCCGACAGATCGAGGCGGCGGCGCTAAAGAAGCTAAACCGTCCCGCCCGAGCCGGTGAGCTTGACCTCTTCGTTCGCGCCTAGGCCAAAACTATCTTGAGAACCGCAGGGTTGAACCGGGTGCGACCCACGGTCCGAACCGCGACCCCCTCGCTCCCCCCGCGACCCAGGGTTACCCACCCTGGGCTGATTTGACTCGCCCCTTCGGGGCTGCCAATCAACGCACGGCGAGGGCCGTCCAATGGACGATCTCGAAAAATCGCGAAAGGTTTGCGGCCAGTTTGCCAAGCTTCGCCCCGAGCTTGGCAAGCTATGCCTAAAGCTTGATAAGATCGGTCCAGGCTTGGCAAACTCGGACCTAAGCTTGGCAAACTTGGACCTAAGCTTGGCAAGCTCTCCGCAAAGTCTGGCAAACTTCGACCCGAGCTTGGCAAACTCGGACCTAAGCTTGCCAAGCTTGCCCCTCGGTTTGGCAAACTTGCCCCTAAGCTTGGCAAGCTTCGCGGAGAGCTTGGCAAGCTTAGGTCCAAGTTTGCCAAGCTCGGGTCGAAGTTTGCCAGACTTTGCGGAGAGCTTGCCAAGCTCGGGTCGAAGTTTGCCAGACTTTGCTGAGAGCTTGGCAACATGGTGGCGGAGTTTGCCAGACTTCGACCGATGCTGCATGAGCGGGACTCAAGAAGGAAACAAGACACGGCGCCATAGCGCGAGTACGCTTGCGTGGCCTTGGAGAAACAAGAAATCCTCCTCGACTCCGGCACCAACGAGGTCGAGCTCGTGGACCTTCGCCTGTCGGAGCAGAGCTTCGGCATCAACGCCGCCAAGATCCGAGAGTTCATTCCGTATGGAAGTGTCCGGATCGCCAAGGTCCCGAACAGGCCCGACGGCGTAGCGGGGGTGTTTCTCCTTCGCGGACGGACCATTCCGCTGGTCGAGCTCGACATCTACTTGGGGATCCCGCCGCTCAAGGACATTGCCCAGCGGGTCATCGTGGTCACCGAGTTCAACAACATGGTGACCGCCTTCGTCGCCGACGAGATCTTCCGTATCCATCGCATTCGCTGGTCCGACTTCCGTCCCCTCGAGCCCCTGCTGGCTCGGGATGCTCCCGAGATCATCGGGTCGGTGAGCCTCATGGGACGTGAGGTACTGGTCCTCGACCTCGAACACATCGTCGGCCAGATTTTCCCTCGTACGGTCGTCAACTATGACGAGCACATCTTCGAAGACAAGCCAAAGCTCACTCGGCGCGGCGATGCCAAGGTGGTCTTTGCCGAGGACTCGGCGATCATTCGGCACCACCTCACCAAGATCCTCCGCGCTGTGGGCTACACCAACCTTCAGGTCTTTGAAAACGGCCAGCTTGCCCTCGACGCGCTCGCGGTCCTCAAGGCCAAAGCCGAGGGCGCGCACACGCATATTCGTAAAGAGGTCAGCGTCGTGGTCACGGACATCGAGATGCCCCAGCTCGACGGGCTCACCCTCTGTCGTACGGTCAAGCGCGACTGGGGCTTGGATGTCCCGATCATCATGTTCTCCTCGCTCCTCAACGACCAGATGATCGCCAAGTGTCAGAAGTTGGGGGCGGACGGCTACGTGATCAAGCCCGAGACGGAGCGTCTCGTGGCTCTCATGGATCAGTACTGCTTTTCGGACTAAGCCAAAACCATCTTGAAAACCGCAGGTCCGAACCGAAGACCTCACCCCTCGCTATTTCGCCCTTTCACAGCGCCCCCTCCCCATCGATGGGGGGGACCTTGTGAACGCGCCGGATCGTGCGGGGGTGAGGTCTTCGGGGTCGCCGGCAACGAAGTTGCGGTTCTCAAGTTAGGTTTGGACTAACGCGAATGCGCCGGACAACAGCGGGGGTCCTTTCGTCCGAGCAGGTCTTGGCTCATCGTATCCGGAGAGCCGAGGCTGACGAGCCGGAGCGCGTGATTGCGAGGCTCGAGCCTTTCGTGTTGGAGCGACGCAGGGAGCGTCTTCGCGAGGTCATTGGCAAGCGTCTTGGAAGCGTGGTGGTGCTTCTCGATGCTCCGTACGATCCGCACAATGGGGCGGCGATCGTGCGGACCTGCGAGGCGTTCGGGGTGCAGCAGCTTCACGTGGTGGAGCGCGCCGACGTTCCGTTTCTCGTTGCGGGGTCTGTGGCACGGGGGTCGGAGAGGTGGCTTGACATTGCGCATTACGGAACCGCGGCGGACGCTCTCGAAGTGCTTTCCGGTTCGACGCTGGTGGCTGCAGAGGCCGAGGGGGGGTTGGTGCCCGAGGAGCTTGCGGCGATCCCTCGTCTCACGTTGGTGCTTGGAAACGAGCGCACCGGGATTGGACCTGCGCTGCGCAGTGCGTGTTCAAAAGCGGTGCGTGTGCCCATGCGGGGGTTTGTCGAGAGCCTCAATGTGAGCGTGACGGCGGCGATTTTGCTGCACGCGGCGACGAGAGGACGCGAGGGAGATCTCGACCAAGCCACGCGTCGTCGGCTCTATGCGCGGGGGTTGTACCTGTCTCTTTCCCATGCCGCGGAGATCCTCGATGCGTGACAGCACGCTGAACGTCACCTTCGACGGTGCGTATCCAGCGTTTCTACCACGCGAAAGCAGGTCTCTGCCGCCATAGGTCCAATGGTCAAAGCCCCCCCGTCCGTGTGCAACACCACCCAGGCGCGAGGCGCAAGAATCCCTTTGCCCAACGCGGGCTCGTAGTCGCGTATGGCCTCCCAACGGCACGCCACCCCCGCAAAGGTCACCCCGTTGGTGTCCACTGCGAGATCGAGCGGAAGCGCCAACGCCACCGCCCTTGCCGCAAGACCAAAGAGCGCCACCAACACGCTCGAAGCCCCTATGAACACCAACCCCACGCGACGTTGCAAAAGCTCGTACGCGGTCCCAAGGGTCACCAACGCAAACCCGCACACTAACATCGCCACTGACGCCATCGCAAAGCGCGTCGCAGACCCAATCCGCACAAACGCTCGCGCACCGCTTTCCGGAGCCTCCGCACTCTCCCCTGGAGGTACGGCCCCATGACGCAGCGCCCGTCGAAGCAGCACCAAGAAACACCATCCCAGCACCAGCATCAGCAACGATGCCCCCAACGCTAGCCCGTCGATTGACAGCAGCGTGTTGAACGCACCATGGGACACCACTGCCAACGCGAAAAACCCCAGCACATTGGTCCGCGGCGACACCAGACTCTTGCCCAACGCATAGCCCCACAGAGACGAAAAGAACACGTGCGCCGGAACACTCGTTAGCGCCCTTGCGGCAACCACCGACCCAGCGAGGCGGGTTCCGCTGAAGTACAACATGTTTTCGACTGCAGCAAAACCAAGAGCTGCTGCACTCGCATACACGATCCCATCGACAGGCTCGTCGAACTCTTTTCTACGCCTTGCAAACCCCCACACGGCCAAGAACTTCGCCCCCTCCTCAACGAGGCCCACGACCAACGTGTACGACACCAACGCCGACGGCAACCCAAGGAGCTGCCCCCCCAAGGTCATCGTGGACGGGCTCGTATACGGCGATAACTCCTGAAGACTCCGCTCGATCCAAGCGGCAAACACCACACCGATCCCTCCCAACACGAAGGTGACCAGAACCAAAGACCGTGGCTCGGGCCTCGCCCGATCGAACCGCCGCACAAACACCAGCCACCCTAGGGACACCGCAAGAGGAAGCAGGACCCCCAAACAGGCAAGTCCCCACCGAGCGGGTGCTGTCTCCACCGCTACCAAGGTCAGCGAGGGGAGGCACGGAGACTGCAGCAACCGCTTAGCGCGTGCTACCCGTGTGAACGACGCAATGTCTCGCCCAAATGGCACGGTCACCACCGGCCTCGTCAGCGCTTCCGCGGGAACCGTTGCCAGGAGGGTCCCGCCTCTCACCACCGCCACCAGCGCGTCGGGATGCGCCCTTGCGAGCTTCAACAACGGCTCGGGGGCCCGGAACACGACGCGCAGTCCTCTACCAGAACAGCAGGTCTCGAGCCTCTGCAGCGCCACGGTGCCTAGCGGAGGGGCGCTCACCAGCCGCGTGCGCATTCGATCCCACCCGAGCATCTCGGCAAACGCTCGCTGTCCCGAAGGCTGCGGCTGCCGTAGACGCGCCCGAACCTCGCTGGCGCTCCCCTCGACCCCGTCCTCCGACTCCACCCGATAGAGCGAGAGTCCTCCAGGCCATCGAAGCAGGTCGTCGACGGTGTCGGCCAGGTCCTCGTCTACCGTGACCCGCACGCGAGCGTTTCCTATCGCCTCGACGTCGGCAAGAATCTGCGCGGCCAAGAGACGCGAGCGCACGAGCGACACGGCGCTGGTCTCGGAAGGCACGTCGTAATCGAGACGCTTGTCGTGGGTCCCTACGATGTGACCGCTGCAGCCCGCAAGGAGCCCCACCACGACCACGAAAAGCAGAAATCGCCACCCTGCCACGGGCCGATGGTATCGCGAAATGCTGCAGACCTCACGCGTCGACCTTCTGGCCTCTCCAACGTAGACATCGCACGCACGCCGCATAAGCTCGCCGCAACAAGACCGGGAGACGGACCAATGGCCGAGTCCTTCGAATCACGACTGGCACAAGCCTCACAAGCCATCACCACCCTTCGTAACGCCGTCGGCAAAGTCATCGTCGGCCAGACCGACGTGGTCAGCCAGGTGCTCTGGGCCCTCGTCGCCGGCGGTCACGTGCTCCTCGAAGGAGCCCCTGGCCTCGGCAAGACCCTCCTCGTTCGCGCCCTCTCCCAATCCCTCGACCTGCGCTTCTCCCGTATCCAGTTCACCCCCGACCTGATGCCGAGCGACGTCGTCGGTACCAATGTCCTCGTCATGGACCCGAGCCAACGCGCCGCAGGAAGCCTCTTCACAGTCCAAAAAGGCCCCATCTTCGGCCAGATCGTCCTTGCCGACGAGATCAACCGCGCCACTCCCAAGACCCAATCCGCGCTCCTCGAAGCCATGGCCGAACACGCCGTCACCATCGCCGGTACGCGCTATCCCCTCGATGAGCCCTTCTGTGTCCTCGCCACCGAAAACCCTATCGAAATGGAAGGCACTTACCCGCTCCCAGAGGCGCAGCTCGATCGGTTCCTCTTGAAGGTCGTGGTGCCCAATCCCACCGAAGACGAGCTCTGCGAGATCCTCGTGCGCACCACCGGTCAGCCCCCGCCACCGCCGCCTCAAGTCTTGAGCCGCGAGGGCGTCTTGCTCCTTCGAACCATGTGCCGCGATGTCGCTGTCGCCGAGCCTCTCCTGCGCTACGCCGCCCGCCTCGTGAGAGCCAGCGACCCCACGGCAAAGGAAGCTCCCGAGGTCGCCAAGAAAAGCCTTCGCTTTGGTGCCGGTGTCCGTGGAGCGCAGTCCATGGTCCTCGCCGCCAAGGCCGTCGCGCTGTGCGAGGGACGTGCCCACGTGTCCTTCGCCGACCTCTCCCACGTCGCCAAACCCGCACTCCGCCATCGCATGATCCGCTCGTTCGAAGGGGAGGCCGACGGGATCACGACAGACACCGTGGTCGACGCGCTTCTCGCCCATGTCCCGGCGCGCCCTGCAAGCGTCGAGGCCGAGCGCACGAAGTACGAGGCGAGGAGCTGAATGCGCTTCATGTTTGCTAAACCAAACCTACTTTGAGAACCGCAACTTCGTCGCCGGCGACCCCGAAGACCTCACCCCCCAGCGATTTCACTCTCTTACAACTTCCCCCTCCCCATCGATGGGGAGGGGGACGCGGTGGAAGTGCCGCGTCGCTGGGGGGTGAGGTCTGCGCGAGCGGAACCCTGCGGTTTTTAAAAAGCGTTTGGTTTAGCGCCGCGTTCGCCGGGATCGTCGCGGTCTCCGCGGTCCAAGCCAAGTCGGTCAGTCCCGTCAGCCCCGCCAGCCCCGTCACCCTGGCGGCTGCAGCCATCCTTGGCGCCGACACCCCATCGAGCGGCTGGATCGAATTCGTCGCCCGCATCGAGAGCTCCAGCCCCACGGCGCAAAAAGGACTCGTCGAGGTGCGTCCCACGTACAGCGTCCACGGCTCCCGAGCCCTTCCACTTGCCCAGGCACCGTTCCATATCCCCCCAGGAAAAATCGGAGTCGTACGTATCCCAGTCCGCGCGCCCGGCTCCGGCGGCTCGGTGACCCTCCATGTCGTCGCCGACACAGGCGAAGCGCTCGCCTCCAGGGAGGTCGCCACTGGAGGCGTCCACGGGCCTCTTCTCGTCGACCTCTCCAGCCCATCGCGGATTGCGATCCCGCTCCGCAAGTGGCCCGTGTCGCTAGCCTGGAGTCCCAACGCTTACGGGACCCCGACCAGCGAGGTTGGTGTCGGCTCGCCAGGAGTCGATCGCGCCACGGGCGAGCCGATTCTTCCCGAGCGGGCTGCGGGCTACTCGGCTGCGTCGGTGGTGCTCGTGTCGTCGGCGGTGCTCGCAAGGCTCGAGGCGTCGCAGCTCGATCCGCTCGTGGGATGGGTGATCACTGGAGGGGTTTTGGCGGTAGTCCCGACCCGTCCCGAGGACCTCCGTCAGGGCGTGCTGCCGTCTCTCGTGAACGGCACGGTAAGCGTGACCGAGCCTTCGTCGAGTCTGTTGAAGCTCCCCTCGATGGGACGTCCTGCGGTGTCGCCGTCCCCCTTCGAGCCCGAGCCTGAACCCGACGACCCGACGCCCGATGCGGTGCCTCCCACACCTCCCACACATGACGCGGGGGCGACTCCGATCCAGTGGATTCCCACGAGGACGACGCCGGCTCCCGTCGGACCGCGTGTTGGACCAGGCACTGCGGTCAAGTCGAAGCTAGTCGGCTACAAGGGAGGAGCGCTGGTCTCGACGGACTTCGGTGCGATGGCTCCACACGGTCTAGGTGAGGTGCACCTTCTCGCGTTCGACCCGACGCAAGCGCCCGGAGTGGACGACCCCTGGGTACACGCCCGGATGGTCGAACTGCTCACACGCGCCTGGGACCGTCGCGCCACCACGGTGTTTGGCCAAGGGCAACAGGACAAGCGCGGAGCGAACCTCAACGACGTCCGTCGCGCCCTCGATCCCAACGAGAGCTTCCGCCCCGCGCTAGGCATCGCGGCCATTCTGCTGATCATTTATTCCATCGTGGCGGGGCCCGTGACGTTCCTGCGGGCCACGCGGAGGGGACGTCCCCTGGAGCCGCTGCTCTGGGCTCCACTCTGGAGCGCCGCTGCGTTCTCGCTCATCGTGTTCGTAGGCTTTGCCGGGCGAGGGTGGCGTGGACGATCACGTCATCTTGCGTTGGTCGAGACCAGCTCGAACGCCGTCCGCGGGACAATCCGTCGTTACCGCGCGTTCTTCTCCAGCCAGACCCGAGACCTCGCCATACGCGCCACGGACCGCGCCTGCGTGCTCGACGTGATCGAGACAGGACGCGAACAAGGCGTCCCGGTACTTCGACTGGACAAGAACGGACTTTCCCTGGGCAACCTCAAGGCGCTCCCGTGGCAGACGGTCATCGTACAAGAGGAGGGGCTCGTAGACTTCGGCGCAGGCATCACGCTGACCACGCGACCCGATCATTCCGTCGAGGTGACCAACCACACGGGACGCAATCTCAAGGACCTTCTCATCTACGCACCGAGCTTCGGGACCACGCTCGTAAGGAGTCTGATCGAGGGGGCCTCGGTGGCATCGTCGGACGGGCAGTTGCTACAGGCCTGGACTGCCCGAGCCTCCTCGGTGGCGGGGCGACGCACGGTGCATCCATTTGGGTCGAACCTTTTCGACACGGTGCCCGGACGGAGTGACGAGCTTCGGCAAGCGTGGCTTGCGCTCTCTTCGGCGGCGGGGGATGCGGTCGACTGGTGGCCTGACGAGTTTCCGGTGGTCCTTGGCGAGGTGGTGGGAGGCGAGAACGTGGCAGAGGACTCGGGACTCAGAATGGAGAGCGACCGTCTATTTTTCCGTGTCGTTGGAGCGACCCCATGAACGACCTAGCCACGACGTCACCAGCCATCCGAGTTCGTCATTTGTGGCATCGGTTCGGGCGTTTCGACGTGCTACGCGACGTGAGCTTCGAGGTGGCTCACGGCGAGATCTTCGGGTTCATCGGACCCAACGGCGCTGGGAAGACGACGACCATACGCATCATGGCCACGCTGCTCGAGCCGATGGCGGGGCGGGTCGAAGTGGATGGCTTCGATGTGACGATCGACCCTGACATCGTTCGCCAGCGCATTGGCTACATGCCCGACCACGCGGGGGTATACGAGCGTGTGACGGTACGCGAGTACCTCGAGTTTTTCGCCGATGCCTATCGGGTTCCCACTGCGGGGACCTCGTATGCCGTGGTGGATGCGGTGATGGAGCTCACGGACCTGACCAAGCTTCGCGAGAAGCTAGTGGCGACCATGTCGAAGGGGATGAAGCAGCGACTTCAACTAGCCCGCACACTGCTTCACGATCCGAAGGTGTTGATACTGGACGAGCCCGCGAGCGATCTGGATCCTCGAGCGCGCATCGAGATCCGCGACCTTCTGGTGGAGCTGCGGGCGATGGGCAAGACCGTGTTTCTGTCGAGTCACATTCTCACGGAGCTGGCGGACGTGTGCACCTCCGTGGCCATTCTGGAGCGCGGACGGCTAGTGGTATCGGGGCCCATCGAGGACATCGCGCGACGTCTCGAGGCAAGCACGCAGCCGCAGCCGCAGGCAGTGGAGGAGCCACAGACCGAGACAGGCCCCAAGACCGTACGTCTTCCGCAGCCACAGGTTCCACTGCGGACATTGAAGCTCAGGGTATTGGCTCCTGGCGAGAGCGTGGCAGCGATATTAGCCGGGGTTCCTGCGGTGAAGCGTGTCGGGCCGGGGCCTGCGTCGACTGTCTTGGTTGGGTATGTTGGGGATGAACAGACTGTGGCGACAGTGGTACGGGTGTTGGTGATGGGGGGGATACCGGTGGTTGGAGTGGAGCCAGAGCGGAACGAGCTTGAGCGCATCTTTTTGGAGGTTACGCGAGGAGAGGTCCAATGATCGCGCAATGGGTGACGCCGTGGCTGACGCGGATGGTAGCGGAGCCCAATCCACTTTGGACAAGGGAGCTGCGTCAAGGGGCGCGCATTGGACGGACCCCGTGGATCTTGTTTGCGATCACGCTGGTGGTATCCCTTCTGATGTGTTCTATAGGGGGGATAGCGGCGGCAAACGAGGCCCGTCCAGCGGACATCGGGAGTGCGTTGTTCCAGGTGTTCTTCTCCCTGGCGTATTTGGTGGTGGTGGTGGTGGGGCCGACGGTAGCGGCCAACAGTGTGGCGAGCGAGCGTGAGGGGAGGACCTGGGAAGCTGTACTCTTGACAGGGCTGACACCGAAGCAGATCGCGCGAGGGAAGTTCCTGGCGGCGTACACGACCATAGGGCTTTACATTGTGGTGTTAGCGCCCGTGGGGGCGTTGTCGTTTCTGTTTGGGGGGGTAGGGGCGACGGATGTCGTGTTGGCGTTTGTGTACTTGTTTTTGTTAGCGGGGCTAGGGGTAGCGTTTGGGCTAGCGGTGAGCTCGCTGATGGCGAGTCTTCGCGGGGCGATCGTGTTGACGCTGATGCTTGCCGTAGTGGTAGGGCCGTTGGTGTACTTCGCGGTGGGGTTCGGTTTGAGCTTTGCGGTACACGGGATGTGGAGCGAGGTTCCGGAGGGATTTCCGGTGTGGCTTCCCCTCGCGTACACGAGGGCGAGCTTTGGGATCGAGTATGTGTTGTTTCTGTTGGTACTTCCGCTTGTAGTGATTCTGCTGCCCGCGTGGTTTTTGTACGAGCTGACCGTATCGAACCTATCGGGGGATGGCGAGGATCAGTCGACAGGGCTGAAACGTTGGTTTTGCGTGACGACTCCGGTGTTAGGCGCCGCTCTTGCGGTTCCTTGTGCGGTGACGCCGGACGATGGCGGGCGGATGGCGCTGGCGGTGACTGGGATTGTGGCGTTCTTGTTCTACCTTGGGTTTGCGGCGCTGTTGTTTGCGTTCGAGCCAGCGGGGCCATCGCGACGGGTGCGAATTCATTGGGATCGCAACAACGCGGGGTTTGCGACACGGTTTCTAGGTCCTGGGCTTGGGAGGACGTCGCTGCTGGTGGCAGCTGTGGGGTTTGGAGGGCTGCTTGCGCTGGCGTTTTTCGACATGTCGGTGTTCCAGCTGCTGGTGACAGCGGCGCCGAAGAAGGCGAAGTATACGGAGCAAGTGTTTTTCTTTGCGCTCTACCTGGCGCCCTTCTTCGTGTTCTTCGCGGGGCTGACGTCGTGGTTGCGGTCGCGTGGCAACACGCCGTGGATCACGCGGATCATTGCCCTTGCGGTATTGTTTCTAGCGGTAGCGGGTCCTTGGGTGATTGCGGCCATTGGTGGGGCGCTGTCGAGGCACTATGGGGAGGACTGGTTGATCATTGCGTCGCCGAGTCCGGTTTATGCGGGGGTCATGATGGCCTCGATTGACTCCTCAAAAAGCGCCAGCATGCCGGTGGTGGAGGCTGGGGTGGTCTGCGGGCTGGTGTGGGGAATGGTCGGTCTTGCGCTGCTCACGGCGGCGTCACGTCGTTCGGCGCGCACTGTGGCGCAGCAAGAGGAGGCGATGGCAGCGACGGAGGCGGCGCTTCGAGCGGAAGAGGAGGAGAGGGAGGCGTTACCGAGTTGCGGGACTCCATAACAAATAGGAACCCCCCAAGTGATAGGGCATCACATGCCCCATGCCATGTCTCAAGAGCACCCCATCGAATTGCCGCAGTTAAGACACTTGTAACACGCTCCGTTGCGTACTGTAATGTGTCCACACCCGTCGCACACCGGTGCATCCCCCATCATCGAGTCGAGCTGTGCATCCAGCGCCGACCCTACCCCCAACGCATACTCACCCTTCCCAGGCTCAGGCATCCGCGCCACTGCTGCCATTGGCCCTGGAAGATCCGCCGCCAACTCCGGCTTCACATGCGCTAGGTCGTACCGGTGTAAATACTCAACCCCCAGAACACGAAAGAGATAGTCCACAATGCTCGTCGCAATCTTGATGTTCGGATGGCCCTCCACCACTCCGTGCGGCTCGAATCGAGTGAACGTGTACTGATCCACATATGTCGCAAGCGGCACCCCGTACTGCAGTCCTATGGACACGGACATGGCAAAGCAGTTCATCAGGGACCGGAACGCCGCCCCCTCTTTGTGCATGTCGATAAAGATCTCCCCCAATGTGCCATCCTCGTATTCGCCGGTCCGAAGGAAAATCTTGTGTCCCCCCACCCGCGCTTCCTGCGTAAACCCGCGGCGCTTCTTGGGAAGACGCACCCGAAGACCGTGAGGACGTCCCGTAAGAGGAAGCGCTAGCTGCGTTGGATCCTGTGGCCCGCTTGTCTTTGGGATCGGGGACAACATGGGCTCAGACTTTGTCTCGTCCTTGCCCCCAGCTGACAAAGGTTGCGACGCCTTGCAGCCATCCCGATACAGCGCCACTGCCTTGAGACCCAAACGCCACCCCGCTTCATAGATGGACGCCACCTCGTCGGCTGTCGCTTCGTGGGGAAGGTTCACTGTCTTGGAAATAGCGCCGCTCAGAAAGGGCTGGACCGATGCCATCATGCGAATATGGCTCATCGGAGACAGAAACCGTTTCCCCGTCTTGCCGCAGCGGTTGGCACAATCGAACACAGGGTAGTGCTCCGCACGCAAATGAGGAGCCCCCTCCACAGTCATGCGTCCCACCACGACGAGACTCGCGTCGTCGATCTGCGTCCGGGTAAACCCAAGGCGCTCCAGCAAGGAAAACCCCTTAGCGTTCCGCTGGGCCTGGCTAACCCCGAGACGCTCGTAGCACTCGTCGCCAAGCACCCAAGTCCGAAAAGCGCCTTCAAGATCGAACACGGCAGGAAGGGCCGCTTCGACCTTGACTAGATCACTGTCCATGAACCCCTTTTCTTTGAGGGTCCTCCTGTTGATGTGCGGGGCAGTGAGAAGCGTGTTGGTACCGGACACGTACGCAACGATCTCTCGAGCTTCAAGCTCGCCATAGCCAAGATGTCGCAGCGCCCGCGGGACCGACTGATTGACAATCTTGAAATGTCCCCCTCCAGCCAGTTTCTTGAACTTGACCAGCGCAAAGTCAGGCTCGATGCCCGTGGTGTCGCAATCCATCAGAAGACCAATGGTCCCCGTCGGCGCCAGCACGGTTGCCTGCGCATTGCGGAATCCATGTTCCGAACCTAGCGCAATCGCGTGATCCCAATCCGCACACGCCGCGCGGTACAAGTCCTCAGGGCACGAGTCGCGATCAATGCCCACCGCAGCGTCGCGGTGAAGCCGCATCACACGCAACATGGGCTCGCGGTTCTTGGCGAACCCCGCGAATGGTCCTTTGGCCCTCGCCAACTCCGCACTCGCACTGTACGCCTGCCCACACAGTATCGCGGTCAGCGACGCCGCCAAAGCCCGTCCTTTGTCGCTGTCGTACGGGATCCCAAGAACCATGAGAAGACTTCCAAGGTTCGCGTAGCCCAGTCCCAATGGACGATAGTCGTGGCTGTTTTGCGCGATCGGTGCTGTCGGATAGGAGGAATGGTCAACAAGGATCTCTTGGGCAATGAAAAACACCCGGCAGGCGTGCCGGAACCCGTCAATGTCGAACACCGAGCTGTCATCCAGGAACTTGGTGAGGTTGATGGAGGACAGGTTGCAAGCCGAGTCATCGAGAAACATGTATTCGGAGCAAGGGTTAGACGCTCGGATGGGACCCGAGTTGGGACAGGTGTGCCATCGGTTGATCGTGGTATCGTATTGGACCCCAGGATCCGCGCACTGCCAGGCGGCCTCGGCAAGCTGACGCCACAAAGTTTTGGCGTCGAAGGTCTCGCACACCTGACTGGTCGTGCGCGTCACCGTTTTCCATGTGGCGCCGGTCTCGACAGCGCGCATGAATTCATCGGTTACCCGCACGGAGTTGTTGGAGTTCTGGCCGCTCACCGTGTGGTACGCCTCACCATTGAAGTCGCTCGGGTAGCCGCCCGCGATGAGGGCATGGGCCTTCTTTTCCTCCCGAACTTTCCACTGGATGAAGTCGAGGATCTCAGGATGGTCGAGATCGAGGCAGACCATCTTTGCGGCACGTCGGGTGGTCCCTCCGCTCTTCGTGGCCCCGGCCGCGCGATCGAACACCTCGAGAAACGACATCAGACCACTGGAGGTGCCGCCTCCCGAGAGCTTTTCCTGCTTGCCTCGGATGGTGCTGAAGTTGGTGCCAGTGCCGGAGCCGTACTTGAAGAGGCGAGCTTCCGATTTGAGCAGATCGTACATGCTCATGAGGTCATCCTCTACCCCTTGAATGAAGCAGGCAGAGCACTGTGGATGCTCGTAGGCGTTCTTGGTCTCGACTACCTCGGCCGCGTCGTCGCTCCAGGCCCAGTTGCCACCCGAGCCGCGAATTCCGTACTGCTCCCAGAGGCCGAGGTTGAACCAGACCGGGGAGTTGAAGGCGCCGTATTGGTTGACAAGCAAGAAGGCAAGCTCGGCTTCGAACGCGTCGGCGGCCGCCTTGTTTTCGAAGTAGCCGGCGGGCTCGCCAATGACCCGGACCGTGTGGGCGATACGGTGAACGAGCTGGCGAACGCTGTGCTCGCTCTGGTCTTTGTCGCCGTGAAGTCCTGCTTTACGAAAGTACTTGGACATCGCGATGTCGCTGGCGAGCTGGCTCCAATCGCGAGGGACCTCGGCTCCATCCATTTTGAAGACGACCGAGCCGTCGGGGTTCGTAATGGAGCTCGATCGACGTTCGTAAACGACATTATCAAGGGGGTCGGTATCCTCCCTGGTAAAGCGGCGTCCGATCCGCAGGCCCTGGGGCTTGCGTGAGCTCTTGGGAGCCCGCGTCTCTTTGCGGGTCCGACGCTCCGCGGCCTCGATCCGGGGCTCGTGCGAGGAACCGTTTTTCACACTCGGGCTCTCGTAGTCCATCTGTGCCATCCTCCACTCCTGCCGTCGTCCACGGCGCGCGCTCCAAAGACCCCATCGACACGAAGGGGCTCCGGATTCGTGCCATGGACAGCCTAATTGCACAAACTACCGACAATCCGCGTCCACTCCGCCGCGTCAAAGCCGCTGCCCAAACGACGAACACCTGTTCATACGACAAGTGCTTAGCCCCATGGCTTTGCGTCGGGCATTCCCCATGGTGCATCTAGTAGCTTGCGGCGGAAGTCCTTGGACACTCACGACCCGGCCTTCGGTGGGGCGATGCGGCCTTCGGTGGGGCGATTGCGGCCTTCTGCCAGCCTGCCTACCTTAAAACTCTCGACCCTCACCCCTGGCAGCTGGCCGCCCTGATGGGCGAAAGAAACAAAATAACGGAGTTCCACGCCCGACAACCCGTGGGCGGCCTTCTTGGGCTTTTTCGGTCACCCATGAGCGGCTCCAGTGAGCCCTCCTGGGCGGCCCCTCGTGGGGCCCTTTCGGTCACCCATGAGCGGCTCCAGTGAGCCCTCCTGGGCGGCCCCTCGTGGGGCCCTTTCGGTCACCCATGAGCGGCTCCAGTGAG
>CAITRH010000323.1 GCA_903894755.1 uncultured delta proteobacterium
AGATCGTCTTCGAGCGAGGGGGGAGGAGAGCCTCGTGCACCACTGTTCCGAGCCCCCTCTCTCGAAGACGATTTTCCTTGCCCGCATGGGCAAGGAAGATGTCGAGGGAGAGGGGGGCTGGGGGGGTGAGGTCTGCGCGACATTGGGGCGCGGAAGCGGTAGATCAGACCTGCAGTTTTCAAGATGGGTTTGGTTTAAACCACGCCCATCTCGAAACCCGGGTAGGGCTGCAAGTACAACCTAGGAGTTTCGAGGTGGGGGACGCAGGGCACGAGCGTTCTCGAGGATGTCCTTGAGTTTTTTTGGCGAGATGGGCTTGGGCAGGTAGGCGTCGAAGCCGCGTTCGAGGATCCGGTCCTCGTCCCCTTGCATGGCGTGGGCGGTAACGGCCACACACACAAGGTGGCCTCCGTGGTTGGCTTCATGGGCGCGGATACGGGTCACCACCTCGAAGCCATCCATCACGGGCATTTGGATATCTGTAACAAGCACATCGAACGGTCCAAGGTTTTGAATTGTGTCGAGGGCCTGCTGGCCGTTGTTGGCAACGGTCACTGTGTGTCCGTGCTTTTCTATGAGCCGAACGATGAGCTTCTGGTTGACCGCGTTGTCTTCGGCTACGAGCACGCGAAGCCTCGTCGTCAGTGCGTGGGGTCCGGATGGGGGGGCCATCGTGATGGGGGCGCGTGCAGACCGCCACTTCGTCGGGCGCGAAGTGGTGACTTCGACGAGCAGGTCGCGCAGTGCGGCCTCGAAAAACAAGCTGCTGGTCTGGCGGCCAAACCCAGCCTCCCGAAACCGCATGGAGGTCAACCCCGACGCAGTGATCAAAACCCCCTGGGCCTTGACCTCGAGGGAACGGGCCCGGACGGCGAACTCCATAGGGGTCGGCGACTGCTGAGCGCCATCGAAGAGGATCACATCGTAGGGCTCGTTGGCAAGGCGCCTAAACGCCGTGTCGACGTCCACCGCCCCTTTGGCCACTGCTCCAATGCGCTCGACATGTTCGATGAGGTTAGTGCGGAGGCGCGTGTAGGGGCTCAGCACCAAAACGCGCAGCGGGGCGCGGAGCGGGACCACTGCAGCGCCGGCGGACAAGGACGGGTCGGCTACAGGAAGGCGCATGGTCGCGCGGAACGTGCTGCCCACTCCTGGGGTACTGTCGATTTCAATCTGCCCGCCAAGTAGCTGGGTGAGATGACGGCTGATGGCGAGTCCGAGGCCGGTCCCCCCGAATCTTCGCGTTGTCGAGGCGTCGGCTTGCGCAAAGGTCTGAAAAAGCTTTCCGCGCTGCTCCTTGGTGATGCCAATGCCAGTGTCGCTGACAGAGATTTGGAGGACATCGTCGTTGTCAGCATTGGCCCGTGCCACTTCAATGAACACCTCGCCCTGTTCGGTGAACTTGATGGCGTTGCCAACGAGGTTGGTGACAATCTGACGGACTCGGACCGGGTCGCCGATGCGTCGAGCCGCCAAACCTGGTTCGGCTGTCGCGACGAGCGCCAGTTTCTTTTCCTCGGCCCGGATCGCAAGGGAACCGAGCGCTTCGAGAAGGGTCGAGGGGAGGTCGAAGGGGACCCGTTCGATCTCGACCCGTCCCGCCTCGATCTTCGAGATGTCGAGGATATCGTTGAGAATAATTAGGAGGTTATTGGCACACGCGTGTGCGGTTTGCATGCACTCGCGCTGGTCTTGAGCGAGCGGTCCATCGAGGGCGAGATGGATCATGCCGATGACGCCGTTCAGGGGAGTCCGGATCTCGTGGCTGACGTTGGCGAGGAACACATTCTTGGCTTTATTGGCGGCCACGAGCTCGCTGTTGGTGCGCACGAGCACATCGCCTGCCTTGCGGAGCTCCTCGGTTTGACGGTCGGAGACGGTCCGGGAGCGATAGGCGATGGCGAAGACGACGACGACGAGGCCTACGCGGCTGGCGCTCGATTCAATGATGTCTTCGCCGGCGCTCTGGGCAAGGCGCGCGTAGGTGGACAGAAGGTGCCCCGTGAAAACTCCCACGGCGGCGAGGACTGCCCAAACGAGCCCGTAGCGTTTGCCGACGGTCAGCGAGGCGGCCACGGGGAGGACCAGAAGCCACCAGGGGGACGACACCATGCCATAAAGGGCGGGAATCAGGAGATTGATGCCCACCATCGCGAAGCCGAGATGCGTGGCCAGGCGCCACCGTCCGAGCCGTTCTCCAAGACCCAGTAGATCGCCAGGATTCCAAGGGCACCGACGATGTTGTTCCAGTAGCCGGTGTGGCCACCGGTGCGAAACTCGGCGATGAAGCGCAGCACCGCAAACACCACGTTTGACGCGATGGCCGCGGGAAAGCCCACGCGAAGATAGAGTTTGCCAGTGCGGGCCAGGTATGCCTCGTCGGTCTCCCTTGGGGATCCGGCAGCGTCATCCAAAGGAGCTACGGTGAGCGAGCGCAATGCAGAGAACGTTTAGCGGACGCGTGCGCAGGCGACAAGAAGACCGTGTCCGGCATCGGGGTCCCCTGATTTGTCGTAAACTGCCGCGTCAAGGAGGTTCCATCCATGGACGACACACGCAAAGCAGCCGTTGCAGGCACGTTTTATCCCGACGATGACCGCGAGCTCGCCAACCGAGTCGACCGCCTCGTCGCCTGCCCGCAAAGGCGAGTCGCGCCCAAAGCGCTCATCGCGCCTCACGCCGGCTACGTCTACTCAGGTGTCACCGCAGGACTCGCCTTCTCCACCCTCGCATCGCACGCCGACTCCATACGACGCGTCGTGCTCCTCGGTCCTGCCCATCGAGTTCACCTCCGCGGCCTTGCCCTCCCTGGAGCCTCCGCCTTCAACACGCCGCTCGGAGACGTCCCCGTCGACTCCGATGCCGTCCGCGCCCTCGAAAAGTTCCCCGCGATTTCCACAAGTCCGGTCGCCCATGCCCAGGAACATTCTCTCGAAGTCGAGCTGCCGTTCCTGCAGCGCGTGCTTGCACAGTTTTCCCTGGTCCCCCTCGTGGTGGGAGACGCGTCCGCCGAGACCGTGGCAGAAATACTTGATGCGCTCTGGGGAGGCGATGAAACCCTGGTGATCGTGAGCTCCGACCTGTCCCATTACCTCCCCTATGACCGTGCGCGCCAGGTGGATACAGCGACGGCGCAGGCCATTCTTCAAGGCATGCCACTCGACAGCCATCAGGCATGCGGTGCACAAGCCATCAATGGCCTCGAGCTGGTGGCTCGAAGAAGAGGACTGGAGGCCGAGCTTCTCGACCTTCGTTCCTCTGGCGACACCGCCGGCCCGCGGCGCGAAGTGGTAGGATACGGCGCTTTTGCTTTCGACTCCTGAGGCCTCCAATGAACCCGACCCCTTTCCAAGACCCCATCGATGGCGACGTATTGCTGTCACTTGCCCGCGGAGCAGTCGCCGAAGTGCTCCTCGGGACACCTCTCGTCATTCCCATGCATCCATGGCTTCAGCCTTGCGCAGCCACGTTTGTCACGATCCGAAAGCACGGGGAGCTGCATGGCTGCATAGGCTCTATCCGTCCTGTTTGTCCCTTGGGCGAAAGTGTCTGTATCCAAGCCCTCAATGCCGCTCTGCACGACCCGCGTTCCCGTCGCCTACAGGGACACGAGCTTGCCGACGTTCGTTTCGAGGTCTCGCTGCTCGGGCCTTTGGCTCCCATGCCTTGTACAAGCGAGCAGGACGCCTGCCGGCAACTCTGTCCCGGTACGGACGGCGTCGTGCTCTCCTGGCAAAGATACCATGGGGTCTTTCTTCCCCAGGTCTGGGAGTCGCTTCCTACCCCAAGGGAGTTCCTGCTCCATCTCAAACGCAAAGCTGGCCTTCCAGGAGACTTCTGGGAGGACGATGTCACTCTCGAGCGCTTTACCGTCACCAAGTGGCACGAGAACGGCAGTCCGGAATGAAAGAACAGGGCCATGAAAGAACAGGTCCATGCTGCTAGGTATTGGAGCCAGGACCCCGATGGCAGGCTCCGTTGTGATGTCTGCCCACGTCGCTGTGCCCTGAAGGACCGCCAGCGTGGCCTCTGTTTCGTACGTCAGCGCCTTGGCAGCACGTTGGTCCTGACGGCCTATGGACGGTCTTCCGGCTTTGCAGTGGACCCCATCGAGAAGAAACCTCTGTACCACTTTTATCCCGGCTCGAGTGTGCTGTCCTTTGGCACGGCAGGGTGCAATCTCACGTGCAAGTTCTGCCAAAACTGGAACCTTTCTGCGTCGCGCCAGATGGAAACCATGGGAGCGCATGCGACTCCAGAGGCCATCGCCTTGGCAGCCCAGGACAATGACTGCGTGAGCGTCGCCTTCACCTACAACGATCCAACGGTGTTCTTGGAATACGCGATGGACACGGCCGACGCTTGCCACGCAAGAGGGGTCCGCACGGTTGCCGTGACCGCAGGGTACATCAACTCCCAGCCACGTCGTGACTTCTACGGCAAGATCGACGCTGCAAACGTGGACCTCAAGTTTTTCTCCGACGCGAGCTATCGAGCGTTCAGTGGAGCCAGGCTTGCCCCGGTGCTCGAGACACTGGAGTACTTGGCCAAGGAAACGCGGGTCTGGCTCGAAGTCACCACCCTGGTCATTCCAGGGCTCAACGACTCGGACCAGGAGCTCGGTGCGCTGGTCGACTGGGTTGTGGAGCACATGGGAGCCCATGTCCCGCTGCACTTTTCTGCCTTTCACCCGTCGCACCGCATGCTCGACGTGACGCGCACTCCGTTTGCAACGCTCCAGAGGGCGAGGAATCTCGCGCTGCGTGCCGGGCTTCAGCATGTCTACACGGGCAATGTACTGGACATCGAGGGAGGGACCACGTTCTGCCCAGGCTGTGGCGAGAAGCTGCTTGTGCGTACGGGATTCCGGGTGGGGCAGGTCCGCATCGACAGTCAGGGGCAATGTCTACGCTGCGGGATTCCACTGGCTGGGCACTTCGACCCGCTCGTCTCTCCCATGCCGTCACCGTAACCGACCCGGCTCCGACCGTCGTTCCCACGAAAGTGGACGCCGCCCTCCCGCTCTACGTACGCTTCTTCTCAGGTTTTTCCCACCATGGCCGACACCCTAGTTTGTACCATCGAGCTCAGTAAAACGGCAGGCATGACGCTGAAAGTCGTCAATGCCGCCGCGAAAATCACGCAAACCGTGACCCTCGACGGCACCACGCTCACCATCAAGGTGGCCGATGACTCGAAGTCGAGTACGGTGACCCAAACTATCGACAAGGTCGATACCGTCGTGACCGATGGCACCGACACGACCACGATCTCGCAGCTCAAAGACTCGGTGACCATCACGACCAAGACATTTACTGTCAACGCCGAAACCGTGAGCGTGAAGTCCTCTAAGGACACGACCCTCGAGGCAACCGGAAAGCTCACCGCCAAGAGCACCAGCGACTCGAGCTACTCGTCGGCCGCAAAGTTCGACATCGACAGTACGGGCGCAATGACCATCTCCTCGAAAGACTCGCTGTCAGCATCGGCAGTATCCGACGCTACGGTGAAAGGCAACAATTTGACGCTCCAAGCAACCATGGCGCTCTCTGCTAAGGGGGGGACCGAGGCGAAGATGACGTCTGCGCAGGTCACGATCACTGCGGATGCCAAGCTCACGGCCGGCGGTGCAATTACCGAGGTGGGACAGAACATGACGACAATCAAGGGGCAGCTCGTGCAGATCCAAGGCACGCTCACGCAGATCGGTTGAAAGGAGACCACCATGGCAATTGACGAAGCGCTCGAAAAGACTTTTCTACAGGAGCTTGAGGCTCTCGAGAAATTCCGCATCTCTTATACAGGGCTCCACCAGAACCTTCCGCTCGACCGCGAGGACCCCGATGTCCGCAGGCTGATCGAGGCGCTTGGTTTTTTCACCGCGCGAACCCGGCTGGCATCCGAGCGGTCCCTCACCGACAGCCTTCTTCGCATGTTTCGGCAGCACTTTCCCTACGTGCTCAGCCCGATGCCACCCATGGCGATGCTGCGCGGCGCCACCACCGCGCGGTTTGTGGATCCGGTGGAGATCCCAGTTCACACGGAGGTAGGCCTGGACGACAAGAGCAGTCGTGGCTCGGGAGCTGTCTACCGCTTTCGCACGCTGGCTCCGCTGCGGCTTTTCCCTATCGAGCTCGTCGGTGCGCACACGCTTGTCACCCGGGGCAAGGGCGCTCGCATTGTCCTTTTGTTCGAGTCGCCGTTTCCCCGCAACGACGACCTCGGCGAGCTGGCGCTTCATGTCAATCATCTCAACGATCTGTACGCGTCGCAGTTGGTGCTCTACGCGCTCAAGACCCACCTGCGTCGCGTGACACTGGTCACAGAGAAGTCTGTGAAGGCCGATACGCCGGGCGAGCCATGCCAGGTGAGGCTCGGCGCCATTGCCAAAGATGGGCGCGATCTCGATGTTCTCGAGCATCCAGTACAGCGTTTCCGAGCCTTTGTACAGCTTCCCCAAGCGGAGCTTTACCTGAACGTGAGCGGCCTGCGGCTTGGGCGCAACTGGCAATCGTTCGCGCTTTGCCTCGACGTCGACGAGGACTGGCCGGCCGATCTGAAGATCACTGCGGACACCTTCGAGCTGCATACCGTACCGATGATCAACCTTAGGCGCGACCTGTCCGATCCGATCGAGTGCGACGGGACCAAAGAGCGCTATTCGGTGCACCATCCGGAGAGCTTTGCAGGCTATGCGGTCCACTCGGTGGTGGGGGTCTACAGTTCCGGCGACAAGGGGATGGTGCCTATAGCTCCGACGGTGCTGGGGGGGGCACAAGATGGCTATGATGTACTGTTCGAGGGGGAGGCGGATCGGCGACGGTGTTGGCTGTCGCTTTCGCTACAGGACGCCTTCGAGAAGCCGCGTCGTGTTGCTGTGGAGGCATTCTTCTACCAACCTGGGATCGCCAAGATTGCTGTGGACACGCTGAGGGTGCGGCTCTTCGATCGTCACGTAGAGGGGATCGATTGGCAGCTTTCGGGGTCGCTTTCGCCTCCCCAGGGCAACGCACTCGAACGCGATCGCGATGGGCTACTGGCGCTCCTATCGATCAAGAACCAGCGCTTCGTGGGGACCGACGATCTGCGATTTCTCTTGCGGTCGCTGGGGGTGCACGAGCGGCGGGAGTTTGCGAGGATCGTGTCTGCGCTGAGCAATGTGCACGTCCGGTCCCGTCCTTCGGCCAAGAGCGCTGGGGGCTTGTGTCATGTCTACGAGCTCACCTTTGAGGAGCTTACCGTGTCCGATTTGCCCCGCCTCGATCCGTTCTGCAGCAAGCTCCTGGACCTTCTAGCGGTCTGGAGCGTCGAGCAGGTCGTTGCGATTGTCGCCAAGGTCCCACGGCTTGGCAAAGAGCTTAGCTATCCATCCAACGGTCGGAGTTGAACCCATGCACGCTGTCATTGCCTCCACACATTCTCTTTGGTTTCACATCGAGGCGGCCTTCCGCGAGATCGTGGATGCGTGCGTGAACGCCCGCGCCGCGCAGCTTGCGCTCGAACAGCGCAGCGAGGAGGCGAACCTGCTGCGGACAGGTCGGCCGTCACGCACGAGCGCCCTGCTCCATGAGGAGGTTGGAAAGACTCGAGCGACTTTTGCAAAGGCGAGCGAGCTTGCACGCGACCTGGCGTTTCGGGAGGCGAACGCTCAGGGGCCCGATCTCGTGGAGGTGCGTTCGCAGCTTCGGAAGCGTCTTGCGGCACTCAAGGCCCAGGCTGCCGAGGTGCTGGCGGGGCACGATATCTATTACGCGCTCTTTCCGCTGGTGGTCTATGTCGACGAGCTGGTGCAGGCGGCGACTCGGGGCGGGACAGCGCGTTGGGAGCCGTTGCAGAGCGAGCTGTACGAGGTGGACAATGGAGGGGAGCTTTTCTACTCGATTCTCGATGAGCGTCTGCGGCAGCAAGAGACGCATCCATTGGTGCTGGAGGTCTTCTACTTTTGCCTCGCTGACGGGTTTGTCGGGATGTACCAGGGGGACACGAGGAAGGTCGAAGAGTACATGCAGCGGCTTATGCAGCGGATCCCGCAGCGGGAGATTGCGGCGCCAGGAGCGACTGCGGAGCATTCGGTGGAGCTCGTTGCGTTTCCATGGAAGTACTACGCGATGGCGCTCGGAGCAGTGGTCGCAACGCACGCAATTTTGTCCTGGCTTGGAGCCTCGTCTACGTAGGAGCTGCTGGCAGTCATGTCCAAGACCACTTTCGATTTAGAGAAAATTCGCCGCAAATGGGATCTGGCGATGGAGCCCGATGTGGGGAGGTCGAGCCGGGTTGAAGGGGTCCGAGCGCCAGGCGATCCTGTTGCTGCGGCTCGGTCCGAGCTGGCCCGGCTGCGGCAGCTGACACTTGGCAGCTTCGAGACGCGGGCGAGTGCACTTGGTCCACTGTTCGATCGCGCTGCGGGGCTGATCGAGCGGCTCGAGGGGGCTGACGCCGAGGAGCTCGACGAGCTTCGTGCAGACCTTCATAGTGTGCTGTACGACTTAGAGGATCTCCTCGAGGTCTACTGCTTCGTGGCACCATGAGGCGCGCAGGAGTCTCGAAGCTGCTAACGTTAGGGCTGTTTTCCTTGGCAGGGACAGCACGGTCGGACGGCTTCGTCTACGTTGGACGTGGTGGGAGAGCCTATGAGATGCAGCCCACCCATGTGGTTGCCGAGGGGGCGCCGCAGCCCCAAGTGCCGTCCGCTCCACCTTGGCCGGTACAGAGCACGTGCGACCGGCAGGCCCATCTGCCACTGGTTCGGGAAGCCGCGGAGATGTACTCGATTCCGATGGAGCTTGTGTACGCAGTCATGCGTGTCGAGTCACGGTGTGATCCGAGGGCCATCTCGCGCAAGGGGGCTCTTGGACTCATGCAACTGATGCCCGCCACGGCAGCGAGCTTGGGGGTGACGGACCCTTTTGATCCGAAGCAGAATATCTACGGGGGGGTGCACTTTCTGCGGGTTCTGATCAACGAGTTCGATGGGAGCTTGGCACTTGCATTGGCGGGCTACAATGCGGGGCCAGGAGCGGTTCGAAGGGCTGGGGGGATCCCGCCGATCCCGGAGACGCAGCAGTATGTGATCGCGGTGCTGGCGCAGTATCATGCGCTCCTCGGATTGCGCACGCTTCGTGTCGCGGCGGCGCCAGCAACGTCGTCGCGACCACTTCGGTAGTAGCTCACGAAGTCACGGGGGAGTGACCGCAACGCCGGCCTCTTGCAGGTACTCGCAAGCTTTGTGGTATCCGAGCTGGCAGGCCTGACGAAGGAGCTGGGTTTTTCGGTCGTCGTCGTGAGGGACCCCTTTGGCGTCGTCGTAGAGAATACCGAGGGCTGCGCACGCGGGACCCGAGCGAGCGTCGCAGCGGCTTCGGTAGACAACGGCGGCACGGGTTGGGTCGTGAGGTACCCCGCGCTGCCTGTCATTGGTCATGTCAATTCGTATGCAGCCGTACGCTTGGTGATTGCCGCAGGCGCGCTGGTAAAGCTCACGGGCTTTGACAGGGTCCCGGCCAATGCCATCGCCGTAGTCGTAAGAGAGACCTAGGTTGGCACAGGCGAGATCCGAGCCCACGTCGCATCCTTTGCGGAATGCGGTTGCAGCACGCGGGAAGTCCCGAGGGAATCCCTTGTCGCCGTAGTAGTGGAGGTTGCCTAGGGAGGCGCACACGTTGCCGGTGCCGAGCGAGCAGCCGCGTTCGTAGAGCTCGAGGGCTCGGCGCAGGTCCTTTGTCACAGATCGTCCATCGAGGTAGAGCCTGGCCAGCGCACCACACCCTGTGCCTTCCCCCGCTCGGCAGCTTTCGTCGAACAGCTGACGCGCCCGCTCGGGGTTTGCTCCGATGCCTCGTCCCGCCGCCACCATGATGCCAAGATTGGCGCACAGGAGAGGCTCCCCTAGGGCACATCCTCGGTCGAAGTAGCGTACGGCGCGGACAGGATCGCGTGGGTAGCCTTGAGTGGCCTCTGCAAAGGAGTGGCCCAGTGAGTTGCATGCCATGGCCTTTCCCTGGAGGCAGTCGAGCTCTGCGGAAAACCGCTTGGAGGTCAGGGGCTCGGGACGCGATTGCCCAGCACGCTCGCGGGAGGCAAGGTGGGTTTGGAGCGCCTTGCACGCCTGCAGGAGGTTCTGCTCGCAAGCGCGAAGGAGCAGCTCCAAAGCCTTGGACTCGTCATGGGTCACCCCGCGGCCGGCTAGAAGAAGACGACCAAGAAAAAGACAGGCGTGGGAGCTTCCACTGGTGCAGGCCTCGGAGAGGAGAGGCAACGAAGCGGAAGGGCCGCTGCGCTCCCACATCGAGACAGCCAGCTCGGTGCATCGAGCGGTCTCGGGAGGGCCGCATAATGGGGAGGCGCCGGTTGGGACGGAAGAAGGCGCGACAGTTGGGGTGCCTCCGAGAGGGGCGACATGGGTTGGGGCGGGCGGAGGCAGGGAAGGGGCGCAGGCATGGAGCAAGGGGAGCAAAAACGCGGCGAGCGTACAGAGCGTGCGCAACACGGGGAGGGGGTCGGGGCGGTCCATGGGCAGGAGTATACGTCATTGCCCCCATCACAGGTCGCTCCAGCGCACCACCTCGACCCAACTCCCCCCAGACAGCACCCCTTCGCCAGGCGAAAGCCGCGCCACACCGTCCGACCCCGCCAAACTCGTGGCCGCCCCGGAAGATTGATTGCTCGCCACACGTACCGACCACCCGTCCGCCTCCACAACTACTTGCACCCGAACGAACTCCACCCTATCGACAGAACGCCGTTGGGACCCAAGCAGCCGCGCTTGCGACCGAAGTGGAAACGGCGCGCGATCCCCCTGCAGCGCCCTTAGAAGCGGCATCCCAAAAAGCGCAAAGGTCACCATCGCCCCCGCGGGATTGCCTGGAAGTCCCAGTACGTGAGCATTCGCGCTCCTCCCCACCGCAAGCGGCTTGCCAGGTTTCATCGCCACACGCCAAAAGTCTAGCGTTACCCCCGCCCGCTCGAGCGCTGGACGGACTACGTCGTGATCCCCTACGCTCACCCCTCCCACCGTGACCAATAGATCAGTCCCCACCAACGCCTGCGTCAGTGCATCTGCCAACGTCTCCGGATCATCCTTCGCAATCGGTGCTATCCGCACCCGCGCCCCCGCCTGACGGGCCAGCGCCGCGATCGCTACACTGTTCGATTCGGCTATGGCCGCAGGGTTTCCTCCAAATGAACCCACCGGTCGTAGCTCGTCCCCCGTGCACACCACAGTCACCACCGGAGCACGGCTCACTGTTAGCTCCGAGGTGTCCAGCATCGCCGCTACAGCCAATGCCCCCGCCCCTAACCGACAGCCGCGCACAAGAGCTACTTCACCTGCAGCAAGATCCTCGCCCGCACGGCGTATGTGCGCTCCCCGCTTGGGACACGAGGCAAGCTCGATCACCTCTCCAGTGCGCACCACCTGTTCCTGCATCACCACAGCATCGGCCCCTGCTGGAATCAGCGCTCCGGTGAAGATCCTACAGGCTGTCCCTGGCAAAAGCGCCGGTGACTCCCCCCCTGCTGCGCTTTCTCCAGCTACGCAAAGGGTCCAGGGCCCCTCGCCCGCAAAGCCTCCCACCCGAACAGCGTAGCCGTCCATCGCAGAGTGGTCGAACCGAGGAAGAGGCGTCCGCGCCACCAGGTCGGCCGCAAGGACCCTTCCAAAACCATCGGCAAGCGCCACGCGCTCGGATGCAAGCGGACACACTCCGGCAAGCAGCCGACTACGAGCTTCATCAAAGGAAATCATGCTTGGCCCCGTCCGTATACGGCAATGGCAGCTCCCGACACATCGCGTGCGTCGTCGGACAGCAGAAACGCTATCACCGCAGCAGCGGATGCTGGCGAGACCCACTTGGAGGGGTCCGATGCTGGCATGCTGCTCCTGTTCGCTGCCGTGTCCAGCGTGCTCGGTAGGACCGCATTGACCCGAACGCCATGCACAAGGACCTCCGCAGCCACCGACTGAGCAAGTGCAACCACCGCAGCCTTCGACGTGTTGTACGCCGACGCCAATGGACTGCTCCAGGGACGTTCGACTGCGAGCGAGCCTATCACCACAATGCTCCCGGAGCGTCGCGCCACCATGCCTGGCAAAAGAGCCCGCAGCGCGCGGCGGGTGGTGGTGAGATTGAGCGCAATCATCGATTCCCACACAGTGTCGTCGCTCTCAGCATGAAACGGCACGCCCCCGTCCCAGCCCCCCGCGATCAACGCGGCGCCGAAAGGGGGGCCGCACACGAGTTCAATCTGTTCGAGGGGGCTCTCCCAAGCCGACTGGACGGCCACGTCGATCGGGATCGACGTCGCCCCCACCTCTGTGGCGAGGGCTTCGAGGGCGGGAAGTGCGGCAGGAAGATCGAGCAGGCTAACCTTGTGGCCACGCGCAGCAAGTGTGCGCGCGACCTCCGAGCCAAGGGCTCCTGCCGCACCGGTAACGACGATGGAACGAGGGGTCATGTCGGCGCGATAGGCCAAAGGCCCGTGCGCTGTCTAGAGCCTCGCGGCGGCGGAAGTCTTTGGACACTCTGAGCCCCCGGAATTTAGCGGGCCTTTGAAATATGATCGCGCGTTGCTCGCACTTACAGTAGGAATATTCGCCATGCGTCATCACGCAATAGCAGTCAACCGCACGCTCAGGGAGGTTACACCATGTCAACGGCCGAACTTCTTGCTCGAATGGACCGGAACCAGAATCTTGCCACGGACTTGAATTTTGGCACGGTCGATCAGTCAACCCGGCCGGAGCTGACCCGGCTTACCGACTATGAGGCGTGGCTTCTCGACGAGGTTCCCCGGTACACCGGTTGGGTAGAAAATCCCAAGCTTCGCATCGCCATGCTGAAGCGGATGTACGCGAACGGTCCCTTTTTCGATCTGGTGAAGGCGGATCCCGACCTCAAGGACGCTGCTGGGAAGATGGCCTCTACAGACGACCATGTGATCGGCACTGTTCTGGAGCAAGACGCCAGGCGGCTTCGCGGTTTCTGTTCTTCGTGGGCCAACACCGAGCTCGACAGCGTCGTTGAAATTCTGGCAACCCACGACATCAATAGGGTCCTGGCGGCGACCCAAGTCGAGGGCCTAAAAAAAGAGTACGAGGAGTTGCTCACCAAGGATCTGATCGAAGCCAAGACCTCGGGCCTTCAGCTCATGAGCGCTACGGAGGCCAAGCAGGAGGCCAAGAAGAAGCTCAAGACGTTCCTGGGGGGCCTGCAGGCGTTCAAATTCGCCCTGCATGGAAAGCGTACCCAGAGTGGCATTGAGCTTCTCGATCAGGTGGTCAGCGCCTGCGAGACAGAGATCCATCAGTACCTACTGAAGCTTCTCGATGAAAAGGACCCCAACAGGATCAAATACCTCGAAGGGAGGCTCAAGGACCTGCAGGAGCGCGGCCAGATGGCAAGGGGCCTCAAGGGGGAACTTGAAGCCGCCCAGAAGGCCAAAACGGAAACCAAGGTCGTGTCGACGCAGACGCTCGGCAAGGTTGTGGAAAAGCAGCAGGACATCGACCGACGCTTTCGCGACCTCAACAGAGACCTGGCGAGCAAGACCGAAGAGGTTCACTTGAGCATCGAGGAGATCGCAAGCCAGATCGGGACCAAGAAAGCCGAGCTCGAAAAGCTTATCGACGAGGTCCCCAAGGCGCACGCCGATGTCTCCAAGCTCAGAGACGACCTCGATCAACTCGAACAAGAGAGGCAGAAGGCCTACGACTTACAACAGCAACGCGTCAAACGGGCCAAGACGGCCCTCGAGTACGAAAAGCTTATGCAGGAGGGCCACAAGGGGCCCAACGAGATCTCCAAGCTCAAAGACAACCTCATTCGAATCGAAGAACAGGCGGGAAAGGCCTTCACTCAACTCAAACAACAGTCGGGACAGGCCAGCGAAGCGCTACAGAAACGCCTCGAGGAGGCCGAGAAGAAGCGCGGTGAAATTGAGCAAAAGCACGTGGGGACTGCGGTGGTCTTGGCCAATCTCAACGCCAAGTACAACGCCATGTACGACCACGCAGCCGAGCTTCTCGAGAATCACGACGAGGTTGCAAAGCTCCGGTTGGCTGTCAAGGGGGAGCTCGACTGGCTCAAGTCGCTTCCCAAGGCCGCACGAGCGCTCAACATCTATGCGTCATCCATGGGAGTTTCCTATAAACTGTTCCTCGCCATTGCCAAGCTCCCGTCCGGTGATGCTGGCGGACTTGGCGACTTGCCGTTGGCAGGGCCGCTGTTCAAGGCGCTCATTCCTGGCAAGGCCTATGACACGGGTTCCCTTGACGTCTCCGTGAAGCTGGGACTGTCGTGGGGGAAAGAGTGGGAGGCCTTTGGCGGCAAGATAGGCGCAAAGATCATGCTCGCCCTTGTCTGGGAAGGCAGCATGAACGTGCAGGACGACCGCCGTTTTCGAACGTCCTCCACCTTCAGCTTCGTCGCCTCCGCGGGGGTTGAGATCCCGAAGGTCTTCAAGGTTGGCATCGAGGCCGAGCTCTATAGCACCACGACGACCATGGTTTTCAAGGACGCGCACCAGTGGGCGGCATGGATGGCTCAAAAGTGGGCCAATGTCCGGGCCTGGGTCATGGCCACTGCGGTGTACGATGGCAATGACAAGTATGGGGAGCCCACCCCCGTCGAAGTGCAGCGCATGCGCGAGTTGGCGACCATCTCGCTGCTCCACGACAAGCAGACGCGGGACCTTCTCGAAGCAGTCCTGTACTATGTCGAGGAGCCGATTGTCCGAGTGGAGAAGTCGGATCTTTTCGGAGGCGTTACAGTAGAATTGGAGGCCTTTGAGTCCTTTGGCGTGAGTGGGGAGTACAACAGGACCGCCGAGCCCAAGTACTTCAAGCGCCTTTGCGAGAAGCCTCGGTACCTTCCAGAGGAAATGGTCAAAGAGGGCAAAGAGCAGACCAAGGCATGCTCGCTTACCGTATTGGGCGCAAAGGCAACGCTCACCTACTCCAACACAATGGTGCACAGCAACCCAGACTTCGAGGGGGAAGCGCTCACGCTCGATATCGAGCTCACCCTTCCCCAAAAGGAAGTCCCTTCCAGCGAGCCGGAGGCACTCACGGGGATTTCGAAGTGGGCTGAGGAGCATGTTGTCAGTCAGCTTGCAGTGTTTCAGCCGCAGGCCATGAAGACCATTGGCAACTCCATCTCCTACGCGTTCACCACCAAGCTAGGGGAAATCTCAGGAGCGCTGTCGTTCACGCACTTCGAGATGAGCTTCTGCAAGATGGACGCGCTGATCAAGAACAAAAAAGAGAGCCGATGGAAGCTCTATTACCTCCGTCCCATCATTAGCTTTGACGCCTCCATCTCAAAGAGCATTCCCCTCGACTTCTTCGTGCCTGGCTTGAACTTCGAGTTTGAAGGTTCCCTGTCCCTCCAACGAACCTATTTCGAGCAACTAGGCACTGACACCCTTGGATACTTGCGAACTGTGTATCATGGTTTCATGAACATCTCCGATGGAAAAGAAGTCGGGACCAAGAACCCCCGTCCTGAAAGTGCGCTAGGACCGTCGTTGTGGAATGCCTGGGCGCTCGCGCACAAGGGGCAGCTCTGGACGATGATGGGCAACATTGCCAGTGACGATAGCTGGATTCGAGCAGAAGTGGACGAGCTCAAGTGCGGTCAGGCGCTCATCGGTTACGTCAAGGGGGAGAGCGCTATTGCCAAGAAGCAACGTGTGAACGACACTGTTTTCAAGAGCGTGGCGCTTCCCCGCCTCAAGGAGTTTCTCGAGGCTGCACGTACGAAGGAGTACCTTCATAAGGCCAAGGAAGACTGGGAACGGTACGAAGTGCCACCGGAAAGGTGGGGCTTCTCTCTGCGTCCCTCCATTCTATTCAACGCGTTCAACCGGCAGCAGCAGGCGATCCAATACAACGTCGATCGCGCCAAGAAGAAGCTTGGCGAGCGCAGGGACCTCAGTACACAAATCGCCAGTGACGTGAAATGGGTACCTGACGAGGATGCGCCAAGCTGCCAGATCGAGAGCTGTAAAGCCAAGTTCACTGTGTTCACCCGGCGGCACCACTGCCGCAACTGCGGCCGCGTCGTTTGCGGCACCTGCTCGAAGCACGAACTGGCACTTCCGTTCCGAGGTTTGGACAAGCCGCAACGCGTCTGCAATCCCTGCCATGCGCGGCTCTCCGAGTTGCTCGAAAAGAACGGACCTACGGCGTTGGCAAGAGGTGGACATGTAATGGTCGGGAGCAAAGGCCACTAGTAGCCCGCGGCGGAAGTCCTTGGACACTCCGGGGCAGCCCACGACAACCCCGAAGGGGCGGGTCAAATCAGCCCAGGGAGGGTAACCCTGGGTCGCGGGTCGTGAGTGTCCAAG
>CAITRH010000324.1 GCA_903894755.1 uncultured delta proteobacterium
CCGGAGTCTGCGCGCCATCGTGGTCGCAGCAAAAGGAAGCGGCACGACAAGAAACCACAGCGCAAGAAGGGGGACAAGTCGAAGAATGGAAAGGTGGCCACGCTCGTCGTGATGTACACGCTTCGGCGGTCTGCGGACGGCGTTCGTAGTCGTGCATGTCTGCCAGGGATTGGTCGGCTGCCCCTGTACCACAACGATGTAGCTGCTTCCATTGTCAAGCGCCTTCGCGAAGGTGTAGCTCCCGTTGCTCGTGCGGGGGAGCGCTTCGGTTCCGCTGAGCGACAGCACCAGGCCACTTCCAGCCAAGCCGGATACCACCCCCCCAAGCGTGTACGTAGGAAGCGTGCATCGGTTGGTTGTGTCGCAGGTTTGATTCAAGGCGCAGGGGCCGCAATCCGCGACGTCCCGGGTCACACCGCAGTTGTCCGTATCTACGACGTGGCCGCAGGTCTTCTGAAGACGTCCGCAGAACGCCTGGTTTGACTCCGCTGTGCACGCATCGGCGTGTCCAGAGTCCACAACGGCCGCGTCCACGGTCGCATCCACCACGGTTGCATCCACGACAGTCGCATCCACAACGGCTGCATCCACCACGGTCGCGTCCACAACGGCTGCATCCACCGCGGTGGCGTCCACAACGGTTGCATCCGCGACAGCGCTGTCCGCCGAGGAGTCCGAGGTCGCGTCGGGGACCATGCTGTCACCCAGGTTGCCATCGCGGACCGCTGCATCGGAAGCGCCCCCGTCGACAAGCGAGCGCCCGACGAAGAACACGCCCAACCTGGACACATTGACCTGCAGTTTGCCTCCCACAATAGTCGAGGGGACCTCCTCGAAACGAGTGGGATCCCCAGGCACGGACATATACACCTTGGGGGCCTCTGCTCCTATGGGAAAGTCGAGAGTTACTGTGATCGTGCCAGAGAAGGTGAGGTCCAGCGGTTCCAGGCGGAACAGCGCGGTGTAGCCAACGTAGCTTGAAGGTGCAGGAGTGGTAGTGGCAATCAGGCGCACTTCGACGTCCTGACTGACAGCGCCTGGGGGCACGACGATGGTCACTCCCGCGATAGTTGCAGTCCCGCCGCTGGGGCCCACGCGCACCACAAGACCCGCGTCTTGCCCGCTGGGTGAGTCCGCGGTTGCAGCATCCGCTGGGCCTGGGGTGAATCCACCACCGTCACCGGAGCATGCCAGGAGTCCTAATACGGCGAATGCTAGGAGAATCCGCGGCGCGAGCCAAAATCAGGATAGGCGTCTCATGAAGGCACCTTGGAATTGACAAGCCAATGGTGGGGGTGGGCAACATGCCCTGTCGATGTTTGAAACGTTGTCATTACGTCTTCTCCGTTGTTGCTTCAGTCAGTTGGCGCAGCAGTGGAGGTGGACCTCCGCGGCTCTGGAAGGGGATTGCTTGCGTGCTTGGGTCGCACGCATGGCGCGCGGCGTTACAGACGAGGAGGTCGTCGTGGCGGCGTGTGTTTTGGTTTTGGGCGCAGACGGATGTCGCGGCGACTTGCTGCAGTCGAGGCGCGCCGTGGCTGGCGCGAAATAAGCGGTTAAGAGGATGAGGAGAGGAGAGGAGAGGAGAGGGATAGTAAATGGGTGCAGAATTGACCATAGCGCACCGCTTCAGACGATCAGTTGAACCTGGCTTGGCCACTGAATGGAATGTCGGTGCGACCAAGGCTGGGCGGGACGAGGTTGGAACACTTCCTCGCGCTTCAACGTCTGGCGTGCGGCAAGAGCCGCTGGAACCGAAAGGGCTGCAACAAGGACCAACGTTGCGGGATCCATGCGGTTCATGGCGCTGCAAGGGAGCGGAGGCGCAAAAACACGTCGGGGGAAATGGCCAGCTTTCTTGCCCAAGCGCCCCTTGCCGCGCGACCCCTCGCCTCGATGGGATGGGGCCTCGCGAATCCGAGCTCGTCGCAGCGACCGCGGCCAGCGGCGGAGCCTCCAAGACTTGAACGGGGAGCTAGGAGGCCTACGGGGTGAGCTACGGGGCCCCGCGGACCTCACCCCCACATGGATTCGGAGCGTTCACATCGTCCCCCTCCCCATCGATGGGGCATCTCTGCACTTCGCGGCCTGGCTCGCCGAGCTGCGCCGGAGGGCCTAACAAGGTTAGGACTCCCTCCGACGACATCTTGGTCCACCGGCTAAGATCGGATCAGGGGTTCAAGTAACAGGGATCAAGGGTTTGCACAAGACCCATGGGAAACCACAGCGTTCGTACTTCGCTTTTAAGGAGTCCTCGCGCACCGGAACCCGATGAGGGAGTGGCGGTTCGACGGGCTGTAGCCGAAGCGATAGGCCGCGCGCAGGGTCGACTCAGCGTAGCTCCAGGAACCCCCGCGCAACACCCGGGAGGTGCCACTCGTATACCACGTACTCGTCCACTCCCACACGTTCCCGGCTAGGTCTTGAATGCCGAGTTTGCTTGCACCGGAAGGATAGCTTCCCACCGCTGTCGTGCCACCGACGTTACTGCTGTAGTTTGCAAGCGTCGCGCTTGGCGCGGCACTCCCCCACGGGTAGTCGCGACTGTCGTCATATCGCGCCGCGTATTCCCATTCCTGCTCGGTGGGCAACCGTTTGCCCGTCGAGCTGCAGAAGTCCGTCGCCTGTTGCCAATCGACGCAGTTGATCGGGTGGTTCTCTTTGCCACTGACGCCCCAAGTGCAGTTGGCCGACGTGTCGGGCAGTGTACACGTGACGGCAGCCACACAACTGGCATAGGCGCTCACGGTCACCTCCCCGACGTCCATCAGGAAAGTCGCCACGGTGGAGGAATACGGCGGGTTGTTGCTCTGATCGTTCGCGCCAAGGGTCATCGTTCCGCCGGGGACTGTCACCGTTGTGGAGCAGGTGACCGCCACGTTGGTGATGGGGGTCCCCGTCACCGTGCCCGTGCCGCTGGAGACCGTGCAGTTCTCCAGCGGGCCCGTGGGCGAGGTCGACACGGTCACGGCGTAGGTGCTGCTGCTCGCCACCGTGGTGGCGAAGGTGAACTGTGGGGTTCCGGAGACGACGGTGAGGGGGTCGCTCCCGTTGTTTTTCAGCACCAGGCCGGTGCCAACGAGCCCACTGACGCTTCCGCCCACGTGGTAGGAATTCGTGGTGCAGCTGACCGCCACGTTGGTGATGGGGGTGCCTGTCACTGTGCCCGTGCCGTTGGAGACCGTGCAGTGCTGCCACGGGTTCGTGGGATCCGTGACGGTCACAGCGTAGGTGCTGCTGCTCGCCACCAAGGTGGGGAAGGTGAACGCAGGGGTTTCCGAGACGACAGTAAGGGTATCGCTCCCGTTATGGAGCTGCAGGCCGGAGCCTTCGAGGCCGGTGACCGTGCCTCGCACCTGGTATGTGTTCGTGGTGCAGGTGATGTTCACGTCACTGATTGCGGTCCCGGTCACCGTGTCGGTGGAGTGGGAGATAGAGCAGGTCTGCCACGGAACCGTGGGCTGGGTGGTCGTGAGGCTGAAGCTGACGCTGCTCGACACGGTGAAAGAAGGCGAGTCGCCATTGTGGAAAAGCGTGGTGGCGAGGGTGGAACTGTTGGCGTTGTTGATCAGCGTCAAGGTGATCCCGGCGGTGGAGGAGAGCCCGCTGATGCTGCCTCCCACGGCGTAGGTCTTGGTGGTGCAGCTAATCCCCACGTTGGTGATGTCGTGGTCGTCCGCAGTCCCTGCACTGCTGGAGGTCAAGCAGGTCTGCCACGGGCTCTGGGGCTGGGTAAGAACGGTCACCGCGTAGGGCTGTTGGCTCAATACCGTGCTGGTGAAGGTGAATAGGCCATTTTCTGGGATAGGCCGATCGTCGCCCCCGTTGTTCTGTAGCACAAGCCCCGTGCCCAGAAGCCCGGTGACCGTACCGCCTATCCTGAACGGTGTCGTGGTGCAGCTTATTTCAACGTTGCTGATGTCGGCTCCTGCCACGACCCCGCTGCTGCTCGTGAGGGTGCAGTGCTGCGTGGGATTGCTCGGCGACGTGGTCACGGTAACCGTATACGCCGCGCCGCTGTCCAGTGCTCTTGTGAAAGAGAAGGTGGTCGCCAAGGCCGCCAGCGTTGTCGTCTGGGTAAGGTTGCTGAGCACGATCCCGCTGCCTAGCAGCCCGGTGATGGTCCCGCTAAGGTGATACTGGTTGGTCGTGCAATTGACCGTGACGTTGGAGATGTCCCCATCGCCTACCGTTCCGGAACCGTTCGCCGTCGTGCTGCAGGTCTGCCACTTGTTCGTTGGGTTTTGGTCCACAACGATGTTGTAGGTTGCCCCAGGCTGGAACGAGCCGATAGCGAAGCTGGTTCCGCCAACGTCGACAACTTGATTGGACACAGTGTCCTTGAGGTGAAGGCCGGTCCCAGCCAGACCGGTCACTGTGCCACCGACCGAGTAGGCGTTGGTGGAGCACTCGATCTGCACTGTGGTTACGGCCTGTCCAGTGACCTTACCGTCTCCGGCCGCCACGCTGCACGTCTGACCCGAGGGTTGTGTCGCGATGGTAACCGCATAGTTGGTATTGCTGGCAACCTTCGTTGGGAACGTAAAGGTCCCGTCCGCTGTTGGGGCGAGGTCGTCGCTCGCGTTGTTCTGCAGCACGAGGCCCGCACCGACAAGACCGTTGATCGTCCCGCCGATATCGTAGCGGTTGGTGGTGCAGGCCACGTTTACATCGGTCACGTTGGCGAGGTTGATGGTCCCCTGTGCGTTCGTAGTAGTCGTGCATGTCTGCCAGGGATTGGTCGGCTGCCCCTGTACCACAACGATGTAGCTGCTTCCATTGTCAAGCGCCTTCGCGAAGGTGTAACTCCCGTTGCTGGTTCGGGGGAGTGATTCCGTTCCGCTAAGTGAAAGCACCAG
>CAITRH010000325.1 GCA_903894755.1 uncultured delta proteobacterium
CGGCGGAAGTCCTTGGACACTCCGGAGCAGCCGAGCCCACGACACCCGCGACCCAGGGTGGGTAACCCTAGGTCGCGGGTCGTGAGTGTCCAAGGACTTCCGCCGCGAGCTACTAGTAGGTCGAGAGCGAGTCTTGTGCGAGGGCGAGCGTATAGCGCTGAGAACAACTGTCACGGAGTCTCGAGGCGGGAGAACATTTCTCATCTCGTTGTTGGCCGCTCGGCAGGATGATATGCTGAACACTAGGAGGTCGCCGGCGCGTTTCCCATGCCGGCAGGTGCGAAATGGCCATTCCGTCGCAGCCCGCCGGCGAGTCCGGCGACTACAAAAAGACGCTCATCGGCGTGCCAAGCCTTAGCGCCCCCGCACCGAGCCCTCTTTCCACCGAGGATGCCGAGCGCTACGCCCTCGCGTTCCGTCCCGTTTGGGACGAACCGATCGAAGAGCCTCCCCGACTAGCTACCCATCGTCCCCCTCCGCGTACGGACGTGACCGAGCCCTCCGAACGGGTCATTCTCGAAAGCAGCCTTCAGCTCGAGGTCGACAGCTCGCGGCCCGTATTGCCCGTGGTTGCCGCCACGTCCCTTCGTCCCCCGCAAGGCGTTGGCGAAACCACGGTGGTCACTGCCGCACGGCAGGCGGCTCTCGAAGAGGTCATTCCCAGGCATAAGACCGGTCTGTATGTCGCCATCGGCGCGGGAGCGTTCGCTCTTGTCGCCCTGGTTGCCGCAATGATCGCCGGGGTGCGTCGCGCCCCAACGGTCGTTCCAGAAGTGGCGCCTCCCTCACCGGTGTCAGCACCGGTCGTCTCCGCGCTTCCAGTGGCCCCTTTGGCGTCAGGACCTCCGCCCGAGTCCAGACCGGCAGCGTCATCGCCGCGCGCGCCGGTTGCGTCATCCCCCGTGCGTGTTTGGGCTCCGCCTCGTGCGCCGGCTGCTCGTCCTGTCGAGACGCCGCGTCCTGCTCCCCCGCCGACGCCTGGTCCGGGTATCGTCCGCGAGGCTCCTTTTTGACCCGCACATTTCGAGCCGCAAGGTCTCCCCGCGCGTGCGCTGTCGCCAAGGATTTGCCTCCCGCCGCCCCATCCCATAGCCTCGGTCACGAAGGAGGGTCGCGCCATGGAAATGCCGACCGAAGACACCGCGCCAGAAGCCTACCTGCCTAGAAGCGCGTACACAGTCGCCCGCGTCGCGGCCGACCGCAAGACCAAGGGGAACGAAAAGGACCTGGCCAAGGTCCACAAGGACCTCAAAGAGGCGCTCCGCAAGTGGGACGATCTCGCCGAAGAGGTGCAGGGGAAGTCCGCCGTGTTCGACGCGGCCGACCTCGACTGCGATGACACGATCCGCACTTACGAACTCGGCCTGTACGGCGTCGTCGAGAAGAACCGCGACGACCCGCGCTACCGCCGCTACTTCCCGAACGGTCTGCGCGAGGTCACGGAGGCCGAGCCGCGCAAGGAGGAGCCCGCCCGCGTCGGACAGATCCTCGACGCGATGGAAGAAGACAAAAGCAAGCCGGAGCTCGAGCTCGAACCGCTGATCCTCCAGCACCAGTCCAAGATCGCCGCCGCCCGCGATGCGGTCGTGCTGGCCGAGGAGAATCTGGCCAAGTCCGAAAAGACCCTCGCCTACCTGAGCGACGTGACCATCCCCACCCTCATGGCGGAGTGGCGCAAGCGTTACAAGGAGCTCGAAGGCATGCTGACCAAGGTCTTCGCCACCAACACCAGGCGGGTCGATCGCTTTTTCAAGCAGTTCCGCAGCCGCTCCACCAAGAAGAAAGCGGCTGGGCCCGTCGTCACCACGCCCCCGGCCACGCCCCCTGCGGCAACGACGCCGGCGATCCCGACGCCCGCGATCAAGACTCCCGCCCCTTCGACCGGCTGACCGGCGTCAGGACGTGCGCAACACGCGTCCGAGGCGTCCGTCCATCGGGAAGGACGTGTCGAAACGCGTTTTCGCCTGCTCCGTCCATGCGCCAGGACGTGCGCCACGCGCCTTCGACGCGTCCGTCCATGCGTCAGGACATTGTTGGAACGCGTTTGTCGCACTCCGTCCATGCGGAAGGACGCGTTGCAACGCGTTTCCTCACACTTCGTCCATGCGGAAGGACGTGCGCCACGCGCCTTCGATACGTCCGTCCATGCGTCAGGACACATCGGAACGCGTTTCTGTAGGCTCCGTCCATGCGGAAGGCCCCCCGAGACGCGCCTTTGGCACGTTTGTCCATCGGTTTTTGTCGATTTCTCCCACGTATGCAACCTCTAATAGGTTGGGTCGATGTCCACGCCACCAAACTGCGAGCCGGTGCTGGCTGCGCTTGGCTTCGGAGGCCCCCCCACGGCAGGGCCAAGCGGGCGGACGGGGGCTTTTTCTGGGACATCCGGCGCTGCATCAACGACCGCTCCAGCATCGGGCGGGTCGAGCGGTGCGAGGGTCGACGACCGGACAGGCGAAGGCGGCGGCGCGGGAAGTTCGCTTGCGGGCGGAGCGGTGCGGATCGGATTGGGCAGGTCATCGGTCGGCCGTATCGGAGGCGCAACCAGAGTTCGCATCGCAAGGAGCCCGATGATCCCCACGAGCACTCCGAACGCTGCGGCGACCAGACGCACACTGCGTTGGCGAGACGACGTGGCACGCTCGGAAGGCGGTGCGGGGGGCGCGAGCGCTACTGGAACCTGCGGCGCCGTGACCCGAGGGACCGACCGCGGCAAACTCGGTCCGCCGGCGCGAAACCAAAGGTCGTCGCCAGGACTCGACCCCGGGAACCGTCCGCTCGGCCCGCGTTCTTGGTTGATGTTCATGGTCGGAGCGAACGGAGTTGCGATGTCCGGCATCGAGGCCATGCGTCGGACCGCCGCAACATCGACCATGGGAACGGCGGCCGTCAGCAACTCCGCCAGACGCTCGGCGTTGGGGATGCGCGAATCGAGCTCCCGCCTTACCGCGCAGTCGATCACGCGAGCAAGACGCTCTGGAACCCACGGGGCCACGTCGAGAAGCGGCACCGGTGGCGTCAGAAGAATCTGCACGATCGTCTGCTCGTAGGTGGGCATTTCCTTATACAGAGGCACTCCCGCGAGCGCTTCGTAGAGCACGGTCCCAAGCGACCAGATGTCCGTTCGCCCGTCCACCTCGAGCCCCTGCGCCTGCTCGGGCGACATGTACTGCGGCGTGCCTACGGCGGTCCCCACGCGCGTGAGCGCCACCCCGGGCGCCATCGACGGTCGGTCGGAACGAAGCAGCTTGGAAATACCGAAGTCGAGCAGCTTGACCAGCGGTTCCCCGTCGCTTCGTCGGGTCAAAAAAATGTTCGCTGGCTTCAGATCGCGATGAATCACCCCCGCCCCATGCGCCTTGGTCAACGCCCGCGCGACCTGAACGCCCACCGTCGCCACCTCGAGAGGCTCGAGTCGCTTGAGGCGATCGAGACGCACCGCGAGGTCCTCCCCCTCCAGGTACTCCATGACCATGTACAGCCCAATGGCGGGGTCGTAGCCCACGTCGAACACCTGCACGATGCATTCGCTCTCCACCGCGCTCGTGGCCCGCGCCTCACGGCGAAACCGCGCGGCGATTTCTGGTGACCCGGCCCGTCCAGGATCGATCACCTTCACGGCTACACGCTTGCCGATCTCGACGTGCTCCCCCTCGTATACGACCCCCATCCCGCCTGCGCCGATGAGCCGCTTGGCGAGGTACTTGCCGCCAATGGTCGACCCGACGTGCGATTGCATTCCGACTCCTCTCGAAGGTGGCCAACGTACGCCCCTTCCTTACGCGCCAAGTCTTCTCAGTTTGCTGCCATTGGGCAAGCTCCTGTCATCACCGGCCCCCCCTTCGCCCCGCTCGCCCCTCCCGTCTACGTGGTCGCGACCGGCCAAAACCACGAAGATCCTCGGTGTTTCGGCCAGGTCCCTTCCAGGCCTCTCACCCCCCAACCTCTCGTGCCTATCGTGTCCAGTTCTTTGGCGCCAGCGATGTCACGGTTCAAGCGAGTGGATTCGCTGCGGAGCGCCTTACATGGATTGCACTCGAGTGTGTGGATAGCAGTCAGCTTGGCAATGATCTTACCCGACGGCTAAACCAAACCCATTTTGAAAACCGCAGGTTTGAACCGCGCCATCCGCGACCCAGGGTGGGTAACCCTGCGGATAGCGCGGTTCGGACCCGGTTCGGATCTGCGGTTTTCAAGATCGGCTTGGTTTAGCAATCAATCGGGACATGCGCGGGCGAAGCTGCTGTCGTAGTCATTCGTCCTCCTCCGCAGTCGCTTCCGAGACGAGCATGTCAAATTTATCAATCATATCGGGTGCCGTCTGTTCGAGGTAGCGACGCACGGGGGCTGTGGCGATCCCTGCTTTCACCAGTTCCACGATGTCGGCAGAGTCCTTGCGCCGCGGGGACTTGAGTTTGAGGTAAAAGAGCGCTTCGATCGGTGCGATGGGGATGCCTTCGCTCATCACAGGCTTGGCTACAGCAGCGTCGAGATGCTGCTCGCCTGGGGCGATCGAGATGGGATCGACTGCAACATCTCCGACCTGAACCGGCACCCCCGGGGCGATCGTGACGAGCCCCCCGCCATGGTGTGCAAAAGCCTCCTCACCCACAAGGAAATCCACGTCCTTCGTGGCTCGCGGATGGCCATGTGCGCCAACCGCAAGGCCACCGACGAGGGCGTGGCGGATCCCGACCTTTGAGAGTTGTGCGGAAGCGGTCCGCAGTGCGTCGAGGATGCGCGGGGCAACGACCCCTTCGAGCAAGGAAAGGTCGGGCAGATGGATCGATCGCGGCGGTTTTTTTAGTGCCATGTGTCGCCTCATGCGGGTCATGTCCAACGTAGCCTATCGATTGCCTCGCGTTGCGACGCAGAGCGCCTGATGGACAACGTACTTCTTGCCATTGAGCCCATGCCGATCTAGTCCACGTTTTTGTGGAGCAGTTGTGCGCCGTTCAAGAGCGACGTGGCCGCTTTGCTGCGGAAGGGGCACTCGGCTTCTTCGGCGCCTTCTTCTTTGGTGCGGGCGCAGCCACGGGCTCGGGCAAGTCGAACTCGAGGGTCGGGACCAGCTTCTTGCGACGCTTGTCGACTTCCGCTTGAAGCTGCGCGACCGCTTGCTCGCGCGCGTCGTAAAGACGCCGAGGTTTTTTCTTGATCGACGGGTCTGAAAGAAGCGCGTAGGTAAGCCACGGGAACACCGCCGTCACATCCGTGTGCACGTACGCCGACCCCCGCGCTACACTGTCGGCTGAAACCTTGCCCCACGTGTGTCCCTCTCCCGCTGGGCACGAGCTCAACGCACCGTTGTCCACCGGATCGACGCAAAACTGTACGTCGATGTCGAACCCGTCAGTGGCAACCCCCAGAATCTGGTCGAGAAGCGGCTCGCCCTGCAACGTGTAGTTCTTCGGCACCCCCCCTCCAAGGATCCACACGGCAAGCTTGCGTTCGAGCGTGGAAAAACAGTGGTGCTGCATCGCCCCCATCTCGAACACGTCGTCGCATATGTCGATGCGCAACTTGAACGCGTCCCCAAGTACCCGACGCAGTTTGACAATGTTGAGAAAAATGGAGCCATCCTGCACCGCTCCCACGAAAACAGGGACCCCATACTTGTACGCCGTCGACAAAAGGGACGGGCTCGTGACCCCCAACGCCTCTTCGATTTCCGCGAGGCGCTCCCCTAGCAGGTAGTGCAGCTCCACGGTGGTCAGCCGCTTCTGGAACTCGGGACGTTGCAGGAGTGCACTAAACAGCTTGTCCGTCTCGAGCAACGTCTCCTCCCAGAACCCCAGGTCGTAGATGCGAATGATGTGGGCGAGACGGTACTGAAGGTCGCCGGCGTTCGGCTCGATCTCGCGGATCTGGTGGCCGATGATGCGGTGAGCGTCGTGATAGAGGTTGGCTCCTGTCGTCGTGAGGCAGTCGAGGATCCCACGCTCGATGAGCGGAATGAGGCACGACTGGTGAAGTCCTGCGGGGGTCATCGCGCCCGACAGCGTGCAGAAGACCGCGAAGTCTTCTTTCACGCTGCGCCTCATGAGCTCGAAGGCGGTGCGCTCTTGCCTTCCTACGAAGGCGGGAAACATCCGCGCGATGATGTCGGCGGGGCGCTCGTTACCTCGGATTCCAGGCGGCTGCACGTCAGGGGCCTGCTCGAAGGCTTGTTTCATCGAGGTTCGTCGCGACGGGGACACATCGGGTTTCGCCATGTCGCCGCCTCTTGCGCGCCCAAGCCAGATGCGTCAAGCAATGCTTCGTGTCCAAGACCCTCCTAGTGACCGGAGGAGCCGGCTTTATCGGCTCCAATTTTGTCCTCGAGGCCGTGCTTCAGCGCGGTTTTCGCGTGATCAACCTCGACAAGCTCACCTACGCGGGCTCCCTCGCGAACCTCGCTCCACTCGAAGGCAACGCGCTCCACACCTTCGTACGCGGCGACATCGCCGACCGCCCCCTAACCGCGCGGCTCCTGGCCGAACACACGCCTGACGCGGTGGTCCACCTCGCCGCCGAGTCGCACGTCGACCGCTCCATCAACGCTCCCGCAGATTTCGTCACGACCAACGTCGTAGGGACCTTCGAGCTGCTCGAAGCCGTTCGAGCTCACCTTGCGACAAGGTCGTCGTCCGAGCGCGCGTCGTTCCGGTTTCTTCACGTCTCGACCGACGAGGTTTACGGCTCGCTCGGCCCCACCGGGGCGTTCACGGAAGACTCCCCCTACGCGCCGAACTCTCCGTACGCGTCGTCGAAAGCGAGCTCCGACCTATTCGTGCGCGCCTACCACCGCACCTACGGCCTGCCGACGCTCACGACGCACTGTTCGAACAACTACGGGCCCCGTCAGTTCCCCGAGAAACTGATCCCGCTCATCATCGCCCACGCCCTCGAAGGCAAAGCGCTTCCTGTCTACGGCGACGGACAAAACGTGCGCGACTGGATCTTCGTCGAGGACCACGTGGAAGCGCTCTTGCGCGTGCTGGAAGCGGGGACTCCGGGCGAGACGTACTGCATCGGGGGACGCTGCGAGTGGACGAACCTGGATCTGGTGAGGCGCATCTGCTCCGAGCTCGATATCCTCGCCCCACCAAGTGAAAACCCAGCGCTCGTGCGAGCAGGAGTGCGCTCCTATCACGAGCTCGTGACTTTCGTCGAAGACCGTCTGGGACACGATCGACGCTACGCAATGGACCCGCAGAAAGCCGAACGCACCCTAGGCATCAAGGCCCGCCACACCTTCGACCAAGGCCTAACCAAAACCCTCCGCCCCCTGCGCGTCCGGCCAGACGCAGCGCCTCCTGTACTGCAAAGATGGCGCGATATTCCTTGCAGCGAATCAGGAAGTGCTGCTCATGGCGCACGATGATTGCGACGCTCTGCACCGTGCCAGATTCGGCGGCCACTGATCACGAACCGCAACAACACCAGGATAAGGTCGATGACCTCACCTGTTACTAGGGCCTCTGATGATCCCATCGCAGTCCACAGGGTTGGCGCTAGATGCGTGCCGGACCCCTTCCGATATCGCTGCTCAGTTGCGCCTCCTGGTCGAGACCGCCACACGACACGCAAGCGATCAATGCGCCACCCTCGGCGAGACCCCCATCGCACGCTGGAGGCCTCAGTCCGACCCGGCAGACGAGTGGGCGGAGGTCTGTCGGCTGCTGGTCCGTCTGGGGGATCCCTACTCACTGCAGCGGGCGCTCTCCATCGCGTTTCGCCTCTATGAGCACGAGCGCGCGGCCGGCGCTCCCACTGCTCGCCCGGTGCTGCTTCGAGGCCTTTGTCAGATCGGCCTCGGGATATCCGAGCTTGGTGCGAAAAACGTGCTCCAAGCAGTCCGAACGCCATCCCCCTATCCCGCGTTGCGACCGGCGGACGCTGCCCTAGCTTACTGGGGCCTCGTTAGCGTCGCACTGCGCTGGAGAGACCTCCGCGTGGCTTCCGAATTCCTCACACGCTGGCACGATGACGCTGTGCAAGCCGACATGCCCAGCGAAGTGTTGCGGGCCAGCATGGTGAGGCGGTTGTTCGACATCCTGATAGGGCAGGCCAGGACCGAGCCTGCGTTTGACAACGTGCCTTCCGAATGGACAGGGTCCACGCGACTGCTCGACACTTGGGCGCAGGCGTGCAGTAGCGACACGAGTGGCCCGTCGGTAGAAAACTGCCAAGAGAAGGACTGTCCGCCGCTCCTACTGGGCCTCGACTGGCGCTCGACGGACCCCCTACCGGAGAGCTTTGCAGTTCCTAGTTTCAACCTGCTCTGCCAGATCCGACGTCGCTTCTGCAACCGTGCGGTGCTCCATTCGCTCCAACCGTGCCAGCTAGCCGCAGTGATCGACGTACTTTCAGCTTGGGAGCTGGCGCGGCCGCTCGCCGACGTGGAGTTGCTTCTCAAGGAGATCGCCCCCGAGGCCTTTCAGGACTCCCTCATGTCGCGGTTTCTCGGCCCTGGCGCGTGGAAAGCCACCCTTCGCACACTGGGGGCGCCCGTGTCGCGCCACCAGGATGGCATCGCATGGATGATGGACGTCCGCTGCTATTCGACGCTCACCGAGAAGCTGCCACCGGAGGCGCTTTTTGACTTACTGAGCCCAGTGTTCAAGGTGATGAACGAGGAACTGGAAGCCGCAGGAGGCATGATCCTGGAATTCATCGGAGACGCGATCTTCGTGATTTTCAACGCCTTCGATGGACCCCAGGCAAGCGCAGGACGCGTGCTGGCGCAAACGGCCAAATGCCTCCTTCGGCTCCACCATCTGAACGCACTCTGGACTCACGCTGCGCTCCCTTCTCTTCAAATTGGAGTCGGCATTGCCCGCGGTCCCGTGGCAACCGGTCTCCTTGGAGGTCTTCGGCGTTGCCACTTGAGCACACTGGGCGATACGGTGAATACCGCGGCACGCGTAGAAGGACTGACCAAGAACTTGCCGATGCCGGTCGCCGTGGAGAAGTCCGTGTTCGGACCTGGCGGTCCCTCCGTGTGGACCGAGCCCGAAGAGGTCAACTACTCACTTCGAGACCTGGGGCAGCACGCCATGAAGAACATGGCACGTCCTGCATCCATCATTGGCCTCCATGCCCTGCTGCGCTACTGGATCGACTTCGTCCCCATGGGTTTTGTCGCGACCCCGGAACCTGGGGTCGTCTACATCGATACGGGCAATGTAGCGGTCCCTGGAATAGTCGACACGCACGCTACCGGCGCAACCGCAGGCTCCGCTTGCGAACTGCTGAATGCCAATCCTGCGCTGGTGCTCGATCACCTTCGGGGCGTTGCTCGCTCCGAGATCGAGTTCCGCCTTCACGAACAGCCAGACCTCGACTGCGCCGCCGGTCTGTACACCGCTTTCGAGTGGTTGGAAGGCAAGCCACGAGAAGCCATGCTCAACGCTCTCGCAGGGTACGTCACGCGCGTCGACCAAGGGTTCGTGTCCCCAGCGGACCGCGTTGGCGATTCACTGTATGCAATCTTCGTTGCCCACCAACATCTCACGCGCGTCCGTCGGGGTCGTCAGGTCACCAATATGGACCTGCTCGAAGCAGGTCTGCGGACCGTCGACGCCGCTTGCTTCCTGGTGGAGCGCCTGATGGAGCGCACGCCTTCGTTCGACTTTTCAACCGTCTTTGCGGCCGAGCCGGGCTGGTTTCCAAGGGAAAGGCTGCTGCTAGCGCAAGATAGCAACGAGTACAGTGAGGACAAAGCTCGGGGGCGGACCTGCGGCGGGCGCGTTGGTGGATGCTCCGAGCCTGTCGTCGGCCTCTACTTGGACCACCCACGCAGCCTTCTTTTCAAGATGTTTGCCAGGACCGACCGCGCAGCTCCAGGCGCACATGGCTACGGATTTCTCACGGTGGATTGGTCCGATGACAAGAAGAGGCGCTTCGTCATCAGTGTCGATCCTGCCTCTGGGACCCACCTCCGAGGCCTGGGGGAGGCGCTCGAGGCTGCTGAGTCCGCCAAACGAAACGACATGGGGCAAGCGCGCCCCCTGCATCCCAAACGGTATCCTGCAGACAACTCGGACCCATGGTACTTCGGCCAAGGCCATGGATTCACGATTGTGGACTCCCCAGCGCGGGGCACTGTGCTCACGGCCGAAGAGGTCGAACAGGTACGCATGGCATGGTCTCCACCAGACTGACCTGCGGTCTGTTACGGAAGTGAAACGACCGCGACCGCGATCTCGGCGCTGAGTTGGTTTCGACGCTGAAAGTAGGAGCGGTCTGACGAAAAGGCGGACGGGCAGTCGAGATTTGCGATATGGAGGGGGGCATGCGCCGTTTTCCGAGTCAAGTTCATCTCTCCCTTCTGCTCTTGTTTTTCTGTGTGGTTTTGGTCGCGTGCGCGTCCGGCCACCCGGCCACGGTGCAGGCCGTGCCGCCTCCTGCATCGTCCAGTGCAGCGGCGACTACGCCGAAACGCTCGGATTGCGAGATCGCCGCCGAGCAACGCGCACGTGTCCCGGGACTCGTTGCAGCGGGCAAACTGCATCGCACCGTGAGGGTGATCGAACGGGCCGACGCGCTGTGTTCGAAGAGCGCTCCGGAAACGTGGGGCGCTCTCCTTTCCGCGCTGGCGGAGCTTGGACGGGGCGACGAAGTACGAAAGGTCGCGGCGACGGTCGAGGCAAGCACCAGCGCTCCGGAAGCGGCTCGCACGTCAGCGAAGAAGGCTCTGGAGCACATCACGGCACTGGAGGGGAAAACCTTCGACGAGGCCGCGAAAGAAGCGATGCGCAAGGTGTACTATGCGGCTGCCGAGGCTGAGAAACAGAAGCAATTCGCCGAAGCGAAGCGGCTTTTTTTGCAGGCGTGGTCCCTCTACCGCCCCAACGGCAAGGCACTCTATCAAGCGGGACTCTTGGCGAAACAGCTGGGGGATAACGCGGAGGCGCAAAGGCTCTTCGACAGGGCGATAGTCGACCTCGAGGCGACAGGGAAGAAGGTCGTGGTGGATGTTCCCAACGGGTTTCCCGGGGATGTGGGCGCAGTTGCATGGAGCCCCGATGGTCGGTTTCTGGCGGTGGCGTCTCTGAATGTGGTGATCATTCACGATAGCTACCTCAGCTTTCGCGAGAGCATCTATCTCGAGGGGCACAGCCACATCCCTGGGATTCCAGACTCGGCGTTCATCTTTTCCATTTCGTTCTCGCCGGACGGCAAGACGCTCGCTTCCGCATCCCTCGACCAGACCGTTCGCTTGTGGAGCACGGCGACGGGAGCCGAAGTTGCGAAACTGCAGCATAGTGAGCCCGCCTACTGCGTTGCGTTTTCGCCCGATGGCAAAACGCTGGCCTCGGGCTCCGCGGATAAGGCCGTACACCTCTGGGATGTCACAACGGGAACGGAGCGTCGCAAGCTGCAAGGGCACACGGACAAGATCCATGCGCTTGCGTTTTCCCCGAATGGCAAGACCATAGCCTCTGGGTCTTCGGACAAGACCGTGCGCTTGTGGAATGTCGCTACGGGGACCGAGATCAGAAAGCTGCAAGGGCACCAGGACAGCGTTCATTCCGTAGCCTTCTCGTCGAATGGCACGACCATGGCCTCGGGGTCCGGGGACAAGACCGTACGCCTGTGGAACGTTGCTACAGGGACCGAAATCCGAAAGCTCCTAGGCAAGGGTTCAATTGACTTCGTGGCGTTTGCCCCGGACGGCAAGAGCCTTGCTGCCCCGCTCGATTACGATTCGGTGCGTCTCTGGAACGTCGCCACGGGAACTGGTATCCGCAACCTTCAAGGGAGCAATGTTAGGACAGCTGCGTTCTCGCCGGACGGCAAGATGCTGGCTTCCGGATCCGCGGGCAAAAAAGGAAGCGTGCAGTTGTGGGATGTCTCAAAGGGGACCGAAGTCCGCAAGCTGAGGGGGCACGCGGAGCCAGTCGTTGCTGTCGCTCCTTGGTCGGATGCCGGCAGTCTGGCTTCGGGAACCTGGGACGGGACGGTACACCTGTGGAACCTCGGGATGGGGACATTGACGCACACCCTCCGAGTAGCTTCGGGGTTCCTTCGTCTCGCCTTTTCGCCGGACGGCAAGACCATTGCGTTTGACGACTTGGCCGACGTGGTGTTCGGGAGCCTCACGACCGAGCCCCGCAGGCTCAGCGGGCACACGGACTCGATCCGTGCGATCGCGTTTTCGCCAGACAGTAAGAGTCTGGCCACGGGGTCCGAGGCCAGAGATCCTACGGTGCGTGTGTGGGATATCGTGGCGGGAACCGAGGTCCACAAGCTGCAAGGACATACGGGCTCGATCTATGCCGTCGCGTTTTCGCCGGACGGCAGGAGGCTGGCCTCCGTTTCTGAGGACAATACCGTCCGATTGTGGGACGTTACGACGGGGACCGAGGTCCACACTCTACAATATGCGAGTTGGTCCATTGCGTTTTCGCCGGACGGCAAGTTGCTGGCCTTGAGCTCTGGCAAGACGATAAGCCTGTGGGATACGGCGACGTGGACCGAGATCCGAACGCTGCAAGGGCACACGCAGGAGATCACTGTTATCGCCTTTTCCCCAGAGGGCAAGACGCTGGCTTCGGCTGCCTTCGACAAGACCATCCGTCTTTGGGATGTCGCCACGGGGGCCGAACTCCACAAAACGGAAGCGCACGCGGCGCCAATCACCGCCGTCGCGTTTTTGGCGGATGGCAAGACCTTGGTCACAAGCTCCGAGGACACGACGGTGCGCTTTTGGACGTCCGCAGGGGAACCGCTTCTGACCCTGCGCGCCCTGCGTGACCACAACGCTGCATACGCCATGACCGCGGGCCCCGCGCCTCTCATCGAGTTCGTGGGCGAGGAAGCCAAAACTGCTGCCGAATATCCCGTCTGTCGCATCGGTGCGCTGACCGTCGCCTTCGATCTGTGTCGCGAGCGCTTTGAAGCACCCGGATTGTTCGCCAAGTCGCTGGCAGGGGCCCGGTCCTTTGCAGACCCGTGAGCCCTCAATCGGGTGGTACCACGGTGGGAGTGGCAGGCGGTGGAGCCGCCGGAGGTAGGGCAGACTTGACCGCGACGCCCCCGCGCACGTCCTGAATCGCCCGCTGCGCCTCCGCGAGCTCGGCAGCGGTTTTTGCCCTCCCCACCCGAGCGAGCAAATTGTCGAACTCCCGGTTCTTCTTCTCCAGTTCCTGGCTCTTGTTCGCCGCCTCCTGCCGTGACCTCTCGGCCTCTCCCTGAGCCCGCTGCGCATCGTCCCGTGCTCGGTCGGCCTCCACTTTCTTGCTTTCTGCCAGGTCCTTTGCCTTCGTCGCTTCGGCGAGCGCCGCAGTGGTCGCTCGCTGACTTTTCTGAATCCCGCGCACGTACTGCAGTCCTGTGAGCCCCACGGCGACAGCCAGCACGGCCGCGAGTGAGGCCAGCAGCACCCGCGCGCGTCGCTCCTCACGCCTCCCCGCTTGCACGAACGCACGACCGTTCACGCTGAGGTCGACGCCCGCGCGACGCGCCACGTCCTCGGCCGCCACCAGTCGCCGCTTTTTCCACAATCGGTCCGGATCACCCCGCTCCGACCACTCCGCAGCATCACGCTCAATGGCCTCGGCAAGCAATCGGTCTTCCCGTGCCTCCGTAATCCATCCTGCCAAGGTCCCCCATCGCGTAAGAAGCGCTTCATGCGCCAACGTCAGCCCGTCCCGCTCGTGCACAACCAGTCGCGCGCTCTCCAGCAAGTCCACAATGGACACGGTAACGTCCCCCGCAAAACGCTGCCGAAGCTCCACCAACGTACGGGTCGCGCGAGTCCCCTGCGCCGTTGTCAGCGACAACAGGATCTCCCTCACCCGGTCCGACGCCAGTGGAGACAGCCCCGACACCTGCGCCAGCGTCGCATTGGCGTGCATCTCCAGGGCGCCACCGATCCCGCCAATGGCCGACAGCGCAGCCCGCGGAACGACCTTACGTCCCGGGTCACGTCGTTGCCAAAGTTGCGTCAACGCAAACTGGACCAGCGGCATTGCGGATTCAGTCCCCTTCAATTGCGCCAGCAGCTCCACGCGCATCTCGTCGTCTTCGATGTGGTACCCATAGGCCTCGAGCGCTTGATCCAACACCTCGCCCCAGGTCACCTCGGACAGCGACGACACCA
>CAITRH010000326.1 GCA_903894755.1 uncultured delta proteobacterium
TGGCGGTGGTCTGGACGAAGCTCGGGCAGCCGCCGCAGGAAGGTCCCGTCGAAGTGTTCGGTTGCTTCACGGTTGCCGATCTCTGGACCTTCGTGCGCGCCGAGGCAGAGGTCAGGGCGCAAGGACTTGCTCCGAGGCTCGCGCTCACGCTGTCGTGGTCACGCGAGTACGCGGAACGTACCGAGGCCGACGCGATCCTTCAGGCGCTCCGGTGGATCGCGCGGCGCTTCACCCCTTGAGCCGCGGCATGGCCCAATGCTCAGCGCGGACGTCCAAGTAGATGCACCCGAAGCCCCTCGCCAAACAGCGTTGGGGTCCCCGACCACGTGGTCACCAAGGACGGGCCACTGCGGCAATCCCAAAGGTTCCAGGTCCAGCCAAGGTAGGACACCCCGCGCGTATCGGCCCAACGTACAAAGCGGTCCAAGAAGCCATGCTCGCAGTCGTTCTCTCCAAGCTCCCCTGCCACCACTGGAACCTGACGCTCCACGGGAGCTATCTCCCTTTCCCAACAGTCCTCGTCGCGACACCGGTTGAAATTGTACACATGAAACGACGCAACCAGCTGACCCAGCGGATCACGAAGCCCCTGCGCTAGCCAACCTCGGAGATCGTTTGCATAATCCAATCCCCCCACCAGAAGCACATTGGTTGCCCCTTCCCCTCGAACCGCATCGATCAGCTCCTGCATCCCAGAAACCCGGTCTCCTTGCGGTCCCACGCAGCCGTGATTCCAACAGGTCCAGGCATTGGGCCCCGTAAGGAACGGCTCATTGAACAGATCGAACAACACCCCACGGTCATCCCTGAAGCGGCTCGCCACAGACCCCCAAAACGCCGGTGCATTCGCCCCATCGGCCATCGCCTCCTGCCCCATTGCAGCCCGTCCAGTCGCAGCGCTCCAATGAAGATCCACGATCACGTACAACCCGTGCTTGCGAAGGGTCCTCACCCGGTCCTCGAGAGCACGGCGGTACCCCTCGCCACTGAACGCCCCAGAGGCCGAACCTAACCAACAGTGTTCGTTCAAGGGAAGCCGCACCGTGTTCGCCCCCCAGCTGCGTATTGCCACGGCAAGCTCGTCGGCCGGGGGCCCGTCGAAAAACCCCAGTCCCTTGACACACGCGTACTCTGCTCCAGAGTGGTTTACGCCAAGAAGACGCACCGGACCTCTTGCATCCATCAGCGTGTTTCCCACCACCCGCACCCCCTCGAAATCAGCCGATGGCATCATCCGCGGAGGGACACAGCCCAGCGCGAACAAGACCAACGTGTGAGGTCGCGCGATCCTCACGCCAAGGCTACGGGATGCTGCCCAGCGGCGTCATGCGGAGGCTGCGGCATCGGCGGAGTGGTAGCGTGGGAGGCAGACTTGGAACTCGGTCCCTTTCCCGCGCTCACTGTTTACGAGGATGAAACCATTGTTTTGCTTGACGATACCGTAGACCGTTGCAAGACCGATCCCTGTTCCTTTGCCTGGCTCCTTGGTCGTGAAGAACGGCTCGAACATGTGCCCGACAACCTCGCGGTCCATGCCACAGCCGTCGTCTCTCACCACAAGCTGCATATACTGCCCGGCCATGGCGTTGGGGTAATGGTCGCAATGGGACATATCCAGTATGCGGTTTTCCGTCGCAATCATCACATTGCCGGCCCCCCCGATGGCGTCGCGAGCATTGACGACCAGGTTGAGCAGAATCTGGTCGATCTGGACAGGGTCCATCTTCACGGGCCAGACGTCGACTGCGGGTGTCCAGTGTAGCCGGACCTTTTTCCCCATCAGCCGCCGCAGCATTTTGAGCATGCTTTCGATGGTGCTGTTGACCTGCAGGACTGTGGGGGCGATGACCTGTCTGCTGGCGAAGGCAAGGAGTTGTCGGGTCAGATCCGCAGAGCGTGCGCAGGCAGTAGCTATCTCACCTAGGTGCTCGTGAACAGGACTGGTGGCCGGCAGCTCCATGATGGCCAGATCGGTATTGCCCCTGATCACCCCCAGCATGTTGTTGAAGTCGTGAGCCACGCTTCCGGCCAGTCTGCCCACCGCCTCCATCTTTCGGGCCTGCTGGAGCTCGGCTTCAATCCACTTGTGCTCCTCTTCAGCCCGCTTTCGTTCGGCGATCTCGGCGCGCAGTTGCTCGTTGGCGGCGAAGAGCTCGGCGGTACGTTCCGCCACGCGCAGCTCAAGATGCTGATTGAGCCTGCGCAGCTCGTCCTCGGCATTCTTGCGGTCAGTGATATCCTTGGAGATGCAGAGTACGGCATCGGGCGGGCCGAGCTTTTTTTGCATCGGCTTGATGGTGGTGATGAAGAAGGTCTTCTTTCCGCCTTCTTCCGCCACCACCTCGATCACCTTGGTCTGGCGGCTCTCGAGCACCGCTTGCAGGCCCGCAAACCTCTGATCAGCGGCCGCCTTGGGAAAGACGTCCCATAAGTTCCGGCCGATGACGTCGTCTGGCGATCTCTTGATCTGGTCTCCGAAGGCGTTGTTGATATAGAGATAGACGCCATCCTTGGTCAGGGCAAAGATGGGATCACTCGAGTCATCGAGCAAGGCCAGGTAGAGTGCCTCTTTTTCGCGCAGGGCGTCATCGACACGTTTGGCGTCATCGAGCTCGGCAGACCGACGCGCGTTTGCCGATCTGAGATGAGCTATCTCGGCTTGGAGAGCTTCCGTTTTGGAGGACATCATTTTCTTGAGCGATCCACCGAACCGCTGTCTTTGCGCAACGCTAATGTCGCCGAATTTGTGTCCTCCATCCCCTGCGGCTCGAGGGTTAGGAAGACCAACGTGCATCGTAGCTCAGTCGACGCAGTCGTATACGAAGATGTCGCACAATTCGTCGACAATGGGTTTTGGTCGGCTCCTGTTTTCCTAGCGTTCACGTCCCCACCGTAGGGATTCTGCCTAGCACCAGCACGAGCGCGGGGCAAGCGCCAAGTCCAGTCCCGATGCACCTTGCTGGAGTGCATCATGCGGAAAAAAGGACCGTGAAGGAAAGCAGGAGGGATATAAGGAAAGCGCAGCGAAGCTCAAGGAGCAGGTGACCCATCATCTGCGTCCGCGCAAGTTGCCGACCCTGACAACCGGCGCTTGCTCAAAGAGTTGGGATGGCACGTCAAGCTAAGGACCACTTGAGGAGAATTCGGCCTTACGGAGCGGCCTCTGCGGAAGTGTCGTCGACAAAAGTATCGATATCTCGCCATGTGCAATCGCAGTTGTCGCTGGTGCATGTGAGCTCCCCGACGATCCAGTTCCTTTGGTCGGTGGGGTTCACGGTAGGCACGGACTTCTCAACAACGTTGTTGTTGGGGAGAAGAATGCGGGTCTGAGCGAGCGAGCTCTCGATGGGACCGTCGCTGCTGTAGCGACGAATGAAGTACCTGTAAATACCGCTGGTGCAGCGGCCAAGGGACGTGATCTCAGGGCCGTAGCCGCCGGTCTCGTCCGTGTCGAGGTAGGCGAAGGGGCTCTGGGTCAGAATGCCCCTCGATGAGAAGTAGATATGGAAACGGCCAGTGCAGGAATTATCGCCCGCGTCCCCAGGAGCAGGACAGGGGCCCGTAAAGTGCGAGTCCAGATCCCGCGGTGTCGATGTCCAGGTAAGAATGCCCTGGAACTTCGGAGTCTCCACAACCAGGTTGGGGGTCACCTTGTCGCAGGAGGTTGCCCCCGCGCTGCACTGGAGGTTGTTGGACGCCGTCGCTTTTGCAACGGGGCCTACGCGACCGCCAGAAGTGATGGCGTAGATCTGAACGTTGGCGTTGCGTTTGACGTTGAGGCAGGCGCAGCCGTCGAGCCCTGTGGACCCATAGCTGGTGCCATTGTAGTCCGCCCCCTGAGCCTCGAGACTCACGCCGGCCGCGGTGCGTCCAGAGGAATTCTGCGCGCAAACCTGAAGACAGGTGGTCTCCATGACCTGGTCTGCGTTCCACCAGCCAAGGCTCGGTATGCTGCTACTGCAGCTCCCACCAGTACAGGTGAGGGTGCCCTGCGCTGTCCAGGTCCCCGCCGTCGTGTCGAAGCGCCACAGAGGTATGGTGGTCGACAGGGAGGTGACCGGAATGACCGCCGCAGCGTTCTGACCTGCCCTGAGGTTCACAACGTTCCCGGCCGCATCGAGGGCCTCCACGACGATGGCTCCAAAGCTCTCGAGGAGCCCGCCGGCATTGGTGCGGAAGTTTCCGGGGAAACCCGAGAGCTGCCCGGGATCGCTCGCGTCCAGTGTGCCTAGGTTGATCCTAACCTGCCCGGTGGCATCGATGGCGTTGGCCGGGATGGTGACACTGGCGCCGCCAAAGGAAATACTTCCGCCCACGGTCACGTCGAACGTCGTCGTGGCTCCCCACTTGAGCATGGAGAGCTGGACAAAACTGCTGCCCTCAGAGGGGATAGTGACGAACTTGACCGCCGGAGCATAGCCCGTCGCGGTGACCTTGAGCATCACCTCCTGGCCAGAGGGGAGAGCTTTGAGGGCAAAGAAGCCCTGGTTGTTGGTCTTCGCCTCCACCCCTGCGGCACTTAAGGTCGCGTCCCCAATAACGGTCGTTCCCCCCGCCTCAGCGAGCCGACCGAAAAGAATTCCCTCGCGCCGGACCACCACGTCCGCGCCAGTGTCGGATGCGCCCCCGTCCCCCGTCGAACTCGAACTACTGGAACAGGCGGCACCGAACGCCGCCAAACCGATAAAAATCAATAGACCCTTCCACATCTGGACACCTCCCAATTCATCTGCCGTGGCAACCAAGCCACTTTTCTACCCTAATCCGTTCGCGCCGGAGAGCAAAGCGCACTCTGGCGAAGCAGAGACGAATGGAGCCTCCGGATAATTCTCACCGAAGGCTGGAGCGATGACCAGGTCAGCCCTGCAACGGGAACATCCTAGGGGAGGCGGTCGTTCGCACCA
>CAITRH010000327.1 GCA_903894755.1 uncultured delta proteobacterium
CTGCCCCTCCTCGCACAACCCACGTTTGAACAGCCCGTTCCTCGCATCCAACGAACGGTTCCGGCACCCCTTCCCGAGCTCGCGGAGGCCGCATAATTCCAAGCACGCAGCGGAACTGCACCCGACGCTCTGCAATGCGCTCGGGCGCAAATTCGACAACGGCGACGGCGTCGCAAAGGATAAGGCACACGCCCTCACACTCTACCAAAGCGCCTGTGCAGGTGGGCTGGCCGTGGCATGCTGGCAAGCAGCTTGGGCCACGGAAGATAAGAAACAACGGACCGTATACTTCGAGATCGGTTGTACCAGCGGAAATGACGACAGTTGCGCCTGGTTTGCGGTGCACCTCCGTGACGGTACAGGCGTCGAAAGGGACCTGCAACGCGCCGTGAAATTGGCCATTGCAGGGTGTCACCGTGCGCGCGTCGCCGGAGGCAAACAGAGTTCCGAGCGTGTCGGGTTTCGTCGACCTGGTAAAAGCCACGGCGTAGAGGCCCTCGGAGCCGACCTCGATGGTGCGCGGGCGACGGCGCGTAGGGGACCGGAAGACAGGGGCCATTCGTGGTGTCGGGTTCCCTCGTCGAGGGAGAAGAGCTCTCCCTACGACCCGATGCGCGTGCCGTTGGGAATGATCGCGTCCTTGTAGATGCAAATGACCCCGTCGCGGACCGAGTAGTGCTCCGTCTCCTGAGGGGACACATCGGGCGGATGGCGGATGATCACGTTGTCGCCAATGCGCGCGTTCTTGTCGACAATTGCGTGCTCGATAATCACGTTGCTGCCAATGCCAACGTTGGGACGTCCCTTGCGACGGTTGTCCTCTCGGTCGTCGGAGCTCTCATAGTAGTCAGCCCCCATCACAATCGTCTTCCTCAGTGTCACATTCGCGCCCAGGATAGACCGGATCCCCACGATGGACTCCTCAAGATCAGCCGACTCGATGCGACATCCCTCCGCTACGATCGCGTCGCGGATGCTCACCTTGCCAAGCTGAGTGACGGGAAGCGTCCTGGGACGCGTGTAGGTGATACCCAGGTCCCCAAAGAATTGGTAGGGCGCAGGGCTCTTCGCAAGCAGTAGGTTGGCTTCGTGAAACGACGCCACGGTTCCGATGTCCTCCCAGTAGCCGTCGAACACAAAGGTCTGGACCTTGTGCTTGCGAATGCAGGCGGGGAATAGGTCCCGCCCGAAGTCGACGTGGCGGAACTCGTTGAGCTCGTCGAACAGCACCTTCTGATCGAACAGGTAAATGCCCATAGAGGCGAGATAGGGACGTCCCGGGGCCTCTACGCCAAAGGTCTTCAGAAGCGCAGGATCGCTCGCAAGCGGCCCGAGCTCGCTGTGGGCAGGCTTCTCGTGGAAATGTACCACCCTTCCTTTGTCATCCACCTGAAGGATCCCCAAGGCAGGAGCCATGTCGGCTCCAACAGGAAGTACCGCGATGCTCATGGCTGCGCCGCTTTCGCGGTGGTGCTTGATGAGGTTCTGGAAGTTCATCTGGTAAAGCTGGTCGCCAGACAGGATGAGAACCTCGCGCCAGCGACTTCCCAGGTGCATTAGGTTTTGACGGACCGCGTCGGCTGTCCCCTGGTACCAGGTTTCACTTTCGACGCGCTGCTCGGCGGCAAGGACTTCCACAAAGCCCCCGCCAAAGCGATCGAAGCTGTAAGCAGCCTTCATGTGCTCATTGAGGCTTGCGCTCTGATACTGCGTCAGTACGTAGATTCTGTTGAGCCCGCTGTTCAGACAGTTGCTGATGGGTACGTCGATCAGGCGGTACTTGCCCCCAAGCGGTACCGCAGGCTTCGAACGGTTGCGCGTGAGGGGATGCAGGCGCGTTCCACGCCCTCCGCCCAGGACCAAACAGACGGTTTCGCTCGCTCGCTTCATGACTCGGCTCCTAGGTTCATTGCATTCCTCTAGGGCGAGTCCCGGCCCTGTCTAGGTGTCGGCCTTTCCTTTTGCAAAGCCGCTCGCACAAAGCCAACGAGCTCGTCGACCCCCCCCCTCGATCTCGCCTGACCAGGCGTCTAAACGCTCCGCTAGCCCGCTTTCAACCGGTGGGTCGCAAAAGAAAGCGAGGGATTCGACCCAAGGCCCGCACCAGGCGCGCTACGAGCCCGTCGGCGTTCTCGTACTGAACCAACATCCTCGAGCTCACAAAACGCTCGAGCACCTCCCCAAGCGCTGCCCGCGACGCCTCGTCTCTCGCTGCCATGCTCGCCGCAAAGTCCCGCTGGTCACGTCGAAATGCACCTCGAATCCGAAACAAGCCCCGCGGGTCGCCACCCAGGCTCACCTCGAATCCGAAACAAGCCCCGCGGGTCGCCACCCAAGCTCACCTCGAATCCGAAACAAGCCCCGCGGGTCGCCACCCATGCTCACCTCGAATCCGAAACAAGCCCCGCGGGTCGC